>NZ_KV817958.1:0-1041 GCF_001814825.1 Corynebacterium sp. HMSC071B10 | reverse complement strand
TGTTCAGAAGACTGAAATGGTAGCGGTGTGGTGAGTATCTGGTAGCGCCTGAGTGAGTATCCGGTAGCGGCGTCTCACTCAGGCGTTGTGGGTGGTTATGCGTTGGTGGTCAGGCGCATGTTTGGTCCTTCGAGTGTGATGATCTCGGCGCCGGAGACGAGTCGGTTGAGGATTGACTCGGAGATCACGGCGTCGGGGATGGACTTGTACCACTCCAGTGGGGCGAATTGTGAGGTCACTATCGTTGAGACTTTGCCTTCTCGCCCGGCGAGGATGTTGAGAAGTTGGTGCGCGGTCGCGGCATCAATAGGTGTGGTCAGGAAGTCATCTAAGACCAGGACGTCGA
This sequence comes from Corynebacterium sp. HMSC071B10, assembly GCF_001814825.1. NCBI lineage: Bacteria > Bacillati > Actinomycetota > Actinomycetes > Mycobacteriales > Corynebacteriaceae > Corynebacterium > Corynebacterium sp. HMSC071B10. The sequence goes on along the minus strand of NZ_KV817958.1, from coordinate 695 downwards.
CGTTGTGGAGGTGCTGGATGAACTTCAGCCGTATGGGGTCATCGGGTTGCAGGACTGCCAGTTCGGCGGCAAGCATGTCGGTGCGGTAGAACCGTGCGGAGTAGTCGTTGCGGCATGCTGCTGTGATCAGGGCTTGGGCGAGGTAGGTTTTGCCGACTGGGGATTTGCCCAGGATGACAATGTTTTGGCCCAGGTGGCACCATTGTCCGTGAGCGAGTCTGCTGACTTGCTCGGGGTTGATGTTGCGGTCAGGCGTGCAGACTACATTTTCAAGGCAAGCATCAAGGTTCGGCGATCGGGATGCTTTCAGCAGTTTGTTGATGCGTCGCTCGCGCCTGGCCGCGACTTCTTTATCGAGTGCGTAGAGCACCTTTTGGGAAAACGTCCATGCGTCGAATGCGGGATCGTTGGCGATGTCGATGACGCTTCTGCCGAAGGCAGTCATCCGCAGCGCGGTGAAGTCGGCCAGGACGGATTCGTCAAGGAAGCGATCTGTTGGCGGGGTTGGTGATGACATGGGCTTTAGTTTCCGCTACCGCCCACTGGCGTTGTCAGATGCGGGTTTTTGGTACCGGTGTTCCGGAGACCCGGTACTGCCGGGTTCCGGGTAGTTGGTACCGGGGCCGGGCCGACAGAGTCGGCCCGGCTGTTTTTATTCGTCCGGTTCTATTGGGGCGGTGGCCTTGCGCATGTCG
>NZ_KV817957.1:0-734 GCF_001814825.1 Corynebacterium sp. HMSC071B10 | reverse complement strand
TCCTCAGACTCTAGTCGCTGTTGAGCTTCGTCCTCAGCGGCAGCGACCCACGTGGTCAGTTGACTGTTGAAATCGTCGGTGTCGCGGGCTTGGGAGCTGCGCCAGCTCCGCAGCCGATCGATGGCGCGCGATTTGGCGAGCCGCAGTACCCATGACTTGGCGCTGCCGCGGTGTGGGTCGAAGGTGTGGGCGCTTAGCCATACCTCCACGAAGACTTCTTGGGTGACCTCTTCCGCTTGGGCCCGGTCACGCAAGATGTGGGTGGTGAGACCTAGAATCTGTGGGGCCAGAACGTCGTAAAGCTCGGCGAAGGCGACTTTATCGCCCGCGCGCACGCTTTCTAAGAGACGGTCCGGATCCACGGATTCTAAATCTAACACCTGGGTTATGTGCTACTTGGATTCTTCCATCATTTTGTCTTCGCTCATCATGGCATCGGAGGACGGTGCCATGGAATCGCTCATCATCGCCTCGGAAGACGGTGCCATGGAATCTTCGCTCATCATGGCATCGGAGGACGGGGTCATGGAGCCGTCCATCTTGTCCTCCATATTCTCCTCGGAGTCGTTGCATGCGACGAGGCCGACGGCGGCGATGACGATGGCGCTGGCGCTGGCGATTGCGCGGTTGATAGACATAGCGTCTCCTTCACTTTTTCGGTTCGCAGGCGCAGTGTTTCTGGCCCGTCACTGAGTACTACGGAGCCGGGGGCTGATGCGGATTGGACCAATCCG
>NZ_KV817956.1:0-374 GCF_001814825.1 Corynebacterium sp. HMSC071B10 | reverse complement strand
GTGCACAACCAGCACATGTTCTCGACCTCGGTCGCCCCTCCTTTGGACCATTCCTGGATGTGGTGTGCTTCGGAGAAGTCCGCCGGCTGGTTGCAGCCTTTCCACGCGCAGGTGGCACCGTCGGCGCTCATCAGGGCGCGCAGCTCGCGGTTGGCGTGGCGCTCAAGCTTCACCGGGTACAGATTGACTGGGCCGTCCGTTGCCGAGATCAGGGCGATGTACCCGGCCGCGCGCAGTTTCCGGTTGACCAGCTCGGCGCCGCGCAGCCACTCGCCATTGGTCAGCTGGACTTCGACCTCACCGTCGTCGCGCATGCGCCACTGGACGAAGTCGCCGATGTCCATGTTCAGCACGGTGGTAATCGACGCGTCGCC
>NZ_KV817955.1:0-39011 GCF_001814825.1 Corynebacterium sp. HMSC071B10 | reverse complement strand
CACACGTCTTCACGGATTTAAATACCGGTATTCCACTGATCCCAACCATGGGCCAAGCAGCGATGACGAAGGCCACAAGGCGCTCACCCGCGACGAACTTTTGGCTTGGGCCTCGTCGTTCGGTTCTGCAACGCACACGGTCATAGCGATGATCCTCGATCGTAATAGTGCCGCCGTCCCCCGCGGACTTCTCCAAGCACGCAACGTGCTGGCCAACCTGGGCAAAAAGCACAGCAAAGCCACCCTCGAGCCGGCGTGCCAGCAGGTCTTAGAAAAGAAGCTGGCTCCAACTATGGCTGTGATCAAGCGCATCCAGACTGACATTGCGCACGCGCAGCAGCACCCTGCTGCACCAGGGCGAAGCACACAGCCCGCGACGAAGAACCAACAACACCCAAGCACCCCGCTTACCAACGACGCAGCTGACGCCGTTTTCATCCGGCCTGCTGACCACTACGAAAACTAGAAGGAGCGTGAACCATGAGCAACATCAATGACGAAATAGTACGGGCAAAAATGCGAAAGTGCGCTCGTAGCTGTAGTACCGCTGCCCCGGCAGCGCTGGCGTTGAGGTGTACTTGCCCCACAGGACCTGCAGCGTGGTCTTATGTCTTCCGGTCCGTGCTTTCACCACGGAATCGAAATCGATCGGGACGAACACACCCTGACCTGTGGATCTTCCATCATGAAACAGCACAGCTACAGCTTCATCATTAAGCCCAGCAATCTGGGCCGTGGTCGTGATCTGCTCTGCTTGCAGCACCTTACGAACTTTTTGCACGGTGGAATGCGAGCATCCCATCGTCGCTGTGATCTGGCGAACGGACCAGCCTTTGAGCACAAGGTCCATCACCGCCCTGTAGTCAGTCACAATCGGACTCCTTTGGCAATGCCGCGTGCCCTGAAGTCACGCGGTCACCAAAGAGTTTCCCCCGAAAACAGCAGTGTTACTCGATACTCACCATCGCGTTACCCGATACTCACCACGGTGTTACTAAATGCACGCGCGCAACACTTGTTCTTCCAGAAGTGGACCAGGAGATAAAAATGGTTCCACTTTTCTATACTCTCCGAAGCCGGACCCGCCAGTTACGTCCGCTGAACACGCCAAGCCCCGTAGCGCAACGCGGACACGCCCCAGTGCCCGAAGAGCAGCATGAGTAGAGCGAAAGACAGCGCGTGCCAACCCTCGTACCAGGCGCCCAGGGACAGCGTGCCGACCGGGAAGGTAGAACCCCACCAACCCGGGCCGTACGATGCCCAGGAAAAGACTGCGTGGTAGAAGCAGTACATCGCGAAGAGGACACACGGGGCACCGATGGTGAACATGATGATGCCGTAGCGGTGGGCGTCGAAAAGCACGGCTGAGGCTGCCGTCGACTGACCGACCACCCCGAGGGGGATCCAGGCGGTGCCGGCTGCCGCGCCGCGGGGCCGGTAGCTGCGGCGGGCGAAGCACCAGTAGCAGTAGGCGAACAGTGGGATGGCCGTGAGGAAGGTGAGGAAGAAGCACACCTCGCCGGCGTAGTGGTAGAACTGCCCGTGGTGTGCGGCGAGCTGGCCGCCGGAGGTGGCTGCGACCATGGGCGTGACCAGGGCGAGTCCCCATGGGAACGCTGGTGTGTCGTAGTGGTGCGGCAGTTTCCACAGCGCCCACAGTTGCCAGAGGCAGACCACGACGGACAGCGGTGCGCCGATCCACCAGCTGGCTAGCTGGAAGGCGTCGTTGCCGGTCAGCGCAGTCCACGCCGAGCCGCACGCGAGAAGCCCCATCGTGTACATGCCCCACGCCGCCATGTTCTGGTGCTGGGGAGGCGCATTGCGCGCGCCTGCGGTGAAGATCAGCAGCAACAATGCCGCGATCAGGGCGAACACGAGCTGGCCTACGTGCAGACCGTGGAGCCCAGACAACGTGGAGGCGATAGAAGTGCCCATCAAGGCGCCGGCCCACGCGGGGCCAAACTTTGGCAACTGCATAGCCACCACGCTAGGCCTGTCACCAGCGATTTTGACAATCTCACCCCGTATGGGGTGGAACGTCCCCTAGCGCCGACGCACAAGCTCCATCGCGCGCGAGGCGTCGAGCACGTCGAGGTAGGGCAGGGGATCGATATCCATGTCCTCGACGTAGTCGGTGAGCATGGTGCGCACTACCTGGTGCAGCTCGTCGACGTCCCAAGGCTTGGCAATGTAGTGGTCCAGGTTGGCCTCGTTGACCGCGCGGACCGTGTCGCGCAGCTGGGCCTGGCCGGTGACCAGGACTTTGCGGGTGGCGGCGGTGCGGTCGTCGTCCATCATCTGGACCAAGAACTCCACGCCGGTGGTGCCGGGCATGCGGTGGTCGCACAGCGCGAGCGCGAGTACGTCGCCGTCTTCGGTGAGCTCGTCGATCACCTCCCACGCTTCCTCCACGTCGGAGGCGACCTCCACGCGGATGTGCTCGGCAAAGGGCAAAAGGTCGCGCTCAACGGCGGCGCGGACTTCCGCCTCGTCCTCAAGGATCAGGATGGCAAGGTTCATGGTGTGTCTCCTTCGTCGTGTGCGTGCGGGCCGTCGATGGGCAGGCCCACGGTGGCACAGGTGCCGTTGGTAGAAGAGGTCAGTTCGATCGTGCCGTGGTGTGCGCTGACGATGCCGCGGCAGATGCTTAAGCCGATGCCCATGCCGAAGCGGACCTCCCCATTCTTCGTGGTGAAGCGGGGCTCGAAGAGCTTATCGATGCGCTCAGGCGGGATGCCCGGTCCGTCGTCGATGACCTCGACGCGCACCCACCCGGTCTTCGGCACGCTCGTGCGGATGGTGATGGTGGAGCCTTTGCCGGACTCCTCGATCGCCTCGGCGGCGTTGGTGATCAGGTTCGTCCACACCTGCGCGATCTGCCCTGGCGTACACGTCACGTGCGGCAGCTCGGCGAAATCTCTTTTGATCTCCACGCCGCGTAGTTTGTGGGCGATCAGCTGCAGGGTGTCTTCGATGCTCTGGTGCACGTCCACGTCGGTGACCGGGTCGCCGTCAGGCCGCGCGTAGGCGCGCAGGGAGGCCACCAGCTGCGTAATGCGCGTCGATGCGGTGGAGAGGTTGCGCAGGGCAGTGCCTATCGACGCCGCGTGCTCCACCGTCTCGTAGTCCAAGCGTCGATTAGCGCGCACCTGCTTGGCAAATTCCACGTCGTGCAGGCCGGCGAGCACCCAGCGCTGGGCGAGCGCCCTATCGCCGGTGACTTCGGTCAGCTCGCGCCGCAGCGCACGGGCCTCCTTGGTGCTCACCGCATGCGAGCTGCGCGCGGCCTCCAGCGCGTGGCTGGTCGCCTCCCGCCACCTGCGGTTTGGGCTGGAGGTGATGAGTCCTTCGACGTCTTCGGCAAGGTGGTCCGCGGTGCGCTCGATCGCCGCCATTGGGTTGTTCAGCTCGTGGGCCACGCCGGCGGCGAGTTCGCCGAGCGAGGCGAAGCGCGCCTGGCTCATCAGCTCGCGGCGCGCCGCCTCGAGGTTGTGCAGCGCCGTGGTCAGCCGCGCCCGTTCTTCTTCCAACTGCGCGGTGAGCTCGTGCTGCTCGATCTGGATGTCTTCGGCGCGGCGCAGGCGGCGGTCGTAGGAGCGCACAAACAGGATATTGAACAGGCGCGAAAGCTCCGGCTCCTGGCGGATGAGGTAGTCGACCTGCTCGGTGGGCAACTGGACGGCGACCACCTCGGTGGTGGTACGCGCGGTGAAGAAGCCGACCCGGTTGCTCGCAAGCGCGAGCAGGCCGATCACATGCCCGGTGGAGGCGTGGTGCATGACGATATCGCCGGCGTCGGTAAAGCGCTGCAGCAGCACTTGACCGGAGAGCGCGAAGATGACCTCCTCGACGTAGTGGCCCTCCTTCGTCAGGTAGACCCCAGGAGGGAAGGTCAGGCGCGGTTGGTAGCCCAGGTGCTTGTCTGCGGCTTCGATGATGCGGGTGATGATCTCCTGGTCCGTCAGCCCGACGTCCAGCTCGGTGACCTCTGGCAAGTCGAAGGTGCCGGCGATCGAGGGGTCGCGCTTGGCGCGCATGTACCAGTAGCGGTTGAGCTGCTGCTGGATGTTGTGCAGGAGTGCTTCCGGCTTGATCGCCGGGGTGAACACGAGCATGTCGAGCCGGCCCATGTCCGTGAGCGCGTCCAGGCCCGCGATCTCGGGGGCGGTGGTCAGCACCATCACGCGGGTGTACTCAAAACCGGGCTCGGAGATCAGCTCCAACAGCGGGTGGTCGGCGGCGAGGCCGTCCTCGTGGACGGTGACGGTGACGAGGGCGAGCGGGTCGCCGTCGAGAAGCGAGCGCAGGTGCTCCACATTATCGGCGGCGAGGATGTCGTGCGTGCCGCCGAGCGCCTCGTTGACCACCTGCTGCACGGCGCGTGTGGCCTGGGACTTGCCCACGATGGCGAGGGTGGAGCGTGGCAGCATTTAGGACACCAGCCCCATCAGCTGCCAGACGGGCGGCAGGGCGAAGATCAGCAATAGGGTGGCCGCGGTGCCGACCACGAGCCCGACCAGCGCCATCTGTGGGATGGAGATTTCCTTGGTGGCGTACGCAATCGCGTTTGGCGGGGTGGAGATCGGCAGGGCCATGCCCAGCGAGCAGGCGATCGCTACGACTGCGGCGACGACGATCGGGTCGATGCCGTCGAGCGAGAGCGCCAGCGAGACCGCCAGCGGGACGAGCAGGTTGGCGGCCGCGGAGTGCGAGATCACGTTCGCCATGCCAAAGCCGATCAGGCCGAGCACGGCGAGGATCGCGAGTGCGCCCATGACCTCCCAGCTGACCGAGCCGACCAGCCACTCGTCCAGGCCGCTGGCACCCACGCCCGTGCCGAGAGCTATCCCGCCGGAGACCAGCCACAACACCGGCCAGTCGAGTGCTTGGACGTCCTTGCCCTTCATCACCTGAAGACACAGCAGTACGACGACGGGGATGAAACCGACCGTGTTGGAGGAAATGCCGTGGAGCGGCTCGCTCATCCACAACAGGATGGTGAGACCGGCGACGGCGTAGAAGAGCTTCGCGTCGGTAGCGGTGTTCCACTTCGAGCGCATGTCGATGGAGATCCGGGTCTCGGCGGGGATGAAGACGAGGCAGAGGGAGACCCACGCAAAGGCGAGGACGACCAGCATAAACGGCACCGCCATGAGCATCCAGTCCACGAAGGACACACGGATGCCGTGCTCGGCGAGCGCGCCGATCGCGATCGCGTTCGGGGGCGTGCCAACCGGGGTGCCGATGCCGCCGACGTTTGCGGCGAGCGGGATTGAGAGTGCCACACCGGCGCGCGCCTTGCCCTCGGGCAGCGTCTTGAGGATTGGGATGACCACCGCGAACATCGTCGCCGTGGTGGCCGTGTTCGACATGAACATGCTGAGCACGGCGGTAATCAGCATCAGCCCCAGCACGGTGAGGCGTGCCTTGTCCGGGAAGGGGCGCAGCATGATAGCCGCGAGGTTGCGGTCCAGCCCGAACTTCTCCGCCCCGTGGGCGATCATGAATCCGCCTAAGAAGAGGATGATCACCGGGTGGGCCAGCGCGGAGAAGTACGCGGAGGCGGGCAGCAGCTGCTCGGCAAGCGCGGGGTCTCCGCCGGTGGGGTCGATCAGCGCGCCGTCGGAAAGCAGGAGGACTTCGAGCAGGATGACCAGCACCGCCGTCGCCGTCAGCGGCACGGGCTCGAGCACCCAGAAGACGATGGCGAGCAGGAAGATCGACAGCATCCGGTGTCCGGGCGTGGACAGGTCCGGGATCTGGACGAAGAACGGGATGAGGAAGCAGACCACGCCCAAAACCAGGCCCACCAGCTGCTTTTTGCTCAGCTGGGGGCCTTTACTGGCTAGCGCGGGCGGGCGTTTCTTCGAGCGGCGTTGTGTCTCCACCATGTGTCGAAGTCTACCCGGTGCAACCTGGTATTACTTGTCTACGGCTGCGGCATCAGCGCGCAGGTAGACCTGGGAGCCCTCCTCGCGGAACTTCTCCGCCATCTGTTCCTCCCCGACGGCGAGCGAGGGAAGCCCTAAGTTCTGGATCGTCTGCTGCGTGTCCGCGTCCAAAGCCGCGTCAACTTGATCGCCGAACTCGTCGCGGATGTCCTGGGAGATGCGCATGGAGCAGAACTTCGGCCCGCACATGGAGCAGAAGTGTGCGGTCTTCGCGGGCTCTGCGGGCAGCGTCTCGTCGTGGTAGGCCTGCGCGGTGTCCGGGTCGAGCGAGAGCGCGAACTGATCCTCCCATCGGAACTCGAAGCGGGCCTTACTCATCGCGTCGTCCCAGTCGCTCGCGCCCGGGTGGCCCTTCGCCACGTCGGCGGCGTGTGCGGCAACCTTGTAGGTAATCACACCGGTCTTCACGTCGTCCTTGTTCGGCAGCCCCAGGTGCTCTTTCGGGGTGACGTAGCAGAGCATCGCGGTGCCGCCGGCGGCGATGTGGGCCGCGCCGATCGCGGAAGTGATGTGGTCGTAGCCGGGCGCGATGTCGGTCACCAGGGGGCCAAGCGTGTAGAAGGGGGCGCCGCCGCACCACTGTTCTTCCTTCTCGTTGTTCAGCTGGATCTTGTCCAGGGGCACGTGGCCGGGGCCCTCGATCATCACCTGGACGTCATAATCCCAGGCGCGCTTGCACAGCTCGCCGATGGTCTTCAGCTCGGCGAACTGCGCGGCGTCGTTCGCGTCGGCGATGGAGCCGGGGCGCAGGCCGTCGCCAAGCGAGAAGGCGACATCGTATTGGGCAAAGATCTCGCACAACTCGTCGAAGTTCTCGTAGAGGAAGCTCTCCTTGTGATGCGCCAGGCACCAGCCTGCCATGATCGAGCCGCCGCGGGAGACGATACCGGTCACGCGCTTGGAGGTCAGCGGCACGAACGGCAGGCGTACGCCGGCGTGTACGGTCATGTAGTCCACGCCCTGCTCGCACTGCTCGATGACCGTGTCGCGGAAGATCTCCCAGGTCAGGTCCTCGGCGATGCCGTTTACCTTCTCCAGCGCCTGGTAGATCGGCACCGTGCCGATCGGCACAGGCGAGTTGCGCAGGATCCACTCGCGAGTGGTGTGGATGTCGTTGCCGGTGGACAAGTCCATCACGGTGTCCGCGCCCCAGCGGGTGGCCCAACGCAGCTTGTCCACCTCCTCGCGGATGGAGGAGGTGACCGCGGAGTTGCCGATGTTGGCGTTGATCTTGGTCAAAAACGCGTTGCCGATGATCATCGGCTCGCTCTCCGGGTGGTTGATGTTGTTGGGGATAATCGCGCGGCCCGCGGCGACCTCGGCGCGGACTTTTTCCACGTCGCAGTGCTCGCGCAGGGCTACGAACTCCATCTCGCGGGTGATCTCGCCGCGCCGGGCGTAGGCCATCTGGGTGACGCGTTTGCCAGCCTTTGCGCGCAGCGGCGTGCGGCTTTCGCCGCGCCACTCTTCGGAGGCGGCGCCGCGCTTGGCGGCACGGGTGCCGTCGTCAAGCAGATTGCGCTGGCGGCCTGAGTACTCCTCAACGTCGCCGCGGGCGTGGACCCACTCGCTGCGCAGCGCGGGTAGGCCCTCCTCCGGTTCGGCCCAGGGACCGCGCGTGCGGTAGAGCTTGAACGGCGCGTTCGGTCCGGTGGGGGAGTCATCCAGGTGGACTGCGGTCTCGGGGACCTCGAGCCCGTTCTTCCGCAGCGGCGCGTATGCGTGTTTGCGGTGGATTTCTTGCGCGTAGGCGTCAGTCATGACACTCCTTCAACTTCCTTCGCTGGTGCTAACCAGACAGGTTCGGACGGTGCCCGCGCGGCGTGTAGCGCGATCTCAGCCCCTACCGTGGGGCGCCCGTGTGGGATTGCGTCATAGAGTGTAGCGGCTTACAACGCAGCGCCGCCATTGAGATAGTTCACGTAGCGGACCGCGTCGTCTTTTGCGTAGAGGTAACAGAAATCGGGGTCGCTGGCGTCCTCAGCGACGTTTTCGGGATTGAGCCTTAAAGACTCGGGAGGCAGCGGTGCATCGCGCCACGTCCCCTCCGGGGTGAAAAACCCGACAACGTAACCGCGGCAGTGGTTGCCCTGGGGGTAGGTGTCCATCGATTGTGTGACCCACATGATCGGTCATCCTTTCACTGGTTTCACTTCTCAGATTACCCCGTTTACCTGGGCTTTGTTAGCGATTCGCTAAAGAGGGGGCCCGTACGGGTGGTGTAGCCGAAGGGCTCGACGTGGATGATGGTTTCCGCTGCGCCGAGTGTGTCGGCGATGCCGGCTTCCACCTCGTCGGCGTGCGCGTGGGCGTAGGAGACGGTCCACTCGCCCGGCACCTGCATAACCAGACTGATCAGGCGCTCGCGCCCGAAAGCTGCGGTGCGCACGGAGGTAAACGTCACCCCGTTTTTGGCGGCAAAGTCATCGAGGAAGGTGTTGAGTTTGCTCAGCTCCTCATCGGGCAGCACCTCCGCCAGCAGGCTCAAAATGGCGCTGCGAAGCAGCTTGAAGCCGGTGAACAAAATGTTGGCACCAACGAGCAGCGCCACGATCGGGTCCAGGATCTCCCACCCGGTGATGGCGACGAGTGCCATGCCCACGATGACACCCACGGTGGTCAGCACGTCGGTAAGCAGGTGCTTGCCGTCAGCCTCGAGCGTGATGGAGCGGTAGCGCTTGCCCGCGCGCACCAGGGCGTAGCCGGCGGCGGCGTTGAGCAGCGCGGCAATCACGGAGAACACCAGGCCGATGCCGAGCTGCTCCAGCGGCTGTGGGTTGAGCAACCGGTCGATAGAGGTGTAAATGATGGCCACCGCTGCCACCAAAATAAGCGAGCCCTCCACCTGTGCGGAAAAATATTCAGCCTTAGAGTGGCCAAAATTGTGGTTCTCGTCCGCTGGTTTTGCCGACAGCTTCAGGGCCCACAGGCCGACGACGGCGGCGACGAAGTTGATCACCGTCTCGATGGCGTCGGAAAGAAAGCCCACCGAGCCAGTGACCCAGGCGGCGATCATCTTCAGCACGATGGTGGCAATGGAAACAGCGATGGACAGCCACATGAAGCGTTCCAGAATCTGCTGCTCTTTGCGGAGTGACGGGGGCATGTCAGCCATGCTGATCCTCCCAAAATAGGGGCGCTTCGGCGCCGCGTGTAGATACGGTCCGAAGGTCTCGCTCACTCGGCCAGCAACGCGCTGCGGCGGTCGAGCCGGTTGTCCGGGCGCGGCGCGCCAGTATGTCGAACAACCGATTGCGGGCTACTCCCCTTCACTAGCTACCTAATTGTAGCAAGCCCGGGGAAAGTATGATTTTCGCGTACACTGGTCACCATTTTGTCCCCAACGATTGGATAGTCATGGCTCGCAAACGCAGCCTGCAAACCGACCCACTCATCTTTGGTGCATCGCTCGGCTTCGTCGTGCTCTTCGTAGCCGCGACGATCGCCTTCGGCGACCGCGCGCGAGCCCTCTACGCTGATGTGTCCGGGTTCCTCATGGACCACTTCACCTGGATGTATATCGGCGGCATCTCCGCGGTGCTCGTCTTCCTCATCGTCATCTTTGTATCCCGCTACGGCAACATGCGGCTTGGCGACGACGAGGACGAACCCGAGTACAGCTACCCAATTTGGTTCGCCATGCTCTTCGCCGCAGGCATGGGCGCGACCCTCATGTTTTGGGGCGCGGCCGAACCGCTGCACCACGCGTATAGTCCGCCGCGCGGCGACATGGACTCAATGAGCCGCGAAGCCATCGTCCAGGCCTTCGAGTTCACCTTCTACCACTTCGGTATCCACATGTGGGTAATCTTCGCGCTGCCCGGACTGGCCATCGGCTACTTCGTATACAAGCGCAAGATGCCGGCGCGTATGTCCTCCATGTTCGCCCCGCTGCTGGGCCGCCGCGTCTACGAGACGCCCGGCAAGCTTCTCGACGCCCTCGGAATCATCGGCACCATCTTCGGCCTCGGCGTCTCCGTGGGACTGGGCGTGCTGCAGATCTCCGCAGGACTGAACATCCTCTGGGACGTCCCGCTGATCACCCCGGTCCAGCTGGCCATCATCTTGTTCATCACCGTCGCAGCGTGTATCTCCGTGGCGACCGGCCTGGACAAGGGTGTGAAGATCCTGTCCAACCTCAATATCGCCGCAACGATCTTCTTAATGTTCTTCGTTCTGGTGACCGGCCCGACGCTCGCGCTGATCGGACAGGTCACGGAGTCCTTTGGCATCTACGCGAATTCGCTGCCCGAGCTGATGTTCTGGGTGGATTCCTACAATGACAACCCAGGCTGGCACGCCACCTGGACCGCCTTCTACTGGGCGTGGACCATCTGTTGGTCCCCCTTTGTCGGCATGTTCTTCGCCCGCATCTCTCGAGGGCGCACCGTCCGTGAGTTCATCGGGGGCACGATCCTGTTGCCCGCTACCTTCGACCTCATCTGGTTTTCCATCTTCGGCCGCGCGGCCATGGAGATGGAGGCAGAAAAACCCGGCGTGCTCACACAGCCAGTGGTGGAGGAAGGCGATACCCCGCGCGCCCTGTTCAGCCTGCTGGCTGAGTACCCGCTCTATGCGTTCACCGGCGCTGTCGCATTGTTTGTCATCGTGATGTACTTCGTCACCTCCATGGACTCTGCGGCACTTGTGATGGACATGTTCGCCAGCGGCGAAGAAAACAAGTCTCCGGTGTACTACCGCGTGGGTTGGGTGATCGCCGTCGGTCTGGTGACCGCCGCGCTGCTGTTTATTAATGACTCCGGCATCGCCGCGCTACAGGAGGTGGTGATCATCATCGCCTTCCCGTTCTTCATCACCTACTTCGTCATGATGTGGTCCTTGGTCAAGGCCATGAACGACGACTCCGCCGCTGCGCGCCGCTACCGCTCTCGTCAGTGGGAGAAGACCGACACGGCCGAGAAGCTGGAGGAGGGCGAGAACAAGCCCGCCCCGGGCTACGACTCGGAGGGCAACCCTGTCGACCGTCCCGAGTTCGAGTACGACGCGGAAGAGGGCACCTGGCGCTTGGAGGAGTCGCTCATCCTCGGCGAGGACGTCCAAGTCTCCAGCGACGGCCAGCCGAAGGCCGGCTCCAAGGTGAACTGGGTCGAGCAGGAAGACCCGAAGTAAGCGCTAGAGCGCCTGCGCGACCTGGTCCGCTACGAAGGCGGACCCGGCGTTGGAGGGGTGGAGCACCATGTTGTAGCCAGGGGTGGTGGTGTCGATGATGCCTGCCACCCACCGGTCCGCGTCCTTCGCACAGGTGCTGTGACCGGTAGATCGCGCCCGAATATCAATAAACGTTGCACCGATGAGCTGGGCAGCCGCGCGCTGGTCGTTCTGCGCGCGCTGCTCCCACTCCGCCACGCGCGGAGCAGGTACGCCGAGCGGCGCATTCGGTACCACGTTGATCAGGCAGAGTTGGCCGCCGCCGGTGACCGGGAGCAGGCCGGGGATGATGATGTGTGCTTCGGGCGCGACCGCACGGACCTTTGCCGCCGCATCCTTGATGTTCTGGAAATACCGCGCGCGGATGTGCTGCGGGTCTGCGCTCTCGCCATCGATGAAGGGCCGCCACTGATCATTAATCCCGACGGCAAACGTCACCGCACGGGTGTGGCGATTAAGCGCACCGGCGCGAATCGCGTGATCCACATGGCCCGGCAGATCCTTCGAGCGGTGGCCCGTGCACGACCAGTCCGCGACCGGGCTGTGCGTGCGCGCATCGAGCTGGCTAGGCCAGTTGTTCGGTCCCTGCAGGCAGCCGGCTTGGCTGCGGGTGGACTGTGAGATCCGCGTCGAAGACGTCGACGAGCCCCACCGGTTAAAGAACTTCAGCGCGGTGTCCCGGTACTGGTCCGGGTTCGAGGCGAAAGAGTCGCCGAAGACGACAACATTGCCCCCCGGGCTGTGCGCTCGCAGGAGCGGCGGTTGCAGAGGTGACAGTAACAATCGCGGCAGCGGTCAGCGCGGCCACGCGGGCGAGAGCTCTCATAGACGTTGAGGTTACCTGGGAGGTGCTGCTGCCCTAGGGTCGGTCGGGTGGGCGCGTTGTGATTCGCCACAGGGCGCTGATGAGTACCGCGGTAATGAGGTAGCCACTGACCGCATAGTTGAAGAGACCGCTAGGCATCCCATCGCTCAGCACGTCGTAGAGCAGAAAAACCGGTGCGAGTGACACCATCACCACTAAGAAGCGGTATGGAGAAAGCACCTTCCGCTTCGTAGCAACGTGGATGAGGTAGCCCACGACCACGATGCAGAAGGAGACGAAGAACGCGACCACTGCACCAAACACCACGTAGATCATGTTGCTCCCTGACTCTTCAGTGCGTCAGGCTCTCGCGAGCCGCATGCGGCGGTGAGGGACGCCTGTGTCCAAGAACTCCTCACCCTCGGCGACCAGCCCGAAGCGGGAGTAGTAGCCGACTAGGCCGGACTGGGCCTCGACGATGAGGTCGCCGGGCCAGCGGGTGGTGTACTCGATGCCGGCGCGCACAATGTCTGGCCCGATGCCGGAGCCGCGGTGCGAAGGGTGGACGACGAAGCGTCCGAAGCGTGAGCCGCTGTCGGTGGGGAAGACGCGTGCACAGCCTGCAAGCGTGCCGTCGTCGGCAAGCGCAAGGATGTGCTTTGTCTCCGGGTCAGCGTCCTGGTCGTCGATCTCATTGAACGGGCACTGTTGCTCGCCGACGAAGACGTCAACGCGCAGCTTGTACAGCGCGTGGAGCTCACGCGGCGTCATTTCATCCAGCGATTTCAGCACGATCACGGTGCGGTTCAATCCTTCCTGTTTTGCCGTAGGAGACGTGGCGGTGCGCCCACTCAAACGGCCCCTGTTTGCCAGCCGCCTCGAGCGCGGTCGCAATGAGTACGGTGGCCAGCCACACTCCGGCGCTAAGCGCGAGCTTGCCGCTGACGGTCCAGTCCTGTCCCAACCCCAAGCTAAACGGGTAGACCAGCGCGAGGAAGAAGAAGGTCTGCGCCAGGTACCCGGACATGGAGCGCTTGCCCAGCGCAACCAGCGGGTAGGTCCACTTCGGCGTCGCGTTGTGCAGGTGCGCGGTGGCGAGCGCGAGCGCAGCGAGGATGCCCGGGCCGGTCAGGCTACCGACGGCGGTATTGAGCAGGAACAGGCCTACCTCCAGCTCGGGGTTGAGCACGCCGACAGCAGAGAGGCCCCACGGTAAGCCGACGCAGAGGATGATTGCTGCGGTGATGAAGGTCCATGTCCACAGGGTGCGCCTGTGTGCTTGTGGGTTCACCAGCACGCCCTCTTTTGCCCAGACATAGCCGATCGCGGCGAGCGGGACGAGCTCTAACAGGATGAACGGGGTAGAGATGAGCATTTCCCCGGCCCCGCCAAGGTTGTCCGCAAAGTAGGCGCCGAAGGTCGTGGCCTCGGCATTCATCGTCGGAATGCTGCTTTCGGCCATCTCGTGCGCGAACTCAGGAAGAAACAGCGAGGTCACGCCGATGAGTGAGGTCAACAGGACGTAGATCCCGAGGCAGGTATAGGCAATAATGCGTAGCACCTTCGTCGACAGCGCAAACATCGCGGCGAGGACCAGCCCGACGAAGCCGTACATGGTCATGATGTCGCCATAAAACAGCAAGACCATGTGGGCAAGGCCGAAGAGCGCGAGCGCCCCGTAGCGGCGCGCGAGGACCCGCCGCGCCTGTGCCGCCGGGTAGTCCTTACGGTAGAGGCTGGCGACGACGAGACCGAAGCCGAAGCCGAGCAGCGTGGCGAACATGGGCAGGCCGCGGGTGTGGACGAAAAGGGCTGCGAAGAGGGCCAGCGCGGCGTCGATAAGCGAGCCCTCCGCAACGCCACCCAGGGTCCACCCGGGGGCGGACCCGGGCTGTGAGGCGTCGTTGACCATCCAGATGAGCGAGCCGTTGGCAAGTGCGATGCCGAGGAGCGCGGTGCCGCGGGCGAGGTCTGGGACGATGAGTCGTTGCATGCGCCTAACTTTTACCAGAGGGCTAACGCATGAGCCAGGGGGAGGAGGACACGATGATGGCGCGGGTGGCCTGATCGAGCGTGGGCTGCAGGTCAGGGGCGAAATGCGGTGAGTGGTTTGACGGGGCGGTGTCGATGTCGGCGCTGCTGCCCACGAACCAGTAGAAGTACGGTGCGCCGAAGGCGTTGGCGATGGTGGGGAAGTCCTCCGAGCCGCAGAGGCGGCCGAAATCGCCGACCCGATCGCCGAACTGCTCGTGGAACGCGGCCATGACGGTCTCCGTGGTGGCCTCGTCGTTGTGGAACTCGGGCGCGCCGCCGAGGTGGGTAAAGGTCGGCTCGGGGGCACCGGCGGCGGCACACTCGGCGCGGGTGATGCGGCGGATTGCCTCGTTGAGCTGGTCGCTCACCGCAGTGGTGAACGCGCGGGTGCTCACGGACAGCTCCGCGGTGGACGGGATGGTGTTGGGTGAATTCCCGGCGTGGATAGCGCCGACGGTGACCACGCCCATCTCCTGCGGGGCGAGCTCGCGCGCCACGATCGTCTGCAGGCGAGTGATCACGTGCGCAGCGATGACCACCGGGTCCACGCCCTTCTCCGGCATGGAGCCGTGCGCGCCCGTGCCGTGGATCGTGATCTTGGTCTGGACGCAGGTCGTGCAGATCGGGCCCGACAGCGCGCCTACGCCGTAGTTGGGGATCATGGGGCCGACGTGCTGGCCTAAGACCACCTCGGGGGTGGGCACCTTCTCGGCGAGCCCGTTATCCGCCATGTCTTGCGCGCCCGCGCCGTTTTCCTCCGCGGGCTGGAACAGGGCGATAAACGTGCCGGACCAGGCATCTTTGTGCTCGGCGAGTAGCTTCGTTGCGCCGAGCAGGGCGGCGGTGTGCATGTCGTGGCCGCAGGCGTGGAAACGGCCCAGCGCCGGATCGGCGGAGTACTCGAGTCCGGTGTCCTCGGCAATCGGCAGCGCGTCGAAGTCGGCGCGGAAGCAGACGGTGGGCCCGTCGCCGTTGCGCAGCACGCCGACCTTGCCGGTAATGCCGACGGGGATGACCTCCACCCCCAGGTCGGCAAGCTCTTCGCCGATGCGGACGCTGGTTTGGAATTCTTCGAGCGCGAGCTCCGGGTGTTGGTGGAACCACTTGTAGAGTTCCTCGCGCTCGGCGCGGGTGTGGTCGAGGGAAGCTTCAAAGGGTGCGAATCGGCCGGTGAGAGTGAGTGCGTCAGTCATGGCACCACTCTAGCTACCTAAATGGGTGTGGCGGATGAGGAAATTGAGGCAAAAGCATGGCAATGTATATGGGAGTTTCTGTTGGGGCTAACTAAGGGAGCGTGTCCATGTTTCGTCGCCGTCTCGTCGCCTTCGCCGCCGCCGCGCTGGCTACCGTCGCCTGCGTAGCCGCACCGGCGCAGGCGCAAGTCGACCCGAACTACAACTTCCGCACCGACATGCCCTCGAAGGTGCTCGCCGGCAAGCCTTTCGCCGACCGCGTGCTGCACCGCGTGCCGGGCTCGCTTCACGACGCCCCGCGCACCCCCCAAGCCGCCAAAGACGCCCAGCAGCGCGGCAAGTCCCTCTATGGTCCCAGCACCCCGATCTACGTGGGTGCCGGACCGACCGAGGTGATGTGCACCGTGACCGTCGCGGGCTACGGCGAGCAAGGCAACAAGTACGCGCTTACCGCCGGCCACTGCGGCAAGGAAGGGGACCCGGTCACCTCTGCGGACTCCTGGCAGCTCGGACCGTCGGGCACCATCGTGAAGGTCAACCGCGAGCTGGACTACGCGCTCATCGAGCTTGGCTCCAACGCCGAGGTCACCCGCTCCTACGACGGCGTGACCATCAACCACCTGGGCTCGAAGCCGCTCCCGCGCGGGCAGAACGTGTGCAAGAAGGGCGTCGCCTCCGGCACGACCTGTGGTGCGACCCTTTCGGACTGGGGCACGATGAACGTCAACCACGTCTGCGCCATGCAGGGCGACTCCGGCGCGCCGCTGTTTACCGGCGACCGCCTCGTCGGCCTGATCAACGGCGGAATGTTCCCGGCACCTTTCGACGTCCAGTGCGCCTCCCCGCTGCAGGGCCCGATCCACGCGCCGACCGGTTCGGCGCGCATGGACGCGGTCTTAAGCGACCTGAACAACGGCTTCCGCCTGCCATAAAGGGCTAGTGCAGCGCCTTCAGCACGTCCTCGTGCAGCAGTCCGTTGGTGGCCACCGCGTCGCCGCCGTGCGGGCCGTCCTCGCCAGCTAGCGAGGTAAAGCGCCCGCCTGCCTCGCGTACCAGCACGGATAGGGCCGCGAGGTCCCACAGCGAGACCTCCGGCTCGGCCGCGATGTCGACCGCACCCTCGGCCACGAAGCAGTAGCCGAGGAAGTCGCCGTAGCCGCGCAGCCGCCAGGTCTGCTCGGTCAGCCCGATGAACTTCTCCTGCAAACCCCGTGCCTTCCAGCCCTCGAGTGAGGACATGGCCAGCGAGGCGTCGGCAAGCGAGTTGACGCCCGAGACCTCCAGCTTTTTCAGCTCCCCGCCGTTGAAGCTGCGCCAGGCACCGCCGCCGGCGGAGGCGTACCAGCGGCGCGCGAGTGCGGGGGCGGAGATGACGCCGACGACCGGCTCGCCGTCGACAAGCAGCGCGATGAGCGTGGCCCACACCGGCACGCCGCGCACGAAATTCTTCGTCCCGTCGATCGGGTCGATGACCCACTGGCGGCCGGAAAAGACCGCCTCGCCGCCGAACTCCTCGCCCAGCACGGCGTCCGCGGGCCGCGACTGCGCGAGCGTGGCCCGCAGCGCCTCCTCCACGGCGAGGTCCGCGTCGGAGACAGGGGTCATGTCCGGCTTCGACTCGACCTTCAGGTCGGCGGATTCGAAGCGGTCGAGGGTGAGTGCGTCCGCGGCGTCGGCGAGTTCGAGCGCGAGCGCGAGGTCATCGGCGTAGTTACTCATGATCCTTGAGTCTAGACGTGATCTCCTCCACAATCTGCGCGCCACCCGCCACGCACCATGTCACGCCGCCCGCGTCCACCTTGCGCGCGCGCCCGCCGGCGGCCTCCACCAGCGCCTTGCCGGGCAGCCAATCCCAGTCCGCCACTGAGTGCTGCAGCCACGCCCCAGCCTGGCCCGCGGCGATCGTGGCGAGGTCGACCGAGCCGGCGCCGCACATCCGCACCGTCGCGGCATCCTCTACTACGCGCAGCCACGCCTCGCGCACCGGTGCCTGCTTCATGTACGTCGGGTGGAGGTACGTCAGCAGGGCTTCGTTGCTTAGCGACGCCCCGCTCACCCCACCCGCACGCTCACCGTTGACCGTGAACTCGCCCGCGTGTGCCAGCCACGTCGTGTCGAGTGCGGGGCGGTGGACGGCGCCGACGAGGGGGGTGTCCGCGGCGCTGTCGTCGGTAAGCGCGAGCGCGGAGCAGAAGTAGTCCGAGCCGCGGGAGAAGTTGTAGGTGCCGTCGACCGGGTCGACCACCCAAGTCCTCCCGGTGGAGGAGGCGCGTGAGGCCCCCTCCTCGCCGAGCACGCCATCCTCGCCGCGCAGCGCCTCGAGCACCTCCGCGACGAAGGCTTCCGCTGTGCGGTCCGCCTCCGTGACCACGTCGGAGACCGAGGTCTTGTAATCCGTGGTCAGGCCTGCCTCGCGCATGTGAAGCGCGAGTTGGCCGGCGTGGGTGACCAGTGCGGCGGCGAGCGTGGCGTCGTCGGATGCGCGGTGGGCCTCGATGAATTCAGCAGTGGACGTCATGCGGCCCATTATCCCCCTTTAGACAGTCATTTTCAGACCGACGATCCCGCCGATAATCATCAGCAGGCACAGGATCTTCGCCAGTGTTACGGGTTCCTGGCCGGTCGCGAAGGAAAAGAGGACCGCGATGCCTGCGCCTACGCCTACCCACACCGCGTAGCCGCTGCCCACTGGCAGCGTGCGCAGGGCGTAGGCGAGCCCGCCCATAGAAATACAGAGGGCGACAAAGAAGATGACCGAGGGCCACAGGCGTGTAAAGCCCTGGGAGCGGTCGAGCGCGATCGCCCACACCGCTTCGAACGTGCCGGAGACAATGAGTACGAGCCAATCCATGGTGACCCACAGTATTGTGCGCACGCGTTCGCCCGGCGAAGACCCGCTGGACTAGACTTCGCTGGTATGCAACCGGAGACTCAGACGCGCATTACGGACCTCGATTCGAAGCTCACCACCATTGAAAAAGTGATGGACCTCGAGGAGATGGCCGCGCGCATCCGGGAACTCGAGCAGCAGGCCGCCGACCCCTCGCTGTGGGACGACCCCGCGCACGCCCAGACGGTGACCTCCGAGCTGTCCAATGTGCAGGCCCGTCTGCGCAAAGTGACCTCCCTGCGCGAGCGTATCGACGACCTGCCGGTGATGGTCGAGCTTGCAGAAGAAGAAGGCGCGCCCGACATGGCCGCCGAGGAGCTCGCGGACGTCGAGGCGAAGGTGGAGTCGCTCGAGGTGCAGACGATGCTTTCGGGTGAGTACGACGCGCGCGAGGCCGTGGTGAACATCCGCTCCGGCGCTGGTGGCGTGGACGCTGCCGACTGGGCCGAGATGCTCATGCGCATGTACACCCGCTGGGCGGAGAAGCACGGGCACAGGGTCGACGTGTACGACATTTCCTATGCCGAGGAGGCGGGCATCAAGTCCGCCACCTTCGTCGTTCACGGCGACTACATGTACGGCCAGCTCTCGGTGGAGCAGGGCGCGCACCGGTTGGTGCGTATCAGCCCCTTTGATAACCAGGGTCGCCGCCAGACCTCCTTTGCGGAAGTGGAGGTGCTGCCCGTGGTCGAGCGCACCGACCACATCGACATCCCGGACTCGGATATCCGCGTCGACGTCTACCGCTCCTCGGGACCCGGCGGGCAGAGCGTGAACACGACGGACTCCGCGGTCCGCATCACCCACGTGCCCACCGGCATCGTGGTGACCTGCCAGAACGAGAAGTCCCAGATTCAGAACAAGGCTTCTGCGCTCAACGTCTTGCAGTCCAAGCTTTTGGAGAAGAAGCGGCAGGAAGAAAAGGCCGAGCTCGACGCGCTCGGCGCGGGCGGCAACGCCTCCTGGGGCAACCAGATGCGCTCGTACGTGCTGCACCCGTACCAGATGGTGAAGGATCTGCGCACCAACTACGAGGTCGGTGACCCGCAAAAGGTCCTCGACGGCGATCTCGACGGCTTTCTTGAGGCCGGTATCCGCTGGCGCAAAGCAGAAGCGCAGGGCGAGAACTAACGTCTCGGCCCTGCGCCTCATTCTGCGTTGCGCAAGCTTAAGCAGTTTATGCGTGGCGCAGATCGATGCCCTTCGTCTCCGGCAGGATGAACATACTGATCAGGGTCAGGATGGCCATTGCGATGACGTAGGTGCCGGATGCCCATGCCATGTCGTGGGCAATGAACCACTGGAAGATGTACGGCGCGGTACCACCGAAGACTGCCACCGAGATGGAGTAGGCAAGGCCGATGGAGCGGGTGCGCTGGTCGGTGGGGAAGACCTCGGACATGATCGAGGAGAGCAGCGCGCCGCCGGCAGCGACCACGATGATGGCCAGGGTGGAGGCAACCAGCAGGGTCCACGGTCGATCGTCGATAAGACCCATGAGCGGCAGCTGCAGGATCGCCAGCAGGATGGCAAAGATGTACATCACCGGCTTGCGGCCGATCTTGTCGGACAGGGCGCCCCACAGCGGCAGGGCGATCAGGCCGGCGGACTGGGCGAACACGGTGACCCAGTACGCGCCCTGGGTGGACATGCCCTGCTGCGAGATGGCGTAGGTGGAAACGTAAGACGTCCAGGTGTAGTGGGACGCGGTGACACCGGAGACCATGCCGATGACCAGCAGAATGTTCAGCAGCGGGGAACGGCGGTTGACGCTCTGGTCCACGGCCTCGTGGGCGCGACGGTCATCGTCCTCGTTGGCCACGGCCTCGTCGAGCTCGGTGAAGTGGTCGGACTCCTTCATGTTGCGGCGCATGTAGAGAGCGAAGACCGCAGCGAAAGCGCTGAGCCAGAACGGGATGCGCCAGCCCCAGGCCGCGATCTGATCGTCGGAAAGCACGAGCGAGATGCAGCCGCCGATGATGTAGGCGATGACCGAGCCGCCGAAGATGGAGAAGTAGACCATCGAGCCCCACTTGCCGCGCTTGGACGGCGGGGCGATCTCCGGGATGTAGCTGTTTGCCGCAGCGGACTCGCCGCCGTGGGCGAAGCCCTGGATGACGCGGATGAGCAGCAGGCCGACGGAAGCCCAGATGCCGACCGTTTCGTAGGAGGGCAGCAGGCCGATCGCGACGGAGGCGACCGCCATCATGATGATGGTGGTCATCAGGACCGACTTGCGGCCCTTGCGGTCTGCGATGTGGCCGAAGATGATGCCGCCGAGTGGGCGGACAAGGAAGCCGACGGCGAAGACGCCGAAGGTGGCCAGAAGCGCAGAGGTCTGGTCGGCCTTGTGGAACATCGCGGCGGCGATGAACGGTGTGAACACCGCGTACGAGCTCCACTCAAACCATTCCAGGATCTGGCCAACGAGGCTGGCACCGAGGGACTTTCTGTCCGCTGGGTACTCGTGGTGATGCTCCGCCGTGGCGGGCTGGGTCGAAGTTGTAGACACGGGGCCTCCCTTTGTATGAGTCGGGGTGTGTTGAACGGAAACTATAATGTGCATCACGATTTTCGGAATGTGATTGGGGGATCACGCGCAACGTATTTGTGCGCTAGATAACGGGAACGGCGTTTTTGCAGGTGGTTGGGGGTGCAGTACGAAATCGTATTGTCGGCAGGTGTGCGCATAGCGAACCCGCGTGCATAATGCGTACCTAATTCGGGGGAAGTGACCTAGGGGTCGACTACGGGAAATAGTGGCGCTTTTAAGGTGCGACTTACAATTTGTCGCACGTCACATGGATGGGTGCTTACAATGAGTCCATCGGAGACACGCGCACTTGAGCGGGTCATAAGTTCAAAAGCTGTCCCGACGCTGGTGTTTTAAAGGAGGAAAATATGGTTGCTCTCAAACCAGAGGAACTAAGCACAGAAAGTCTCGCCGAGATTTTTGCTGCGGGTGGTCGCCCGGAGAACAGCGAGCGTGAAATCAAGATCATCGACACCACGCTGCGTGATGCCCACCAGTCCATCTGGGCTACCCGTATGCGTACCGAGCACATGATGGAGCTGCTCGACGACATTACGAACGCCGGCTTCGAGCACGTCGACCTCGTCGCTCCGATTCAGTTCGACGTGCCGGTGCGCTACCTCAGGGAGGATCCCTGGGAGCGTGTCCGCAAGGTGCACGAGAACGCAGCGCCGGGCACGAAGTTCCGAGCCATGGTGCGTTCGCGCAACCTGGCGTCCTTCGACTTCCTGCCGGACGACGTTATCCACGCATGGGTCGAGCGTCTCTACGCCAACGGCTTCCGCGTCATCGGTGCCTTCGACGGCCTGAACGATATTGACAACATTGCGGACACGCTGATCCTGGCGAAGGAGCTCGGCGCTGAGACCTACGGCTGCCTGTCCTACTGCCTGAGCCCGGTACACACCGACGAGCTCTACATTGACAAGGCACAGGAGCTGGTCGAGCGCACCGACGTCGACCGCATCATGCTCAAGGATGCCGGTGGCCTGCTCACCCCGGACCGTATGAAGACGCTGATCCCGGCGATCCGCAGCGCGATCGGGGAGGACCTCCCACTCGAGGTGCACACCCACTCCCTGACCGGCCTGTCCCCGCTGACTTACATCTACGCCGCCGAGCTGGGCGTGGACTCCATCCACACCTCCATTGCTCCGCTGGCAAACGGCCAGGGTCAGCCGGCAACCCAGGCGCTTGCACGTGACCTGCGCGCGCTGGGCTACAAGGTCAATATCGACGACGAGCGCGTGGACAACGTCAGCAAGAAGCTGCAGGAGATCGCGGACCGCGAGGACAAGCCCGTCGGCAAGCCGCGCGCGTTCGACGGCGTGCACTACATGCACCAGCTGCCGGGCGGCATGCTCACCAACTTCGAGTCTCAGCTGGCTACCGCGGGCCTGTCGGACCGCTTCGAGGACCTGCTCTACGAGACCGCGCGCGTGCGCGAAGAGCTCGCGTACCCGATCATGATTACGCCGTTCGCCCAGTTCGTGGGTACTCAGGCCGTGATGAACGTGATCTCGGGCGAGCGCTACTCCGTCGTGCCGAACGAGATTAAGAAGTACGCGCTCGGCCACTACGGCGAGCCGCTGGCACCGATCGACCCGGACGCGCTGGAGAAGATCAAGAAGAACGGCTCCCACGACATCCAGGAGGGCCGCCCCGAGCTCGAGCCCGCACTGCCTGGCCTGAAGGAGCAGTACCCGGACGACGACATCGACACGATCCTGCTGCGCGCGAACATTCCGGGCAACAACGTCGATGAGATGAAGCGCTTCGTCGCCGAGGGGCGCGCCGGCCAGGGCGAAGGCATCGCAGGCGGCGAGCTGACCAGGCTGGTCCAGAAGATCTACGAAACCACCACGTCGGGCGAGTTCCACCTCAAGTCCGACGACCTCGAAATCAACCTCACCAAAAAAGGAGACAAGTAACCATGTCTGATACCAACTTCAACGAGCTGAAGTCCCTCCTCGAGTGGGTCAAGCAGTCCGGCGATATCGAAGAGCTGTCCATCAAGTACGGCGACATCGAGCTCGCGCTGTCCAAGACCCCGGGTGGCCTGAGCCACCTCAAGGCCGCACCGGCACCGGCCCCGCAGGCTGCGCCAGCTCCGGCTGCACCGGAAGCTGCCCCGGCTCCGCAGGCCGCACCGGCTCCGGCTGCTCCGGAAGCTGCCCCGGCACCGGAGGCCGCGCCTGAGGCTGCCCCGGCTCCGGCTGCAGAGGCTCCGGCCGATGGCGTCGAGGTGAAGGCTCCGATGGTGGGTACTTTCTACGCTGCGCCGAAGCCCGGCGC
Organism: Corynebacterium sp. HMSC071B10; assembly: GCF_001814825.1. NCBI lineage: Bacteria > Bacillati > Actinomycetota > Actinomycetes > Mycobacteriales > Corynebacteriaceae > Corynebacterium > Corynebacterium sp. HMSC071B10. The sequence continues at coordinate 16,141 of NZ_KV817955.1, read as the reverse complement.
TGACCCGTTCGTCAAGGTCGGCGACGAGGTCGAGGTCGGCCAGGTGCTCTGCATCGTCGAGGTCATGAAGCTGATGAACAACATCGAGGCCAAGGTTGCCGGTACTGTCAAGCAGATCCTCGTGGACAACGAGGACGCTGTCGAGCACGGCCAGCCGCTGATGATCATCGAGCCGAAGTAGGCACACCCCTAAACCCCTAGAAAGGTGAGGAGTCCCGCAATGACTGATTTGTTGGGGAGCGTGCTCATCGCTAACCGCGGTGAGATCGCACTTCGCATCATCCGTGCTTGCAAGGAGCTCGGTATCAAGTCCGTGTTGGCCTACTCGGAGGGCGACCGCGATTCGCTGCCCGTGAAGGAAGCGGATAAGGCCGTCTGCATCGGCCCGGCCAACGCAGCCAAGAGCTACAACAGCCCCGAGCTGGTTGTCTCCGCGGCAATGGCGTACAAGGTTGACGCCATCCACCCCGGCTACGGCTTCTTGTCTGAGAAGGCCGACTTTGTGAAGATGGTCGAGGACGAGGGCATCGGCTTTGTCGGCCCGTCGTCCGAGCACATCCGCCGGATGGGCGACAAGATCGAGGCGAAGCGCATCGCGCAGAGCGCTGGCGTGCCCACGGTGCCTGGCTCTGACGGTGTGGTCACCGAGTTTGACGAGGCGCTCGAAGTTGCCAAGGAAACCGGTTTCCCGCTGCTGATCAAGGCTGCTGCAGGTGGCGGTGGCCGCGGTATGCGCGTGGTGGAGTCCGAGGACACGCTGGAAAAGGACCTCAACGAGATCATGAACGAGGCGCAGTCCGCGTTCAACGACTCGTCGGTCTACATCGAGCGCTATCTGACCGACATCCGCCACATCGAGATCCAGGTGCTTGCCGACGGCGAGAACGCCATCGCACTGGGCGAGCGCGACTGCACCTCGCAGCGCCGCAACCAGAAGCTCATCGAGGAGGCGCCGTCCCCGGCGATCGACGATGAGCTGCGCGAGGGCCTCCAGCAGGCAGCGATTAACCTGTGCAAGGAGGTCGGCTACAAGAACGCCGGCACGGTGGAGTTCGTGTTCGACAACATCGAGCGCAAGTACTACTTCATCGAGATGAACACCCGTATCCAGGTGGAGCACCCGGTCACCGAGATGATCACCGGCGTGGACCTGATCCAGGAGCAGCTGCGGATCGCCTCCGGGCAGAAGCTGCGCCTGACCCAGGACGATGTGGAGATTCGTGGCCACGCCATCGAGTGCCGCATCAACGCGGAGGACCCGAACGAGAACTTCGCGCCGCGCCCGGGCACAATCGAGCACTTCCGCGCACCCGGCGGCTTCGGTGTTCGCATGGATACGCACATCGAGTCCGGCTACACCATTCCGCCGTTCTACGACTCGATGGTGGGCAAGCTCATCTGCTGGGCGGAGGACCGCGACGCAGCGATCGAACGCACCCTGCGCGCGCTCGGCGAGCTGACCACGGACGGCGTGGTAACCACCGGCCCGTTCCAGGCCTACCTGCTCAACAGTGAGCAGTTCCGGAGCGGTGACATTAATACCGGTTACGTCGCCAAGATGCTCGAGTCGGCCGGCGAGATCCCGACTGAGGAGTAGCCGCCGCACGCCACTGTAAGGAGTTCGAGGAATGCTGGTCGCCGTGGCCATGCTGGTCGGGGCGATCGTTCCCGTCCAGACCGCGATTAACACCCGCTTTCGTCAAAGCGTGGGCTCGCCGATCGGAGCGACATTCCTCTCGTTCATCCTTGCAGTGGCGGCATCTTCCATCATTGCTGCCATAGCCACACACACCCTGGTTCCGGACCTGGCGCTTGTCGCCTCCGAACCCTGGTGGGTGTGGCTTGGCGGCTTTATGGGCGTGATGTTCATCGCCGGCAACATCGTGCTCTTCCCGGAGCTCGGCGCGGTGCAGACCACGATCCTGCCAATCTTGGGGCAAGTGATCATGGGGCTGCTTGTCGACGCCACGGGGCTCTTCAACTACCCACCCACCCCAGTCGGACCACTCCGGCTACTCGGTGCCCTCATCGTGCTTATCGGCATCGCGATGGTGCTGGAAGTCGGCCGTGGAGCCCCACTGCACGGCACAGCCCGCGGCTCGCGTGCATGGGTCCTGCGCGTTTTCGGCGTGTTGATGGGGATGGGGTCCGCGACGCAGACCGCCGTGAACGGCTACCTCGGCAAGGTGCTGCACAGCCCGATCCAGGCCGGCCAGATTTCGCTCGCCGTGGGCTTGGTTGTGCTCTTGGTTTTAGTACTCGTGCTGCCTGCACCCCGCGCAGCGGTGGCCTCCGGCGTTGCACCGGGGCCGTGGTGGATGTGGCTGGGCGGGCTGCTCGGTGCTGTCTTCGTTTTCGGCGGCGCGACCCTTTCGCCTATCCTGGGCACCGGCACGACCGTGATTGGCTCGCTCGTCGGCATGATCATCTGTGGCCAGCTGCTCGAATCTTTCGGTATCGGCGGTGGTAAGAGGGGGTTACCTACGGCATTCCGGCTCGCGGGTCTGGCCATCGTGTTGGTCGGCGTGGCAATGGTGCGACTGCTCTGACGGGGGGGGGGTAGCCTTTTTCTAAGCGATTGTGGGGAATGCCAATGGGGCGGCTAGGGTGCATTAATGTACCTGAATATTTCCTGTCACGCCTGAAAGGTTTTGCCGTGAAGAAGTTTGCTGCCGCAGCGCTTGCTGCCGCGATGTCCCTGTCTGTTGTTGCTCCGGCTGCGGATGCTGCGTCGAACACGATGGAACGCAACGGCACGGTGTGCCGCATCTCCTTGGACGGCGATCTGAAGGGCAAGAGCGGGCGTTGGGACCGTTCGAAGGTCAACCGTTCGCAGGAACTCGGTAAGCTCACCGAGGACAACGTCGGCGCGGTGCGCGCCTCTGCCGATCTGGGCCAGGCCTTTGGCTCCTCTGATGCGGATGCCATCGCTGCGGCCAACAATGCTGAAGCGATCCAGGCTTGCAAGGAGGGCAAGAACTACGTCTCCGAGGAGATGGACGGCTGGAAGCAGGCCGGCATCATCATCGGTGTCATCCTCATCGCACTGAGCGGGCTCGCATCTGTGGCAGGCCCGGCGCTGCAGCAGTTCCTCTAAACTGTAAGGCCGATGTAGCCCGTACCGCGCGTTGCGCGGTGCGGGCTTTGCGCTGTGCGGGGTGAACTGTGGTCCTAGAGCTTGGTGCGCCACCGCTCGAGCGTGAGCGTGGGGGATAGCGCGCGCGAAACACAGGTGGCAAATGCGCCGTTTTCGTGGCGCTCCTCGGTAAAGACGCTGTCGCGGTGGTCAGGGGTGCCGTCGACAACCCGCATGATGCAGGTGCCGCACGTGCCTTCGCTGCACTGGGACAGGATCGGCACGTCCTCGTCCTCGAACACGTCGAGGACGGATTCGCCCTCGGGGATGTGATAGGTCTCGCCGTTGAAGATCACGTCGAAGGCCCCGTCGGCCTCGTGGTTGCCCGCGAGGACCTCTTCTGCGGCGCGGAACACCTCGAAGTGGATGTTCTCCTTGGGCAGTACTTCTTTAGCGGTGGCAATGACGTTGTCCATAAATCCCTGCGGTCCGCATACGTACAGGTGCGTGTCCTCCGGCGGCACGTCGGACTCCGCGAGTGCCTCCTCGATGTACCCGGACTGCTTTTCGCGCTCGCCGGTGGCGAAGATGCTCTTCGTCTGGCCCTGCAGGTAGGTGTCGATGAGGTGGCGCATCAGCGCACGCTCCTCGCTGGAAGCGAAGTAGAGCACCGAATAGTCCGCTTCCTGGATCTGCAGCTCTCGCGCAAGTGAGAAGATCGGGGCGATGCCTACGCCGGCACCGACGAGGACGGAGCGTTTGGCTCCTTCGGCCAGTGCAAAATTGTTTCGCGGTGGGTGGATACGAACGGTGTCGCCGGGCTCAATATTGTGTGCCGCGATCGACCCGCCGCGCGAGTTGTCCTCCAGCTTGACTTCGATGCCGTAGGTGGGGCGTTGCGCGCCGGGTTCCTTCCCTAGGTAATGCGTGGGGTAGAGGGAGAACTGCCGGACAAGCTCTTCCCCTTCCGGAGTGCGGAGCAGAAAGTCGGCGTGGCAGCCGGGCTCGTATCCGGGCAGCGGGGAACCGTCCTGCGTTTCAAGCGTGATCAGCGCAATGCCGTGGGCGCGTTCGACGTCGGTGGCGACTAGCTCGATGATTTCTTCGGAGTCTGTTTGGGCAGGGGCTTGGGTCGGGGGTGCGGCTGGGGGTGGGGAAGCGGGTTTCCGGCTATTAAACGCGGCTTCTCGGTCTGCCGCATTCGGGTCGTTCTGCTTCTTCTTGCCTCCAAAGAGTGCGGAAAAACCGCCCATACCCTTGCCGTATCCCATCGCGACCTCCATTGCGAAATTCTTCATCCAAAAACGCGGTACGAATCAGTTGCCGAGCAACCTTGTAATGGATAGTATAAAGCCACGCAAAAAGTGATCGACAATACACCTAAGTGTGACTATTAGTTAAATAACACTCGTTGGTCGTTGTTGATCGCCTTCACTGGTTTTGCTGTAAGCCATATTCACCAGCCGCCGCCGCGGCCCCCTAATTAAAGGGAAGGGAACGTAAATGACTGCCAGTACAGAAGCCCGCGAGGAGCAGGGCTACCAGAACCCGGTGCGTCCGGAGGTTCTGCCGATGTCGGACAATCCCTACGAGGATTTCCGTTACTTCTACCGCGACGGGATGCCGCTGCGCCCGGCACCGAAGCGCCGGACGAGCCGCCCGGGCTGGTCCAAGTTGCGCCACAACCTCTTTGACCGTTGGCACACCGTGGCCGACGACTGGGACGGCTACGACAGCTTCCAGACCAAGCTGCTGGATGACCACATGTGGCAGACCGACGAGACGGGCGCGAAGCTGGCCGAGGCCTTCAAGCGTGACGGGGCGGAGAAGTCCCGCGCCGACTTTGAAACGGCGCTGAACGAGGGCATCGACAAGGTCGCTGACCCGGCGCCGGAGCTTGTCGACTTCTTCGCGGAAGTGGACAATGTGCCGGACTGGATTGACCTTGAAGCCGCAGAACGCGGTCGTATCGCCTACTACAACGTCACCCCGTCCTCGGAGCTGCTGTCCATCGCTTTTGCCTACTGGGCCACCACGATGGAGGACCGCACCTCGGCAGCAACCGGCGAGACCGCCATGTTCGAAATTGAGTCCTTCACCCGCATCATTGAGACGGTGAAGTTCTTCGTCGACCTGGGTAAGAAGGGCGTGTTCGACCGCTACAGCGACGGCCTCAAGGCTGCGGTGCGCGTTCGCCTGCTCCACGCCCAGGCGAACCGCGGCCTGGAGAAGCTCTGGGGCCCGGACCACTACAACGAGTTCGGCCGCCCGATCGGTTCCTCTTTCCTCGTCTCTGGCGAGGGCTGGTTCGCGCTCATGCCGATCGGCGTGGACGAGTTCTTCGGTCGCCCCCACACCGGCGAGGAGTGGGACGACGTTGCCATGTACTGGGCCTGGGTGCTCTACCTCATGGGCGCGGAGGAGCGCCTCATCCCCAAGACGGGCGATGAGATGCGCAAGATGACCGACTTCATCTACGCCAACGGCGGGTACTCCTCGATGTACCACGTGCGCGTCGCGACTGCTCTGATGGGCATCCTCGAGGACCTGGATCCGCAGATGCCGGGCCAGGTGCTGGGCGCCCTGTCGCTGATCATCGGCGACGAGGAGACGCAGTTCATGGTGAAGGGCTCCCGCTTCGAGGGCACCCGCTACCTGCACTGGAAGATCGCGTTCCTGCTCAAGGCGAAGGCGGAAGCGGTGATCTACCGCGTGCTCGACAAGCTCCCCGGAGCGAAGGCGAGGAAGGTGAAGAAGGCTGCGGACGGCAACCCGCCGTGGTCCGACGTTCTCAAGCAGATCGAGGACTACATCGCGGAGAAGGCCCCGCACGTCAAGGCCGAGTACAAGCTGCACGACACCTCGAAGGAGGGCCTGCGCTAGAACCGGCGCAGGGCACCTTCGGGCCCATCCCTTACCCCTAGATACAACGACATCCTTACAAAGGAGCACACTCATGACTCAGACATTCACTGATAACCCGTTGGCCGCGGACCACTATGACCGTGCTGACTGGCCGGCGGCGCGCGGCGACCGTGAGGCATTCGTCGCAAAGTTCGGCGAAGCCCGCGCCAAGCGCTTCGAGCAGGCGCTGTGGGCGATGGACCCCATCGCCGACGCGCTCTACACCAGCGGCAACAAAGCCAAGGACATCATGCCGAACCTGCGCGAGGCGCTCGCCCGCGGTGAGGCAGACGAGAACACTCTGCCCGAGGTCAAGGCGCTTATCGACGATATGAACGCGGCCCTCGAGGGCGTGGACTGGGAGCGCCTCGAGCGCGGCCAGCGTGCGGCGCTGTCTATCCCGGTGCTCGCGCAGAACCTCTCGCTCGGCCCTGGTGCGCTGGTCCACACCTACGCCACCCCGTCGATTGCCAACATCCTGGTCAACACCGGCGAGCTCACCGAGGGTGCGGTACACCGCCTGGCATACACCACCAACTGGATCTACTCCGTCTACCTCAAGGACGGGCTGAAGCCGGGCAACGTCAGCTACATCCACACCGGCATGGTGCGTGCGATGCACGCACACGTGCGCCGCGTGCAGACTCAACTGGGGCTGGACACCTCCGACTGGGGCGCGCCGATCAGCGAGTTCGACATGTTCCGCACCTGGTTCGACTTCACCTACATTGCGTTTACCTACCTGCGTAACCTGGGCTACCGCCTGACGCTGGAGGAGGAGCAGGACCTCTTCTACCTGTGGCGCGTCGTTGGTGTGATGCTCGGTATCCCGCGCGACATTCTGGAGCCGGAGACTGATATCGACGCATCCCAGGAGAGCATCGACGCGATCCACTTCATCGACGGCGAGCCGAACGAGGCCTCGCACGCCCTCGTCGAGGCGCTGTTCAGCGGCTTCCGTACCAACGTCAAGCAGCTGCTGCCGTTCCCGGACGAGTCCATCGACGACTGGATGTATGCCGCGACCCGCATCATGCACGGCGATGAGGTTGCCGATATCTACAACGTGCCGCACGCGGCCTCGCGCCCCTTCGTCGAGCTCGACCTGCCGCTCGTCCAGCAGCGTTTCGACCTGCTGCGCGCGCACCCGGAGGCGCTCGAGCAGGAGGTCAAGCAGAACCACCAGACGCTGCTGGACGCCCTGACCGAAGAAACCTCCTACATGGGCCAGGACGAAGGCATCAAGATGAGCGACGGCGCTTACAGGCCAGGCGCGTAGTGCTATAGTTCACAACCGAGACAAAAACCAAGAAAGGAACACAATGGCCAATCAGTACCGTGTCCAGAACCCCGTCAACAACGAGGTCGTGGAGACCTTCGACTACGCCACCGACCAGGAGATCAAGGACATCCTGGATCGCTCCGAGGCGGCGTTCAAGACCTGGCGTCACACCTCCTACGAGGAGCGCGCGGCGATCGTTTCCAAGGCAGCACAGCTGCTGAAGGAGCGCTCCGAGGAGCTCGGCAAGATCATGGCCCAGGAGATGGGCAAGTCTGTGCCGGAGGGCGCATGGGAGGCCGACTTCTCCGGCGACATCATGCAGTTCTACGCAGACCACGCCGCTGAGCACTCGGCTGATCAGAAGGTCGACGTCCCGGGCGGTAAGGCAGTGGTGCGCCGCCTGCCGCTGGGTACGCTGCTGGGCATCATGCCGTGGAACTTCCCCGTCTACCAGGTCGCTCGTTTTGCGGGCCCGAACCTGATGAACGGTAACTGCATCATCCTCAAGCACGCGGAGATCACCCCGAAGTCCGCTGCGGCCTTCGAGGAGATCCTCAAGGAGGCGGGCCTGCCGGACGGCGTGTTCATCAACGTCTACGCCACCCACGACCAGATCGCGGACATCATCGCTGACCCGCGCGTGCAGGGTGTCTCGCTCACCGGTTCCGAGCGCGCTGGCGCGAAGATCGCGGAGACCGCGGGCAAGAACCTGAAGAAGGTCGTGCTCGAGCTCGGCGGCACCGACCCGTACGTCATCCTGGACTCCGCGGATATCAAGACCGCAGCGCAGGACGCATGGGCGAAGCGCGTGCAGAACGCCGGCCAGGTGTGCACCTCCAACAAGCGCATCATCGTCATGGACGACATCTACGACGAGTTCGTCGACGAGATGGTCAAGATCGCCGAGTCCTTCAAGAAGGGCGATCCGTCCAACCCGGGCGAGAACGAGTACTACCCGATGTCCTCGCGCCACGCTGCGGAGCTGCTGGATGACCAGGTCAAGCGCGCAGTGGCCAAGGGTGCGAACCTGCGCGCCGGTGGCGTGCTGGAAGATAACTCGGCGTACTACTCCCCGGCAGTGCTCACCGACCTGCCGGTGGGCTCCGACGAGTACTACGAGGAGTTCTTCGGCCCGGTCGCGGAGATCTACAAGGTATCTTCCGAGGAAGAGGCCGTCGAGCTGGCCAACAACTCCTACCAGGGCCTGGGTGGCGCTGTCTTCTCCGAGGACACCGACCGCGCTATCAAGGTTGCGAACCAGATCGACACCGGCATGATCCACGTCAACCTCGGCCAGTACTTCTCCGCAGTGCTGCCTTTCGGTGGCGTGAAGCGCTCCGGCTTCGGCCGTGAGCTGTCCGTGTTCGCGCTCGACGAGTTCGTGAACAAGCAGTACCTCTACGTGAACGACTAAGAAGTTCACAGGCGCTCGCGTCGTCGCACTGAAGACGGCGTGGAGTGTCCACAGCCTGCGGGAAAGCCCCGGGTCGTGCGTTTGATGAGCGCGGCCCGGGGCTTCACCTGTCACACCAGTAACAGGTAGAGTGAGACCGGTGATCAAATTCTCGAATGTCACCAAGGTTTATCCCACGTCGACCCGGCCCGCGCTGGACAACGTGTCCTTCACCATCAACGACGGAGACTTCGTCTTTCTCATCGGCCCGTCCGGGTCCGGCAAGTCCACATTCTTGCAGTTGATGATCCGCGAGGAAAACGTCACCTCGGGCGACATCTATTTCAACGACTTCCACGTCAACGCGCTGCGCGGCAAGGACGTGAACCTACTGCGCCAGTCCATCGGCTACGTCTTCCAGGACTTCCGCCTGCTGCCCAAGCTCAGCGTGTACGACAACGTTGCGTTCGCGCTTGAGGTGATTGGCAAGTCGAAGTCGCGCATCCAGAAGCTCGTGCCGGAGGCCCTCGAGCTCGTCGGCCTCGACGCGAAGGCGAACCGCATGCCGAACGAGCTGTCGGGCGGTGAGCAGCAGCGTGTAGCGATTGCGCGTGCGTTCGTCGATAAGCCTGCGCTCATGCTTGCCGACGAGCCGACGGGCAACCTCGACCCCGCCACCGCCGACGAGATTCTCGCGCTCCTTGGGCGCATCAACCGGATGGGCACCACCGTGGTGATGTCCACGCACAACGCGCGCGCGGTCAACGACATGCGCAAGCGCGTGATGGAACTCGATTTGGGCAGGCTCGTGCGCGACGACGAGCACGGCGTCTACGGAAACGTGAGGGGATAGCAATGAACTGGAACTTTATCTTCCGCGAGGGGTTCCGCGGACTGGGCCGCAACATCACGATGACGATCGCGCTGGTGATCACCACCGCGCTGTCTCTCGTGCTCGTCGGAGCCGGCATTTTGATTTCCCAGGCGACCTCGGACACGAAGGACCTGTACCTGGATCGCGTCGAGGTGATGATCGAGCTGGACGAGGAGATCTCGGCCAACGATAAGGACTGCTCCTCGGAGGCCTGCAAGGAAGTGCGCGACACGCTGCAGGCCGACAGTGGGGTAGAGCAGGTGACGTTCCGCTCCCGCGAGCAGTCCTTTGAGCGCTTCAAGGAGCTCTTTGAGGAATCCGAGCCGGAGCTGGTGCGCGAGACCACGGCCGAAGCGCTGCCGGCCGCACTCCACGTGCGTCTGACGGACCCGGCCGACACCACCCCGATTGAGAAGGTGGCGGATATGCCGCAGGTCACGGTGGTGACTGACCAGGCCGACACCGTGCGCGAGGCCGCCGGGACGATGGACACCTTCCGCAACGTTACGTTTACGGTGGCGGCCGCGCAGGCGCTCGCGGCGATCTTCCTGATCGTGAACATGGTGCAGCTGGCCGCGTTTAACCGCCGCGACCAGATCGGCATCATGCGCATGGTGGGTGCCTCCCGCTGGTTTACGCAAGCCCCGTTCGTGCTTGAGGCGCTGATCTCGGTGTTCATCGGCGCGGTGCTGGCCACCGTGCTGACCTGGGTGGGCAAGCGCTCGATTGTCGACCCGATGCTGGGTGACCTCTACGCCTCCGCGCTAATCGCCCGCGTACCGGACTCCGCGGTGTGGACCGTCATGCCGCTCGTGGGGCTGGGCGCGATGGTCGTCGGCGCGATCGCGGCGCAGGTGGCGCTTCGCTCCTACGTGCGCAAGTAGTAGACTGGTTCCCTTATGGCCAAGAAGAGTAAAAAGAAGAAGCTGAGCAACACCGGGGTTTTGGCGACCAACCGGAAAGCTCGGCATGATTACACCATCTTGGACACCTGGGAAGCCGGCATCGTGCTGCAGGGCACGGAAATCAAGGCGTTGCGCGAGGGCAAGGTGTCGCTTGTTGAGGCCTTCGCCACCATCGATAACGGCGAAGTCTGGCTGCGCAACATGCACATTCCCGAGTACTCGCGCGGCCACTGGACCAACCACCCGCCGCGCCGCACCCGCAAACTGCTGCTGCACCGCCGCGAGATCGACTCGCTAGCGGGCAAGCTTCGCGACGGCAACAAGACGCTTATCCCCCTGTCGCTCTACCTGAAGGACGGCCGGGCGAAGCTCGAGCTCGGCCTGGGGCAGGGCAAGCAGGACTACGACAAACGCCGCGCGATCAAGCGCCGCACCGAGGACCGCGAAATCGCCCGCGACATGGGCCGCAAATTCAAGGGGATCAAGGCTTAAAGGCGTTTCCCGCTACGGTGGGGCGCATGAAGACTGCATTGATTACCGGTGCGTCGCGTGGCATTGGCCGCGCGATCGCCGAGGAGCTGGGGAAAGACCACCACATCATCGCCGGGGCGTCGAAAGATGCCTCCGAGATCGTCGCCGCACTGCCGAGCGCCGAGCCCTTCGAGGTTGACCTCACCGATACTCAAGCCTTAGCTCGCGCCGCGGCCCGCATCGAGCAGGTCGACGTGCTCATCCACGCTGCCGGCGTGCTGCACAAGGCCCCCTTCGACCAGCTCACCGAGGCCCAATGGCGCGAGACCATGGAGGTCAATGTCCACGCTCCCGTCACCCTGACCCGCGAGCTTTTGCCTGCTTTACGACGCTCACGTGGCCTTATCATCACCATCAACTCCGGCGCCGGCTTCTTCGGAGTCCCCGAAAACTCCGCCTACTGCGCCTCCAAATTCGCACTGCGCGGGTTTACCGACGCCCTCCGCCTCGAAGAGGCAGGCGCGATTCGGGTGACTTCGCTGCACCCGGGCCGCACCAACACCGACATGATCGCCGCCCCGGCCCACGGTGACGCGCCGAAGATGGACGCGGCGTCGGTAGCCAAGGCCGCGCGCCTCGCCGTCGACGCGGGCCCCGACGCCGTGGTGGACTTCCTCCGCATCACACCGACCGGGATGGAATAAACCTTGGCCCTTGCGGTTGGCATAGGGGAGAGGTAAAGTTATCTCTCCTACGGTTCCCGTAGTTGAAAAGGGGTCGATTCAGGTTTCGACTTCATCGACTAAGCCAGGGGAAGCGTGCCGGTGCAGGCTGGAGACCACCGTAAGCGTCGCAGCAACCAATAAACGCAGAGAAGAACTCTCAGCGTGACTTCGCCCTCGCTGCCTAAGAGCTAGCGACCGCGAGTCTGTCAGGCCGGGGCCGTCCCCGACCCGGTACCTGGCATCGACTTAGGGGACTTGCCTTCCCGGCCTGTGAGTGGGCCGCGGAGGGGACTCCTTTTCACTCACTGGGCTCATCATCCGGACATGTCCGCCTGATCCGGAGAGCCGAGCAGAGGTAGCGTGCGGACTGCGCACGGAGAAGCCCTGGCGCGGTGATGAAGGACCCGGGTTCAATTCCCGGCGGCTCCACCGCAAAGAGATCCCGGCGAGTATGTACTCGCCGGGATCTTTTTGTTGTTTAACCCACATCTACCCCCGCCGGAGAATTAGAAAACATGCGTGTAGTGTAATTATGTAACCGAGCGGGGGTGAGGGTTGCCTAACCTTGGTCGCTGACCTAGCTTTCTTTGAGGTAACCCTATCCTTATTTTTACGACACAAGGAGTTTTCTACATGCTTCGTCACCCACGTACCGCCCTCGCAGCGGCCATCACCGCTGCGGCCCTCGCTGTTACTGGCTGCACGGCGGCTGAAGAGTCGACGGGCGGCGAGGGAACCGCGGCGTCGGCAAGCGATACTGCCCAGGCAGAAAGCGCGGAAGGCACCGTGACGGTCGAGGACAACTACGGTTCCAAGGAGGTGCCGAGCCCGCCGAAGCGCGTGGTGGCGCTGGACAACCGCTCCTTCGAGCTGCTGGACGAGTGGGGCGTCAAGCCTGTGGCTGCGGCGCGTGCGCTCGTGCCGGTGACGATCCCGGGCATTGCGGATGACGAGGACATCGTTGATATCGGTAACCACCGCGAGCCGAACCTCGAGGCGATCGTCGCTGCTGAGCCGGACGTGGTTGTCTCCGGACAGCGCTTCGAAAAGTATGACGAGGATATTGAGAAGCTTGTCCCCGACGCGGTGCTTGTGGACTTCGAGCCGCGCGACGGTGAGAGCCTCGATGCTGAGCTGATTCGCCAGACGGAGGCGCTGGGCACCATCTTCGGCAAGGAAGCCGAAGCGGAGAAGACCATCCAGGACTTCAAGGACGCACTCGAGCGCGCGAAGAAGGCCTACAACCCGGAGCAGAAGGTGATGGCCGTGAACGTCTCCGGTGGCGAGATCGGTTACGTTGCTCCGGGCATCGGCCGTGTGTGGGGCCCGCTGTTCGACCTGATCGGCATGACCCCGGCGCTTGAGGTGGAGAACTCCTCCGACGACCACCAGGGTGATGACATCTCCGTCGAGGCGATCGCCAGCGCTAACCCGGACTGGATCCTCGCACTCGACCGTGATGCTGCGATCAAGACCCAGGACTCGCCGGCCGCGCTGAACGTGCTCTCCGAATCCGCCGCGCTGCAGAACGTGAAGGCCATTCAGGAGGACCATGTGTATGTTGCACCGAACGACACGTACACTAATGAGTCGATCATCACGTACACCGAGATCCTAAACGAGCTCGCCGAGAAGTTTGAGAACGCTTAGTCAATGACAGCACCGCTCCAGACCGACACCCCCACCCGCCCCGCGCTCCTGAACTGGAAGCTCGGGGTGGGTGTGGGTGTTGTGCTGTGTCTGCTTGTAGCCTCGCTGGCGGTCGGCCAGTACGACATCCTCGGCACCGAGGACGGGTGGGCCATGTTTCAAACCACCCGCGTGCCGCGCACCATCGCGCTCGTGCTCGCCGGTGCCGCGATGGCGATGAGCGGGCTGATCATGCAGATGCTCACACAAAACCGCTTCGTCGAACCGACGACCACGGGTACCACCGAGTGGGCGGGGCTGGGGCTGCTGGCGTCGTACGTGTTTATGCCGGACGCGTCGATAATTGCCCGCATGCTGCTCTCCGTGGTCTTTGCCTTCGTGGGCACCATGGTGTTCTTCGCTTTCCTGCGGAAGGTGACGCTGCGCTCGAGCCTGATCGTGCCGATCGTGGGCATCATGCTGGGTGCGGTCGTGAGCTCGATTTCGACGTTTTGGGCGCTGCAGACTGACCTGTTGCAATCGCTTGGCGTGTGGTTCGCTGGCTCGTTTACCAGCGTGATCGCCGGGCAGTACGAGGTCCTGTGGGTTGTGCTGCTGGTGGTGATCGCCGTGTTCTTCTACGCCGACCGGCTCACCGCCGCAGGTCTTGGCGAGGACATTGCGACCAACATCGGGCTGAACTACAACCGCATCGTCTTCGTCGGCACGGGGCTCGTCGCCATCGCCGCCGGTGTGGTGACCGTGGTGGTGGGCAACCTGCCTTTTCTGGGCTTGATCGTGCCGAACATTGTAAGCATGGTGCGTGGCGACGACCTGCGGTCTAACCTGCCCTGGGTCTGCCTGCTCGGCGTCGGCATCGTCACCGTGTGTGACCTGCTTGGACGCACGATCATCGCGCCCTTTGAGATGCCGGTGTCCGTGATCCTGGGCGTCGTCGGTGCAGTGGTCTTTGTCGCCCTGATTGTGAGGCAGACGCGACGTGGCTAATACGACGATCGAAGCTGGGACGGACCGGAACGTCGGTGCGTTCCAAACCCCCAAGAGCAAGCGGCGCTACTGGGTATTGCTGTGCGCCCTGCTGGCCGCTGCTGTGCTGTTTACTTTCGGGTTGATCGGCTACGAAAACCCGATGGAGTTTGGGTCCCGCGGATACTGGCTCATCGCGGAGCGTCGCTCGACGGCGGTGGTGGCGATGCTGATTGTGGCCGTGTGCCAGGCCGCTGCGACGGTGTCCTTCCAAACGGTGACGAATAACCGCATCCTCACGCCCTCGATCATGGGTTTTGAGTCCCTGTATATCGCGATTCATACGGCGACGGTCTATTTCCTCGGGGCGGCGGGGCTGGCGCAAGCGCACACCACGCAGATGTTCGTGCTCCAGCTCGTGCTCATGGTGGGCCTGAGCCTGGTGCTGTACTCCTGGTTGCTGACCGGGGAGGGCAACAACATGCACGCGATGCTGCTGGTCGGCATCGTCATCGGCGGGGGACTGGGCAGCGTGTCCACGTTTATGCAGCGCATGCTCACACCGAGCGAGTTCGATGTGCTCACCGCACGTCTCTTCGGCTCGGTCAACAACGCCGACCCTGCCTACTACCCGCTGGCGGTGCCGCTCGTGGTGGTGTCGGTGGCGCTACTCGCGTGGAATGCGCAGCGACTGAACGTGCTTGCTCTGGGCCGCGATGTGGCGATCAACCTCGGCGTGCAACACAAGAAGCACGCGGTGTTCACACTAGTGCTGGTCTCGGTGCTCATGGCGGTGTCCACCGCGCTGGTCGGCCCCATGACGTTCCTCGGTTTCTTGGTGGCCACGCTGGCCTACCAATTCACCGATACCTACGACCACCGCTACATCTTCCCCATGGCAATGCTTCTGGGGTACTGCATCTTGGCAGGTGCATACTTTGTCATGAATCATGTCTTCTACGCGCAGGGCGTAGTGTCCATCATCATCGAGCTGGTAGGAGGGGTCACCTTCTTGGTGGTCATCCTCAGGAAGGGACGACTGTGATCACGCTGAGCAATGTAAGCAAGGCTTACACCGAGGACGTGGCCATCGGACCGGTCAACATGCAGATCCCAGCGGGTGGTATCACCGCACTCGTGGGGCCGAACGGTGCCGGGAAATCGACGCTGCTCACCATGATCGGCCGCCTCCTGTCTATCGACTCCGGCACCGTCGAAATCGGCAGCATGGATGTCACCAGCGCAAAATCCAAGGACCTGGCCAAAATCATCTCGATCCTGCGCCAGGAAAACCACTTTGTCACCCGCCTGACCGTGCGCCAACTCGTTGGCTTCGGCCGCTTCCCGTACACGCAGGGCCGCCTCAACGCGGAGGACGAGGAGATCGTCTCCAAGTACATCGACTTCCTCGGGCTGCGCGGCCTCGAGGGCCGCTACCTCGACCAACTCTCGGGTGGGCAGCGCCAGCGCGCCTACGTCGCGATGGTGTTGTGCCAAGAAACGGACTATGTGCTTCTCGACGAGCCACTGAACAACCTCGACATCGCCCACTCCGTGGAGATGATGAAGCACCTGTACTCCGCGGCCAAGGAATTCGGACGCACGATCATCATCGTGCTGCACGACATCAACTTCGCCGCCCGCTACGCGGACTACATCTGCGCGGCCAAAGACGGCCAGATCGCCGCCTTCGGCACGCCGGACGAGATCATGCGAGATGAGTTGTTAACCAAGATTTTCAATACGCCGGTGAAAGTCATCGAGGGCCCACACGGGCCATTGGCGACGTACCACTAACGCCTGTTGATCGCTTTGCTCGCTTGAAAACCCCCACTGCGCTGGGGGTTTGCGTGTTTGTTGTGAAGATGGTTAAGTATTTTCTCGTTGCCGCGAGC
>NZ_KV817954.1:0-255 GCF_001814825.1 Corynebacterium sp. HMSC071B10 | reverse complement strand
CTCGGCACCACAACCACGGTCAGCGACCCGAAAACTACCGTCTACCCGGGCCGCGGCAAGCAGGCCACCGGCATCACCATCGGCGAATACCACGAGGGCCTCACCAAGGTCACCGCCAAAGACGCCAACGGCAACAACGTCACCGCCACGCTGAACGACGCCCACGAGGTCCTCCTCGATCCCGCCGCCGACGTGACAGGTCCCATCACTGTCACCGTGACCGACCCCAGCCTTGGCGAAGTGACCAAGCGCGTC
>NZ_KV817953.1:0-270 GCF_001814825.1 Corynebacterium sp. HMSC071B10 | reverse complement strand
TCTATTGGGGCGGTGGCCTTGCGCATGTCGAAGTCTCCGATGCGTATTCGGTGGCCGTTGTTGAGGCGGCTAACGAGTGAATCGGCTCCGACTCTGTCGGGGAGGGCTTCGACCCAATAGGCGGCGGCCGATTGGGAGGAGATCAGTGTTGGGAGCCGACCGTCGCGGTCGAATATGATCTTGCTCAGGTCTTCTTGCCCACGCTGGTTGATGCTCATGGTCATAAAATCGTCGATGATAAGGACATCGACATTGATCAGTTTCCGCATC
>NZ_KV817952.1:0-2380 GCF_001814825.1 Corynebacterium sp. HMSC071B10 | reverse complement strand
CTACGTGTCCACGATTTGCGGGCAACCCCAACAGTTGTTCGACATTTTGGAATGAAATGTCCCCTCCCCGTGTTATGATCAATAGTGCTTCACGGGTTGAGCTAAGCAGTGGTCTGGGGTTCGGAACCCTGGGTACCTTAGCATCCGCAGTGTTGTTCCTGATTGCTCTCTGGATTAGTGAAACTGTAGGTCCAATTCTTTTGAAAAAGTCCGTTGTCCACACAAATGAAGAAAAGGAGCAAAATATGGGTAATAACAACCGCAGCCGCTTTACGGTGGCACTTGAAAATGTAGGTACTGGAGTAATCGGTAGCTCACTGCTCATGCTGAATCCGTGAAGTCAGCCGTCAGAAACCCGGCCTAGTGCGAACAGACTGGGTTTATTTTTGCCCCCCTGACCGTGGTGAATGTGCCGGTAGGGGGCGTTGTGGAAAGTGCTGCGTTTTATGTCGAACGCTCGATATGGTGGGGTATGGCTTCTCACGAATTCGAATTAAAGTACGGCTCTCCCGCCGAGCCGTCAACGCTCGACTTGTCCCGCGAGACCGTGCTAAAAGACGCACAGGAAGCGATTGTGCTGATGAAAAGCGCGGCAAGATTCCTTCGCGCACTCGACGCTGCGGACGGCTGGGACGATCACGATTGGCTGACAGAATGAGTGCGGGTTGGAGTTTTACGGGCGAACTACCGACCTCGAACGAGCCAAGCGCAAGATTGCGACCGGCTATTTGGTAGCAGTGTCGTGACCATCTGGTAGCGCTTCAGTGAGTATCTGGTAGCAGCTCACGGCGCTCGGGATGATACTTCCGGTAGCCGCACCACTTGGGTGCGGCGCGTACTGGAAGGAGTCCGCTGATGACGGATTACCGTGCGGTGATGACGCTGCTGATTAGGAAGCGTTCTTACCGCCAGATTGAAGACCAGCTCGGGTGCTCGCAATAATAAAACTATGGATACAACGCAAAAGATTAAGAACAGTGCCCTAGCCGTGCTATCAGTTTTCGCGATAGCACTAATCGTTTTATGGGCAACCCACTCGATAGGGCTTGGACTATTGGCCACATCTCTAGTCCTCCTAGTTTTTCTTTCCGTGGGGATAAGGATATGGGCGGAGAACTCGGGCCCGGCCCCCGGAAAGTAGACACCATGGGGTGGTGAAATTGTGGGGCTTACTTTAGCGCATTGTTACGCTGCGTGGGCTTCGTACTCTGTGGGGGTGAGGTACTTGCACCAGGAGTGTCTTCGGCTGGTGTTGTAGCGCACGCACCACGCGAAGACGTCTCGTCGGCAGACGAGCTGGTTGGCAAAGACTTTCTTGTCTTTGAGGACCTCTCGTTTCAAGGTGGCGTTAAACGACTCCGCCAGCGAGTTGTCGGCACTTGTGCCGACCGCACCCATGGACTGGGTGACGTTGAGCCTGCGGCAGGTGGCCTGAAACTGCGATGAGGCATAGACACTTCCGTGGTCCGAATGAAAGATCGCCCCGGTAAGGTCACCGCGGGTGTGGTACGCGTGCTCGAGTGCTTCCTCGACGAGTTCGGTGCGCATGTGGTCGGCGATAGCAAAGCCGACGAGCATCCGTGAATAGCAGTCAATTACCGAAGCGAGATACATATTCGACCCGTCCGCGATCGGCAGATAGGTGATATCGCCAACTAGCACCCTATTTGCAGCCGGGGCCGTGAAGTCACGCTTGACCAGGTCGGCAAACACCACGCGATGTGGCCCACGCCGGGTGGTGGTGACCTTGCGTTTTTTGGTGTAGCCACGCAGGCGAAGCTTCTTCATGATCCGGGCGATGCGCTTATGATTGACCGGCCCATTGTCGTTGTAAGCGTCGTTATGCGTCAGCTCTGCCGCGATACGTTTGGCACCATAGAGCTGGTCTTTCTCGTCAAAGACCGCCTTGACCTTCGCCCCTAGCATGGCATCGTCAATCAGCCGGCGGCGACGCTGGGCGCTGCTGGCCTTCCATTTGTAGTAAGAGCTGCGATTGAGCCCAAGGACGGTGCACATCCGCTTGACCGAGTACTCGGTGCGGTGGTCCTCGACAAACTGAAAGCGGATCACCAGTTTGTCTCTTCCATGAAATATTTGGCCGCCTTGCGCAAGATATCGCGTTCTTCTTTCAACCTGGCGTTTTCCTGCTGCAGTTGGCGTATCTTTTCTGCATCCGTGAGCTGCTTGGCACGATCAGCATGTGAAACCGGTGGACTCTGGGTCTTTGCGCCGGTGCCGTACGTGTCGACCCACGTGCGAAGCGTGGTGCGGTAGATCCCTAAATCTTCGGCTGCGGCCTTGAGCGAGAGATGTGGATCGTTCTCGTACATCGCGACTGCGTCGCGCTTGAACTGAAGTGTCCCAGGTTTTGTTCCGTCTG
>NZ_KV817951.1:0-377 GCF_001814825.1 Corynebacterium sp. HMSC071B10 | reverse complement strand
GTACCCGGTACTGCAAGGGGTTTTCTTTCATAGTCGATGCTGGCGACACCACAATCCGCTGGTGTCGCGTCAACATCTACTTGGAAGGAGCCGGTCCTTGTGGCCAACTTCAAACAGATCATCGCGATGTGCCTCGACGGTGCAAGCTACGCGCAGATCACACACGCATTGGGATGTTCACGACGAGAAGTATCCCGCGCAAAGAAAGTCATCACTGATGAGGCACTAACGCCAGAGCGTTTCCGTCAACTCCCACCGGGATGGTTCGATGATCGATTCAGCGACGGCCGGAGTAAGCGGACGCTGTCCTACGACCAGCCTGATTTTCAAGCCCTTGCACGCAAGCTCCAAAGCAAAAAGCACGTGACCAGGCACAA
>NZ_KV817950.1:0-2376 GCF_001814825.1 Corynebacterium sp. HMSC071B10 | reverse complement strand
CCCCCCCGCTTACACCGGGCCAGAGCACACCGTTAGAGGGTGCAAATCATCACGAGCACATGACCGCCAGGCACTCCCGTACGCCGCGAGGATACGGGGCAAAGGGCTGCCGCGCCTGGGTGGAACACACGAGATCGCGCTGACGCTCCAGCGTCTCCAGAGTCCTGTGCACATGCCGCCAGCGCGCGGGAGTAATGCCCCGCGCCAGTCAGTGACCAACCGACCGACCGACGGAACGCGTACGTCCTACTGCCCCTGTCCCCATAGCCACCTAAAAAGGTGCCTGGGCAGGGCGCTCCCTGCCCTCCCTCCCTCAGGAAGCACGGGGGCGTGGGCGGTCGTTTCGGTCGTTTTTCAAAATCGAACGCGCAGGCGGTGAGAACCTCAAAATTCGGCCCGGTGTTCGAGAGCGCCCGCGAGGGTGTCCGGGCTACTCGTTACCCTCGTCAGCAGCCAGACCGCGCGCGAGAGCGTCAGCTACGAGAGCCTGCACCGAGACCCCGCGCGAGACCGCGCGAGCCTTGACCTCCTGGACGAGATCAGCAGGCAGGCGAGTGGTGAACGCCACCAACTCGACCGGCTCCGGGGCAGGCGCGATAGCCGACACCAGCGCGACGAGCGCGACGCGGGACATCTGGCGGGCACCAGCAGCCACGTCGGGCGCGAGGTCAGCGACCAGGTCGATCAGGTCGGCGCGGGCGGGATCGTCACCCAGGCGGTCGGCCAGGTCAGGCCGGGACGCGCGCAGGTCAGCCAGGGCGGACTCGAAAGCAGCGGTGTCTTTTTTCGTTGCCATGACTGTAATCATAGCAAACCTTACAACGTAATGCAAGCATGAAAACAACGTAATGTTTACATGCAAACGTTTACGTAGAATGTTTACAATGATTGCAGGGCATGCAAGGCTGTCCAGTATCGCTAAAACCCCACCATAGGGGGCGGTTCTGCCGTCATGCGGGCCATGACCTCGGCGGACGGTATTTCGGTCACCGTGACGTTATCCCACGACCCTGCCCAATGCTCCACGAGATGGAGACGACGGGCTAGGGCGGCGCGCTGCGCTTTCGGCGCTTCGGGGTACCAGTCCCAGGGCTGCGCATTGGTGCAAAGCACCACGCGCAAATAAGCCGCAGGACGCGACCTGTAGCGGGCGGGGAGATCCACGGGATACCGGTCGAGCCAGGTCAGAAGCGCAGAAATCGAGGGCTGACCAGCGAATTCGTCGAGAATCAGCGAATCTTGCCCGTCGTAGCCGTCGAAAGCACCCGGCCCCCAGTGGGTCACCCTGCAGACCGAGCCGAGCGCCTGCAGGCCTTGAATCGCTGCCGAGGTCTTGCCCGTCCCGGTATCGCCATAAATCACTCTGACCTGCACGTCTCGTGTCCCAGACCCCAGACGAGCGCGGTCACGAGCAGCGACGAGGTCGGCCGTCATGCGCCCGTGTCGCCAGGCGGTCGCGTCGTCCATGATGAGACCGTCCACGGTCTCCTGGCCGTCGAGAATCCGCGCCCGCAGATCGTCCAGATCAGACCGGTGACCTTGGCCCGGCCCGACCTCGATCAAGCCCTTGACCAGGGGCGGTTCGTCCTCCACGCGGGTATCGGCCTTTTGCACGTAAGCCACGCATTTCGCCAGTTCACGCGCGGTTTCCAGGTGTGCCGTCGGCAAGCGGTTTTTGAGCGTAGAGAATCTGATCGGCTGCTCATGTACCAGCAAAATCTGCCAGTGCAGATAGCCCGACTCCGCCCGCTCCATCTGGCCCAGATACGCCGTGTACGGCTCTAGTGCGTCCTCGATCTGCTCCCGCGAGACCCCCGCGTCCCCCTCCGCTGGCACCGTCAACATCCAGCGCCGTGCCCTGTCCGTGGACATAAAAAACCCTCTCTGACCTGCTCATATAAGCGTCTTGTCACAAGTCCGGAAGTGGGCCTGTAGTACTAAGGCCCACCAGCGCGGCCCGCTACGCGGGCCGGTTCGCGGGGGTGCTCGCGCCTGCGGTGCTCGGGCGCTTCGCGCCCTCCGCTCCTCGTCGCTGCGCTCCCCGCTGCACGTCGCCCCGGCTAATCCGGTGCCGGAGCCGGAGCCGGTTCGCAGCGCACCACGCCCCCGCCTAGTGCTCCGACCCGTACCGGCGCGCCCCAGTGCGCCGACAGCGCCGCGATCACGCCCGGCGGTACGCCCCGGTAAAGGCGGTAGTCCACGCGGAAATCGACACGTGACGGTGCGATCTGAACCGTGGTCAGGCCTGCGCGGTCGAGCGCGGTGACGCACTGGGACACGACGGAGCCGGTGGCGCGGGTGGCACGATTACGCTGGTCAGCGTATGCCCAGTAGGCGACCACGAGCAGCACGCCAAGCAGCAGCCAACCCATGCCG
>NZ_KV817949.1:0-519 GCF_001814825.1 Corynebacterium sp. HMSC071B10 | reverse complement strand
CCCGCCTTGAGCATCATCGAGATGAGCTGCATGAAGAAGAAAAACAGGCCGGTCGCAGCCAGGTCCAGGGCTCCGGCGTTGGAGATCGCCCAGGCGGCCATGCCGACAGCGCCGCAGGCGAGCAGGGTGCCCAGCACCGTCCAGGCGTGGTTCTCGGGGCCGCCGCGGTCGAGCTTGATGTTGATGTTCTGGTCGGACATGGTCCTCACTCCTTCGTCTCGTCCAGCTTCGCGGGGCCGGAGATGATCTTGATGGCGTCGTTCGGCACGGGAGCGACGCTCTGCTGTGCCTCACCCGCCGTAGAGGAGGCCGACAAGCTGCTTCGCCATGTCCGCGGCGTCCGCCGCGATGAAAATCTCGTCATCGGTATCCAGAATCAACGCCACGGTCTCTTAGACCTCCGACCCCGACCGCCGGTTCCCGGCGGCGCCCCTGCCAACGCTTTTCACACTTTCTGGTGCCCTCCAAGACGAAAAGTCAGTTGCCGAAGAAATCTCTCTGTGAAATCTCTCTGTGAAA
>NZ_KV817948.1:0-1975 GCF_001814825.1 Corynebacterium sp. HMSC071B10 | reverse complement strand
AGTACCTCTGGGTACTTTAGTGCCCAGAGGCTTATCTACATGGCACGTTCGCTACGGGTTCGTCGTTCTAACAGCCAGTCAGACAAGAAGGAACCGTGGCGTAGTTTCGGGATAGCCACATCGACGGTGCTGACCCGTGTATCCAGTAGTCGGTGGCGGTAGCCGTTGCGGTGGTTGACGCGGTTGTCGCTGGTGGTGCCGTAGTCAGCGCTGCCGACAGTATCGTCTTGGGAAGATAGAATTTGGTTGATGAAATCACCGAGCATCTGACGCGTCAGATCGGGTGATGCTTGAGTGAGTAGCTCTTCGAGGTATGCTTTTGGTTGCCAGTTGTGTCGGCACCGGGGGCTTAACTGTGAGAAGCGGGTCGAATAGCGGAGTTCTCCGCTAGGAGGTGTAAAAATTCCTCTGGGTCTTTAACCGTCAAGCGAATGGGTCTTCCGATATTGCGGTGTAGGAGGATATTTGCAGAACCGGCATGGAATGAAATAGTGCCATCCAGGAAGTGAACCCCAAACGTTTGGGATTCGAGTATGGGGCCCGAGGGAAGGATCTCCGCCCCCTTCAGAGATTCCAAACGAACGTTGCTAACTGGAATGCCAAGAACTGAAATCCGAAGGATTTCATCATTCAGCAACACCCCGACATTAAAGAAAATTGCCAGAGACACTAAAAGACCGCATGTGATAAAGGCGGTTTGATCTCTTCTGGTCAAGAAGTAGACACACAATAAGAGTACTGCGAAGATAAGTACGATCCGACTAAAATTATATCCAAATACTCTTGATCGATAACTTGAACCAGTCATGAATATCACTCAACTTCCTTCCAACTATCTTCATGGGTAGTAAGGCGAAAATCACCACTGCGCCGCCCGCCGTTGAGTTGTGAACCCCCGCCAACTCGTTTGAATAAAACTTACTATACCTGCTGGTAAACGGCAAGATCACGCCCTATATTAATCCCCACCAACTGCGGTGGGGCCTTATAGGCTGATACCGCCGGACGCCGAGTCGGGTGCGCCTGATAGTAGCGTTGCTCCTTTGCCTGACGCCGTGCAAGGATCTGTTTCCACTTGCCCGTATACACCTCATCAGGCGTGTAATAGTTCAACCCACTGTGACGATCCCGCTTGTTGTACGCCTCAATAATCCTGCCAACCACCTGCTCTGCTTGAGCGATATCACGGTAGGACTCCAACGCGAAGCGATGATGCTTCAAGGTGCGATGTGATGACTCTTCATATGGGTTATCGTTTGAAACATTCGGCCTGATCAGTGAGATCATTTGAACTTCGAGCAGTAATAGAAACTACAGTGTGGGTCCCTGGAGGACTAGAGCCACGTGGAGTGAAGACAATGTTCCCGCTACGTGAGTCCAATGATGGCAGCGACGTGGTTCCCCAGTGGTTCAATATGGAGAAAAACATAGATTAAAATAGGCGCGGTGAGGCAGGGGGTAAATGATTAACCGTGGCCGGTTCGTGGAATATAAAGCTCTGTGCCCATCTTTTTGTCTGCCTTCGCTCTCCTCAATTCTATAAAGCGTTGAGGCGTGTTGTCGCTAACGGTTCCGAGCCATTTTATTTTATCTCCGCAACCGTAGTCTAAATCCCCGGCGAATGGATCACCGGCAAGCTGAACTGCCCAGGCCTTGACAGCAGTATCTTCTTCCGATGAGACTCCCCCAGTACTCGGTATTGGGGGCATTTCCATGCCAACATACGCAAGTCCTTTCGTGGACATTACTGAGAATACGCAGTAGACGTACTGAGCCGTTCTCCAAGCTGCCCGTAGCTCGACAGCTCCGGAAGAAATGAGGTTTTCTTGAGCAAAATACCGCTTTAAAAGCGAATTCATGTAATGGGCAAAAGACGTTATGCTCCAATTATTTACCATGTTTCACTCCTCGTATTCGCGCTACTGACAGTCAATGCAGCTTCCGCAGTCCATACCAACTGCATAGTACCTCTGGG
>NZ_KV817947.1:0-474 GCF_001814825.1 Corynebacterium sp. HMSC071B10 | reverse complement strand
TACACAAAGCCTTTCTTCGTGCGCACATACGTAATGTCGGCCACCCACAGTTTATTCGGGCCCTGAGCTTTGAACTCACGCTCGACCAAGTCCGGGCGCAGATCAGGCACATTAGCCTTACGGGTTGTGAGAGGTGATCTGCCTTTGCCTTTGCCAGAAACACCGGCCAAGCGCATCAACCGAGCAGTTTGTTCACGACCGATATCAATTCCGTCACGGCGGAGAGCATGCCACATTTTCCGCACGCCGTAGACGCCGTAATTATCCCGATGAACAGCACTAATGCGGTCGACCAGCACAGCATCACGAAGGCGACGAGCACTTAACCCACGGGCCTTGGACTGGCGATACCCACGCGAGGTGATGAACCCACCAGCCCGGTTATCCTTCAACGTCTTACAGATGAACTCGACAGAGAAACGATTCCGGTATTCATCGATGAATCGGATCATTTCCGACGTTTTGGGTCGAGTT
>NZ_KV817946.1:0-4689 GCF_001814825.1 Corynebacterium sp. HMSC071B10 | reverse complement strand
GTTTGTCACCGACGTTTACTCTCGACGGATCGTTGGGTGGGCGTTATCAGACTCGATGCGGACGGAAGCACTGCCGCTGCAAGCTCTTAACCAGGCGATCGTGTGTGCTGAGGAAACAACAGGTCTCATTCACCATTCAGATCACGGCTCACAGTATGTCAGCGTTGTCTACAACCAGCGACTTGCCCAGCACGGGATTGCCGCTTCCACCGGAACGGTCGGTCGGGGATTCTTATGACAATGCTCTGGCAGAAAATGTTAATGGTTCCTACAAGAACGAGCTGATCCATGCTCGCAGGTGGGATGATGTTGTCGAGGTAGAAATCGCGACGTTCGAGTGGGTGTTGAGGCGCGAGGATGTAGGCATAGACATAGTTTTTCCTTTCATGTGCTTATACGTGCTGTGTTTAGACGAGTTGCCATCCAGCTGCGTTGATGCGTTCTTGCCAGAAATCGCGGTATTGACCCGGCTGGTTGACCAGCTCGTTGTGGCACCCGCGCTGGGCGATACGCCCATCGTGGGAGAGCACAATGATTTGGTCAGCTTGACGAATGGTTTCAAGTTTGTGGGCGATGACAATCAGTGTGGAGTGCTTGCGTAGCTCGTTCATCGCCGCAACAATGTTGGCTTCATTTTCCGCGTCCAACGCGCTGGTGGCCTCATCGAACAGCACGATCGGGGCTTTCTTCACCAAGGCGCGAGCGATGGACACTCGTTGGCGTTCCCCTCCTGACAGTGCACGCCCGCCAGCACCCGCCAATGAATTCCAGCCGTCTGGGAGACGGTTGACAATTTCCGTCACGCCCGACAGGTCAGCGGCCCACCTGATTTCTTCATCGGTAGCTTCGGGGTTGCCAAGGCGAATGTTGGCTTCGAGCGTGTCATTGAATAAGTAGACGTCTTGGAAGACCAGGGATATCTGGCGCATCAGGTCTTCGGTGGTTTGCTCGCGCACGTCCACTCCGCCAACGCACACGCTGCCGGACTGCACATCCCAGAAACGTGTAACCAGCCGGGCGATCGTCGTCTTCCCGCACCCAGATGGGCCAACCAGGGCACACATGCCGCCTTGCGGGACATGGAAGGAAATATCACGGAGAACCGGAGTGTCCGGATCGTAGCCGAAGGTCACATCATCGAAGCGAACATCACCAGGAGCGCCCACCGGTGTGGAGATGACAGGTTCGGACAATTCGGGAGCGTCCATGACCTTGTCGACGTGGTTCATCTGCTGGCGGCGTTCTTCCAGCCCCGACATACTTCCGCCAATGTCTTGGAGCATGGTGGTGAACCGCAGACACATGCCGATTGTGACCACGGCGTTCAGCGCAGTCATTTGCCCGCCGAGGGTGAGTTGGACGCTGAGCCAGATCATCACCACAATGAGCGCTTGGACGAACATCCCATTAATCAGGATCGCTAATGTTCCGAGCCACAATGCTTTGCGGCCCTTGCGGTCAGCCTGGTCGAAAGCCTGATCAAGGGCCGGGTAGTCGTCGGCGACATGGCAGGAACGCAGCGCGCCTTGGCAGGTGGCGAATTCGACCATGCGAGCCGCCAGCTCCGAATCCGCTGGTTCGGAAACCTGCTTGCCCTTATCGAGAAGCACACGAGAGATATGGAGGAAGGCAAGCATGATCGGGAACGCGATCGTCAAGGTCAGTCCCAGCCGCCAATCCCAGAACCAGGTTCCCACAGTGACTACGAGCACGGCTGAGAGTTTTTGGACGAGGGAGAAAATGAAATGTGCCGCCGACTCGCCCAAGTCCATCATTTCCTTGGTGACCATGCGCGACAGTCGGCCAGAGCTACCCGAATCGAACACTCCCAGTGGTAGGCGGGCTACTTTGTTACCTACTGCCTGGTGGATGTCGTGAATGAATCCAAGCGCGCCGATATAGCCGGTGCGCATGCCATAAAACTCCGTGCCCACGCCCAGCACCGCGAACACCGCCAAGGCGATGAGCCAGCCCCAAAACGACAGCCCCCACACCGGCATTCCGGTCGCCAAGGCGCTTGCTGCAGGGAGTAGCGCGAGCAGGGCAAAGCCGTGACACAGTCCTGAGACCGCACCCCACGCTTGACCGACCGAGAGGTCTCGCCACGAGGTGGGTTCCATCAAACGCTTAAAGCGTGGCAGCAATAGTTGATTCATCGTTTCATCTCCTCGCATGCACCTTGGGCAAGAAGTGCCTGATAGTGCGCATTACCCAACAGCTCGTCATGTTTACCGACCACAGCAATGCCCCCGCGTTCCATGACGACAATCTGATCCGCGCCCCTGATCGAGGCCAACCGGTGGGCGATCACAATCACGGTTCTGCCTTTGGCAAGAGTCGAGAGAGCTTGTTGAATTTTCGATTCCGATTCCGGGTCCGCCATCGCCGTCGCCTCGTCCAGCACCAACACTGGGGCATCAACCATGAGCGCCCGGGCGATCGCGATACGGGCTGCCTGCCCGCCCGAAACGTGGGTGCCCTCCCCCAACACGGTGTCGTAACCATCTGGCAGGCTCATGATGAACTCGTCGATCTGCGCTGCTCTCGCCGCCTGCCGCACCTGATCCAAGGTTGCGTCTGGCGCGCCCAGGGCAATGTTGTTGTGGATGGTGTCGCGAATAAGCTGTGCATCTTGCAGGACGAACGCGACCGTCGAATACAACACATCCTGGGAAATGCTCTTTAGATCAACCCCGCCGATAGTGATCGTGCCAGCGTCCGGGTCATCGAAGCGGGCAATCAAACTCGCCAACGTCGACTTCCCCGCACCCGACGGGCCAACCAGCGCGGTCACCGTGCCTGCCGGAATGCTCAGGCTCACCTCGTCTAATGCCTGGGTATCGTCATAGGCATACGACACACCCCGAATCTTAATATCATGACCGTGTGGCGTCTGTGGCGCATCGGGCTGACTCAACGCCGGTAGCTCCATGACGTTCACCAGCCTCACTGCCGCAGACCCTGCGAGCTGGTACGACCAGGCGATAGTTGCGACTGTCATCAACGCTCCCGGCAGCACCAAGGCGATCAACGTCGTCGTTATCACCTCGTAGATGCTCACCCAACCGGCGTTCATCATCAACGCGCCACCGCCCAGGTTCACGATCAACAACACCGGGATCGACACCCACGAAAATGAGGCGACCGACATCGACACCAGCGGCATACACCACGCCCGGTAGAACTTAGAAAACTCGTTAGCCGCATCTAAATAGGCTTTATGTGCTTGGCCGACCTTGCCGAATGCTTTCACCACTGAGATACCGGCAACGAACTCGGCCATCGTTGCCGAAACCTGAGCGAGCTTGGTGTCCATTTGTGCGGTCTTCTCATTCATCCCACGCATCGACATGCCATACATGCCCACATAAATCGGAATCGTCGCAGTCGACAGCAACGCGAGTCGCCAATCCACCACAAACGCATACATCAACAAGGCGAGCGGGGATACGATCGCGTTCAGCTTCTCAATCGGCCCGTGCGCGATCACTGTATGCACCGTGGCCGTATCATCCTGAATGGTCTTGCGGATCTTCCCCTCACCCTCGCGGGTAAACCACGACAGCGGAGCAGTCGACATTCGGGCGGCAATTTGCCGACGCATCTGGTTACGCAACGACAGGTCAATAAAATGCGTCACGCCCAATGCAACAAAATATAAGGTCAACCGGGCCATGTATGCGCTGACGAGGAGTATGACGATCCAGTTCACTCGCGCCGGGTCCACCTGGTCTTGCATAAGTTCTCTGCCAAGCTCCACCAGAGCCACATACGGGGCAATAGCCAACACACCAGAGAGAAAAGCCAAAACCTGCGCGATAAACAGTTTGCCTTTCACCGGCTGCGATAGCTTACGAATCGCCCTTTGACCAGCGACAGATTTTTCCTTCGCCGACTCATACTCACCGTCAACAACCTGATCCATTGCACGATCGTCCACGTAAACACCATCCTTCTTAGGTAAGTCTAACCTTACTTTATTTCTGGGAGGTGTACCTAACCGTGCACGTCAACCGCTGCAATATCACCCTTGCAGGGTCATGCTCACCTGTTCACCGGTGCGGAATACGAATCGGATCGTATCCTCGTCTACGATGGCGTGGTCGATGAGTGCGCTCCACTGTGCGGGGCGAAAATCGTTCACAGGTTCGCCTGCCAGATCGCCTAGGGCTGTGGTGATGGCGGCGTGCTTGGCGGTGTTCGCTGCAATATCTGCCTCTAGGCTCGCTTTGGATTCAGCAAAAGCGCTACATGTCACTATCCGCACTCGAACAGACCAAACACCTCATGCACCGAAAAGGAGACGACCATGACGATCAGCACCAGCTAACCGCCTAAACAAACCCCGAACTTCAAACCGAGCCGAAAGCTAGACGGCTACACCACTCCACGGGACTTGACCATAAACCTTCCTAGGCATGGAGGTAGATTACCTTTCCCCGACCCAACACGGTCGGAATCAGAGGTGTCTACCAAACAGGGGTCAGGTCCACCAGCTCGCTATGCTGTCCTGGTACACCGTCCTCCTGTTGCAGTGGATGGAGGGACACGGTTTGCGTTCCATCATGAATCGTGCAATCGAGCATCACCGGAAAACTGGAATTGTGTGGATCAATCGGCAACCGAATCGCTACCTAGATTCGAAAGAACACCGAAACCTTGTTTTTAGTGACACGCTTGAAGCTCTTG
>NZ_KV817945.1:0-348 GCF_001814825.1 Corynebacterium sp. HMSC071B10 | reverse complement strand
CACTTACAAACGATCTTGCAAACACAAAACTTGCAAAACACAAAAATAATTCAACCCACACCCCACAAACATGGAGCATGGAAAGAAGAAAGATGCTCGCGTCCACTATACAGTTCTCACACAACACACCCACACCACAACAACCACACACCAACCAAGACGCATGATCATTCACGTGCGGGCCAACAAGACAACCACAACCACACCAACCGGCGTGGTTATTGTGTGCTGCCCCAGACACCCAACAGCATGCCAACACACTAAACAACATTGTTTGCAGAATTTGGTTACACCCCAGGTTTGCTACGCAGGCACTCGATGTCCTGCGGGTATGCATCCACCCGGATT
>NZ_KV817944.1:0-28433 GCF_001814825.1 Corynebacterium sp. HMSC071B10 | reverse complement strand
TAGGGTGTCCACTAAACGAGGGTAACCTCACTGTGCTCACCCGGTTAACTTCGCGTAATTGGCGAATAGGAGTTCCTGGCGCTTGCGCTCGGTGGTGAGTTTGCGTGGTGCGCCAAAAGCCCTGTCGACTTCTCGATCCAGAGCGTTATGCGCTTTTACAAGGTCAGGCTCCATTGACAGAACATCATATTGCTCAGCCAACGATCTTTCTGGATATAGTTCGCGTGCATCAATAACCTTTTTGCCTGCCGATATGATTCGGCTCCGAGTTCTTTCATCAAGTTCTGGAACTGGGAAATTGTTCCACACAATAGTGTTGGAAAAAGACGGATCAGATTTAAGCCTGCCTCCTACCGTTTTTTGCCAAGTCATAAACATTGACGAACTGATGAGTGCAAAAAGCAGACCATCGGGGTCTTCTGCGGTGAAAAGCTTCTTATTAGCAATAATGTCGGGAGTAAGACGCTTGGCAGTGAAATAGAGTCGACCTTCTGCGAAAGTCTGCGGTATCCCTAGGTAGGGAGAATCGGGCTGCCTATCTTCGCCAAAGAGCTGAGGGGTAAGCGCCGCCTTCTGGGTTCCACTCCTCTTGGACTGAGAACGAAGTGCTTTTACTTTTTCTATCCGTTCACGCAAAAGAGGCGACCTCTGAATATCCCCCTGCTCAACATCTTTCAACCACAAACACCAGCGTTCAACGTCGTTAATGAGTTCTTCGCCACCCACATATTTACGCAGATATTTGCAAGCAACTGGGTCGTTTAAAACCTCTTCTACGTTGTCTGGGGTGAAAGTGTATAGGCCCCAGTCATAGGCAGTAGATCCAGAATCTACGACCGGTATTTGTGGAGACAGTTTTTTCTTGTCGCTCCGCTTAGTGATCAGAAGATGCGGCCCATCAGCTAAGTAGGCGTTAATCCCCTGTGTAATTGGAACTCCAACAGGGTCCCCTTTCGCCTTTGTGTACTCCCAAAGACGCTGTCTAATGCCTCGATCCTTAGTAAAACCGACGATGACGCAGTGTACTGCCGCTTTACCAGGTGCTTCGGAGTCCCATTGGAACGTGCGATGCGCAAACTTGATCCGCCAGCCTTCTCGAATAAGCGGCCCGAAAAGGGCCGGAACAGGCTGTCCCTGGGTGATCGAGTTCGTGGTAACAAACGCAAACTCGCCGCGGCGCTCTGCGAGCAGCGTCATAGATTGAGCGTGCCAACCAGTGACGTAATCAAGATAGCCGTCGTAATCATCTCCCCAAACCCTTTTCATATCTTCTTTTTGCCCATCGGTTTTCTCTTTCTGCCCGATAAATGGCGGGTTTCCGAAGATGTAGGTCATGCCGGAGGTCGCGGGCAGAATCTCGGCCCAGTCCACCGCAAGCGCGTTTGCGTGGATAATGTGGGCGGTAATCGCGATCGGCAGGCGCTCCGGTGCCAGGCCAACGCGGTCGGCCAGCTCTCGGTTGGCCTGGTGGTCAACCAGAAACATCGCAGTCTCAGCAATGCGGGCAGGCCACCAGTTCAACTCAATGCCGTAGAACTGCCCGATGGAAAGCTTCTGCTCCCAGGAAATATCGAGGGACATGTCCGTGGTGCCCTCGCGCTCGCGGATCGCGACGATCACGTCAGTCTCAATCTTGCGCAGCTCACGGTAAGCGACGATCAAAAAGTTGCCGCTGCCGCACGCGGGGTCGCAAAACACCATGTCAGCCAGTGAATCGCGGAACGCGCGCAGTTTCGCCACTGGGGTGGACTTCGCAGCGATCAGCCGGTCTGCTTCGGCGCGCAGCTCATCGAGAAACAGCGGGCCAATGGTTTTGAGAATGTTGGTCTCGCTGGTGTAGTGCTCACCATCACCTCGGCGTGCTTCCTTGGACTTGACCAGTTGAAACATCGCTCCGAACAGTGCGGGGCTGATGTTTGTCCAGCGGAATCGGCAGGCGTTGAGCAGTGCGTCGCGCATGTCCGAGGTGAAAAACTGCGTCGGCATGGTCTCTGCGAAGATCGCACCGTTGACGTACGGAAAACGTGCCATTGCCTCAGGCACACGCCGCCGCTGCCGCTCTGGGGTGTTTAACACCTCGAACAGCGCGCCAAGCTGGCTACCTAAGTTCTCGCTTGTCGTGTGCTCCAAGATGAATCGGTAGAACAGGTCTTGCTCGATCACCCCGGAGTCCTCGGCGAACAAGAGGAACAACAAGCGGGTCAAGTACATGGAAGTGACCTGAACGGCTGCGTCCTCGTCTTCCGGGTTGGTCGGTGCGTCGTCGCCGATCTGCTCGTCGACGTCGTCGCCGACCATTGCGGTAAACAGGTCAGCCATGAGCCGAGATGCTTGGATGGACGCGTCTTGCTGCTCTTGGTAGGTCAGCGTGTCCTCGTAGCCTGCGAGGAACTTCAGTTCATCGACGTGATCGGTGATCTCCGCAAGCGGGAACTCCACGTCGAAGCGCTGCTCCGGCGCGCCAAGCCGGACAAGGCGCAGTCGCTCGAAGTCGCTGGCGATGATGTAGCGGGGCTGCTCCGCGGGTGTGATCGTGCCGCCAAGCAGGTAATCGCGAGCCTGGTCAATAGCGACTTGGAGGCTCACACCTGGTTTCTTGGCTTCTCCGATGACGACACCGGGCCAAAACAGGTCGATGTAGCCAGCCTTGCCAGTCGAGGCGCGGCGCGCGTCCTGCTCAAACAAGTCCATGCGCGAGGCAGTGACACCGAAGCACTCAAACAGTTCCGACCAGAAGCTCTGCGCGTACTTGCGCTCTAGCGCGCCCTGGTCGGCGCTGTCCCAGCCGTCAAGGCGGTCGCGCCAGCGCCGGTTGAAGCGGTCGAGGTTCCGGCGCATAGTCGTGCGATCAAGACGGAGTGCAGCAGGAGAAGTCACTCCTCTACCTTAAGCAGGTCGCAACGCAAACGCACAGAATTCAAACGACACCATAAAACGATCGATCTTCACGACCCTCTCTTGAATCAAGACTATTTCCGAGGTCGGCACCTGCCTGTTCCCCACAAGACTTCTCTGAATTCTTCTTCCTCTTGGGGTTTGTCGGTCTTTGAAGACCCAGCGGGCTCCGTCGAGTGCGATGAAGTGGATTTCTGCGCCGTGGCGCATGACGAGGATCTCGCGGTCGGTGGCCATGAAGTGGCACGAGGACCACAGGGGGATGAGGCTTGCTAATTGGTGGATAGGTGTATCCCCTTGTGGGATTGAGCCGGTAGACTCCACCGCTACCAACTCAGGGGGTAAACATGCAGGTGATAAATGCTAATTAAGGCGTTGAACAGGTGCCGCTCTGAAGCGTCTTGGGTTTCGATCCGCTTCTTCAATGCGAGGACGATAGCCGTTTCATTTCGGGTCGGTTCTTCCCTTTTCTTGATATTTTTTGGTGAAATAGAGGGCTGGTAAGCAGAAGATCATTGAGATAATGAATGTGCCAAAGATCGCCATCACCGTTACGCTCGTCGGTTTGGGTTCCTGGAAGAATCCAGATAGGAAGAGACCTAGAAAACCTAGTAACACTATGACCAAAGATCCGCAAAACTCTTTCCTATTCACGAGTGCCCCTCTCTTCAATCTTAGTTTCCAGTTAGAATATACGGTTTTAAATCGTTCACCGTTGGGGTTGCCCCATCCTTGTCCAAAAAGTCCCTAGACATGACACAATCTGACTGATTGCGTGGCGTGCCTTAGCTCTCACTTACGCTTTTCCCTGGTTTTATCTCGTCGTTGTTGTGGATTGCAGATTGCGCTGACTCCCACGCCTCAATCAGGTTTTGGGCCGCTTTTTCGCCACCTGGAACAAATGTTTTTAGCATCTCTACTACTTCACTAGTCCCCATCGTCCCTTTGTCAGAGTATTCATTAAACAGCACTACGGTTTCTCTGGGGAATGGCAATAACCCTTGGTTTATATCGACCTTTTCACCATTATTAAGAGCATGCACTGTTCCCAATAGCTTGAGCGCTAACGTCTCTTGTTCGAAAGTCAAGGCCATGAGCATCGCTGTTTTTCGAAATATTGTCATCGGCGAGGGGAACGGGTTGTGAAGTTCAATCAGCCGTTCAATTTGAACAGACAGATACTCTATTCTCCGCTCCAGGGCAGCGACGTCTACTGAGTCTCCTTCCACAAAAACTCTCCCTACAAAAAGACAAACATCAGTGCTTCAGCAATACCATGAGCGCCTGTTGCTGCGGGAGTTTTAAATGCCTTTAATGGCTCGGGCAAAGGGCCCCGGTTTCCCGCCCCTGCGGAATTAGTCTGGAAAGAATTAGTCTGGCAAAACGCTGTACAACCGGCTGCTTGCTAGCATGACGGCATGAGGAAAACGATTTCTAAGCCCTACGCAATCGCCGCTGATTACGTCGCTATCGCGGTGTTTGCGCTGCTCGCGCGCGCTGCGCACCAGACCGAGGAGATGCCCTTCAACTTCACGGGCTGGCTGTCCACGCTGTGGCCGTTCGCGCTTGGCGTGACGCTGGGGTGGCTGATTGCCCGTGATAACAAGGGCGGCATCATTTGGCCGGTCACCGTCATCACGGGCCTGGTGATCTGGGGTATTCGGAACCAGTCAATCCCCCACTGGTCCTTCATTATCGTGGCGACCACGATGTCGGCGCTGCTCATGCTTGGCTGGCGCGGCATTGCCAAGCTGGCGAGCAAGCGCAGCTAGCAACCGTAACTAGAAGCGAATACCGAAGTTGTACAGCGGGTCGCCG
Source organism: Corynebacterium sp. HMSC071B10 (assembly GCF_001814825.1). Taxonomy (NCBI): domain Bacteria; kingdom Bacillati; phylum Actinomycetota; class Actinomycetes; order Mycobacteriales; family Corynebacteriaceae; genus Corynebacterium; species Corynebacterium sp. HMSC071B10. The sequence goes on along the minus strand of NZ_KV817944.1, from coordinate 23,720 downwards.
GTCTGGATTCCGTTGACGAACCAGACCAGCATGCTGAGCAGGTCACCGACGAGGTCGAGGGTGGAAGACAACATGTTTCGCGCTACCTTTCTTGCGTGATCAACGTACGCATAGCCTATCGGCTATGTCACGAAAGTGTTACAGCGGGCTGATCGTGTGCTTCTTCGGCAGGTCCTGCGCTTGCTTGGTGGAAAGCTGGCGTAGGGCGCGCCGCAGCGCGATGCGTGTCTCGTTCGGCTCGATCATCTGGTCAATGTACCCGCGCTCCGCGGCGACATACGGCGAGGTCATGTTCTCGTCGTAGAAGTCCATGAACATCTTCTTCATCGCCTCGCGCTGGACGGGGTCCTCGATGGCGGCGAGCTGCTTGCCCTGGATCATCACCACGGCGGCAGACGAACCCATCACTGCGATCTGGGCGGTGGGCCACGCCAGGTTGATGTCGCCGCATAGGTTCTTCGAACCCATCACGGCGTAGGCGCCGCCGTAGGCCTTGCGCACAATCAGCGCGACCTTCGGCACGGTGGCCTCCACACCCGCGAAGGCGAACTTCGCGCCGCGGTGGATCAGACCCTCGCGCTCCTGCGCCACACCGGGCAGGTAGCCGGGCGTGTCCACGACGTAGACGATGGGGATGTTGTAGGCATCGCAGGTGCGGATGAAGCGCGCGCCCTTATCGGCGGCGTCCGCATCGATGCAGCCGGCCTGGTACATCGGGTTGTTGGCCACAAAGCCGACGGGGCGGCCGTCGATGCGCCCGAAGGCACAGATGAGGTTTTCGGCGTAGTTGGCTTGGATCTCGATGAGGTCCTCGTCGTCGCCAAGCTGGACCAGCAAGTCCATCATGTCGTAGCCGGCGTTCGTGTCGTCCGGCATGAAGGTGTCCAGCGCGCTGTCGTCGAGCTCCTCGTCCTCCGGTGCCTCGACGAGCGGGGCCGGGTCGAAGGCTGAGGTCGGCAGGTGAGAAAGCAGGTCGCGAACGTAGTCGAAGGCCTCCTCCTCGGAAGCCACCACCGCCTGGATGTTGCCCGACTGCTCCTGCACACGCGCCCCGCCCAGCTCGGCAGACGTGATGTCCTCGCCGGTGACCTCCCGAATCACGTTCGGGCCGGTCACGTACATCTCGGACTCGCCGTCGACGGCGACCACGAAGTCGGTGGTCACCGGGGCGTAGACCGCACCACCAGCGGACTTGCCCAGCATGATCGAAATCTGTGGGCTGCGGCCGGACAGCGGCAGCTGGCGGCGCGCGATCTCGGAGTACATGGCCAGCGAGGTCACCGCGTCCTGGATGCGGGCACCGCCCGAGTCTTGGATACCGATGACCGGGCAGCCGATTTTGATGGCAAACTCCATCACCTCGACCACCTTGCGGCCAAAGGTCACGCCGACGGAACCGCCGTAGACGGTCTTGTCGTGGGCGTAGATCGCCACCGGGCGGTCGTCGATACGCCCGTAGCCGGTGACCACACCATCCGAGTAGACGGCCTTATCGTCACCGGGCGTGCGCGCGAGCGCCCCGATCTCTACGAAGGAGCCCTCGTCGAGCAGCGCGTTGATGCGCTCGCGCGGCGTGGTGCGTCCCGCGTCGTCGCGGCGTTTCCGGGAGCGCTCCGAGCCGGGGTCCTGGGCTTTCTCCAGCCGGGCGCGCAGGTCTGCAAGCTTATCGGCGGTTGTCATCCTCAATCCAATCATTCATGTGCTTGCCCACGATCCCCACCGCGGGCTCGTCCACTACGGCGAGGTGGTCGCCGGGCAAGTGCACGATCGTCAGATCCTTCACGATAGCGCCCCAGCCGCCGTCCTCGTCAATGTGCGCGTAGTTCGGCTCCAGCGCGATCGCGCCGTCGTGCATCCGCTCCGCGCGGAACAGCAGCACTGGCACGTTGACCTCGGCCCACTGGGTGAAGTCCAGGTGGTTGAGGATCTGGTTGTCCACAAAGGAGGCGCGCTGGTGCTCGAGCACACCGGCGGCCAGGCCGTGTTCGGAGGCGTCGGTAGTGGCGAGGAACTGCGTGAGCATCTCCAGCAGCGCGTCCTCACCAGCGGTTTCGAGCAGCTCGTACGGCACCTCGAAGTCCAGCCCGTACGTCTCCTTGGCAAACGCAGCGTAGCGGCCCCAACGCGCCTTCGTCTCTTCCGGCGTGTCCGGAATCGGCTCGCTCGGCTGCGTCGTATCCAGCAGCGCGATGAAGTCGATCTTGTCATTGCCCAGCTGGTGCGCCACCTCGTAGGCCAGCGCGCCGCCGAAGGACCAGCCGGCGAGCACGACCTTGCGGCCCTTTGCCAGCTTTTCGATGTCCTCCACGTACGCCGCGGCGCGCTCCTTGAGCGAGCCTTCGCGACGCTCCACGCCGTAGACCGGAACGTTCTCCTTCAGGCGGCGGGCCAGCGGCGCGTACACGCTCGAAGACCCACCCGCCGGGTGGAACACGAAGACGGGGTTGACCTCGTCGGAGCCGTCACGGAAGACACGGATGTTGCCCTCCACCTCTGTCTCGAGGCCCTCGCGCACGAGGTTCGCCAGCGGCTCGAGCGTCTCCGCCTCGAGCACCTGCGCAGCCGAAACCTCGATGCCGGAGCGCTCGGTGAGGTGCGCTGCAATCTCTTCCGCCTGGGCCTCGCTTATCGACGCCAACGTTGATGTCACACCAGCCGCAGCCTTCCCCGCGTACTTCGCCCACGCGCCAAACACGAGGCGCTCGGAAGCGTCGCGCGGGGCGACGCCGACGCCCTGGCCGGGCTCGGCGGGCTCGGCGGCTGCGGGTTCCGCAGGCTCAGGCGCAGCGCTATCGCGGCCCGCGACGGCGTCTTCGACGATGCGAATGACGTCGGCCACGGAGGCGTCGCGAAGCGTCTGCACCTGCAGCGGCGGGATCTGGAAGTCGTTTTCCACCCGATTCTTAATGCGCATGCCCATCAGCGAGTCCAGACCCAGGTCAATCAAGGGCAGCTCGTCGGGCAGGTCGTCCGGGTCGTAGCCCATGGACTCGGAGACGATGCCGCGCAGGCGCTGCGCGACCGTCTCGCCGGAGGCCGGGTCCCAGCGCACTTCGTCCACGCCCTCGGTGCTGGGCGCTGCGACTACCGCGGGGGCAGCTGCAGGCTCAGGCGCGGCAACGCCCGCGAGGTGCCCGTCGCCGCCCAGGTCGAGCGTGGTGACGAAGCCCTCGGCGAGCAGGGTGTCCTCGTGGTAGACCTCGACGCTCGCGCCGCCGAGGCTGCGCTTAACCACGGTGGTCACTTCGCCGTCGGCAGGCAGGTAGCCGTGCTCCTCGCTGGCCACAACGCGCGAGTTCGGCAGCACCTCCGCGGCCGCGGCCTCGATGAGCTGGTAGGGGCTAAAGACCTGGTCCGCCTGGGTGGCAAAAGCCACCTGCCCGCCCGGCAGGTTCACCCGCGAGCCCAGCAGCGAGGTCGCGGCCGAGGAGGGGCGAGCCGCGGTCCAGTAGGAGTTGGCGTGGAAGACGGTGCGCGGGGCGTCGATACGCGGGCCCGGCCCGTACAAGGGGGCGAAGTCGACCGGCATGCCGCCGACGTAGAGCTTGGCGGCCAAGTCGATGAGCGAGCCGACTTCGTCCACCTTGCGCTTGGCGGTAAACAGCAGCTGCGCGTCCGGCTTGCCCACGGAGAAGGCGGTGTTCATCATGCCCATGACCGCGACCGGGTTCGGGGCGACCTCCACCAGCGTGGTGTGGCCCGCGGCGAACGCGGCCTCGGTGGCGTCCTGGAAGTAGACCGGCTGGCGGGTCATGCGCAGGAAGTACTCCTCGTCGTGCACAACCGCACCGGCGGGGTAGACCTCGCCGCGATCCACCGAGCTAAACAGCGGCACGCGCAGCGGGCGGGCCTCGATGCCTGCGATGCTGGCGGCCAGGTCGCCCAGGATCGGGTCCAGCGCGGAGGTGTGACCCGCGCCGCGCACGTTGAGCTTGCGGGCGAACTTCTCCTCCGCGGTCAACGCCTCCACGATGTAGTCGACCGCCTTGCCCGGGCCGCCGACCGTGGTCATGCCGGGGCTTGCGTAGACGGCGGGTTCCACGCCCGCTGCCTCCGGGTGAGCCTCGATGAACTCGGCGAGCTGTTCGCGCGAGAGCTCGACGACCGCCATGGCACCTTCCTCGTCGGTACCGGCGATCATGGCCTCGCCCTCGCCCATCAGGCGGGCGCGCTGGCAGGCGATCAGCATCGCGTCCTTGGCGGTCAAACCGCCCGCGGCATAGCCTGCGGCGATCTCGCCCATGGACATGCCCATCGTCGCCGCCGGGGTGATCCCTACCGAGGCGAGCAGGTCAGTCTGCGCGATCTGGATCGCAGTGATGGTGACCTGGCCGGTCTCCGTGTCGTAGGTCTGGCCGTCGTCGGTGATGATGTCCAGCATGGACCAGCCGGCCTCGTAGCGGACGTGCTCATCCAACTCGCGCATGCGGGCGGCGAACAGCGGGGACACGTCCAACAGGCGCTTTGCCATCTTGCGGTGCTGCGAGCCGAAACCGGAGTACACAAACACCGGGCCGGTCGCGCCGGGCGCGTCCGCGACGGACACGCCAGGGCCCACCTTGCCGTCGGCAACCAGGCGCAGGCGCTTGATCGCCTCCTCGACGGTGGTTGCCTGCACGACAGCAGCAGAGCGGCCGTGGTTGCGCTTGGCCAAGGAACGTGCCAGCGGTGCGAGCTCCTTGCCCGGGTTGGCTTCCAGATAGTCGGCGAGCTGTGCTGCCGCCTCCTTGCGGCGCGAAGGCAGAAGCCCCGAGACCGGCAGGGCGACCTGCTCGGAGGCGCCAACCACGAAAGCGTCGTCGGCAGCAGGTGCCGCCTCGTAGTCAGCCGCGTCAAAGTCGGCGACGACCACGTGCGCGTTCGTACCGCCGAAACCGAAGCCGGACAACCCGGCGACGCGGCGGCCCGAGTAGCGCGGCCACTCGCGCGGATCGGCGACGACCTCAATGCGCTCAGCGTCAAAGTCCACGAAGTGGTTCGGGGCCGTGAAGTTCGCGCTGGCGGGCACGATGTCGTGCTTGAGTGCCTCGATCACCTTGATCATCGCCACCACGCCGGCGGCGGACTCGGAGTGACCGATGCTCGACTTCGCCGAGCCCAGCAGCAGCGGCTCGGAGGCGTCGCGGCCGCGGCCGAGCACCTCGCCGAGCGCGGTCGCCTCAATCGGGTCACCCAGAATGGTGCCGGTACCGTGCGCCTCGACCAGGTCCACGTCGTGCGGGTCGATACCCGCGTCCGCGTACGCGCGGCGCAGCACGTCCACCTGCGCGTCCGGGTTCGGGGCGGTCAGGCCGTTGGAGTGCCCGTCGGAGTTGGTTGCCGAGCCCTTAATCACGGCCAGGATCTCGTCACCATCAGCCATCGCGTCGGCGACGCGCTTGAGCACGACGAAGCCTGCGGCCTCGGAGCGGACGATGCCGTCTGCATCGTCGGAAAACGCATGAATGCGCCCGGTCGGGCTAATCACGCCCAGCTCGGAGAACATCAGCGAAGCAAAGGGGTTGGCCAGGATGTTCACGCCACCGGCCAGGGCCAGGTCCGCCTCGCCGTCGCGCAGCGCGCGCACCGCGTGGTGCACCGACACCAGCGAGGACGAGCAGGCGGTATCCACGTTCATTGACGGCCCGCGGAAGTCAAAGGCATAAGAAATGCGATTCGGAATGATCGAGCTCGCCGCACCGGTCAGCGCATACGGGTGCGCCTGCGCCGGGTCCGCGCCCATGAGCATGCCGTAGTCATTGGCCGAGGAACCCACGAACACACCAACCGGCGTGCCGCGCAGCGAGTCCGCCGGGATGTGCGCGTCCTCCAGCGCCTCCCACGCCACCTCGAGCATGATGCGCTGCTGCGGGTCCATGTTGGTGGCTTCCAGCGGGGAGAGACCAAAGAACTCGTTATCAAAGGTGGAGATGTCGTCGAGGTAGCCGCCGTCGGTGGCCTCCTCCGCCATCTTCGTGCGCAGGTACGGATCACCCGAGTACTCGCTCCACCTGCCCTCGGGGAGCGGCCCGGTGGACACGTGCCCGTCGAGAAGCAGCTGCCAGAAGGCCGCCTGATCCTTCGCACCCGGGAAGCGGCCGGCGGAGCCCACGATCGCGATGTCGCGCTCGGCCGGAGCCAATGCTTCTCGACGCCCCGTCGTCCCCACCTTCGCGCCCCCGGAAACCGGGGCCTGCGTGAGCGCCTTGGCCAGCGCCAGGATCGTCGGGTGTTGGTAGGCAATCGTGGGATCGACGCGGCGGCCGAGCGTGCGCTCGAGCTCGCCGGAAAGCACCACGGCGTCTCGAGACGACAACCCGTAGGACTCAAGCGAGCGGGCCGGATCGACCTCTTCGGCGCTGGCAACGTCGGTGGTCTCGGCCACCCACTGGCTCAGCCAGCGGATCAATTCAGTCTCAGACATTTTCATAACATCCAAGACTATCGCCCTACTGCGCGTTTTCGTTAGCACGCTCCTGGTAGCGTTTCGCGTTCACGCGGCGGGCGATCTTGCCGGAGGAGGAACGGGCGATCTCGTTCGGCGCGAAGAACTCCACCACGTCCGGAGAAATGCCATGGTGGCTGGACACGGCGGCGCGGATTGCGTCCACCGCAGCGGCGTCGTCGGCCTCGTCGGCGGTGTCGCCGCGCTCGACCAGAATGATCAGGCGCTCCACGTCCTCGCCCGGGATGGAGAAGGCGGCGACGGAGTCCTTGCGCACCTGGTCGGAGGACTCCATGACGGTGGCCTCAATGTCCTGCGGGTAGTGGTTGCGCCCGGCAATGACCACGAGATCCTTCACGCGGCCGGTGATGAACAGCTCGCCGTCGACAAGCACGCCCAAGTCGCCGGTGTTGAGCCAGCCGTCCTTCGGCAGCCCCTCCTGGAGCGTGGTACCGATGGTGTTGGAGAAGGTGTCGGCGGTCTCCTCCTTGCGCTCGAGGTAGCCGCCAGCGACGTTCGGGCCGTGGACCCAGATCTCGCCGACGTTGTTCTCGGCCACCTCGTCCTTGGTCTCCGGGTCGACGATGGCAAAGTGCATCCAGTTGACCGGCTGGCCGTTGGCGGCGAACTCCACGCCCTTGCCCTCGGCAACCGGGGTGGCCTTGCCCGCGGCGAGCTCCTCGCGGTCGAAGGTGGCAAAGCGCGGGATCTCGGCGCTCTTGCCGGCCTGCGGGGTGGTCACGATCAGGGTGGCCTCGGCCAGGCCGTAGGAGGGGCGCAGCACCTCGCGACGCAGGCCGTGCTCGCCGAAGGCGTCAAAGAAGGCGTCCACGCCCGGCTTGGTCACCGGCTCGGAGCCGATGATGATGCACTCGAGCTGGGAGAAGTCGTAGTCCGGCATGTCCGGGCCCGGCGCGGCGTAGCGTGCCGCCATGTCGAGCGCGAAATTCGGGACCACGGTGTAGACGTGCATGTCCTCCGGGTCGCCCTCGCGGCGGGAGAGGCGCTCGACCCAGCGCTTCGGCTGCTGCACGAAGGCCTGCGGGGTGAAGATCTCCATCTCGTTGCCCAGGATGATCAGCAGCGTGCTCACCACGATGCCCATGTCGTGGTGCAGCGGCAGCCAGGACACCAGGCGCATCGGCTGGTGTACGCCCACGCCCGCGTAGATCTGGATGACGTTGGAGACGATGGACTCGTTGGTCAGCTCCACGCCCGCAGGCGTGCGGGTAGAACCGGAGGTGTACTGCAGAAACGCGGTGTTCTTCGAGGTATCGGTGCCCGGGGCGACCTCGAGCGGTGCCCAGCTTTCGGCGAGCGTGTCCGGCAGCGCGTCCACCGCGATGACGCGGGGGCGCTCAGCGGACGGCACGTCGGCGAAGTAGGCGCGCACGGCAGGCGCGCCCTTCTTGTTGGTCAGCACCGTGGTCGCGCCCGAGTCGTAGAGCACGGCGCGCAGGTGATCCTCATGGCCGGGCTCGTTCGGGTCGTACAGCGGGATGGGAACCTGGCCCGCGTACATGCCGGCCATGAAGCCCAGGATGTACTCCGGCGAGTTGCCTGCCAGGATGGCCACGCGATCACCGGGCTTGCCCACCTGCATCAGACGCGCTGCGATCGCCTTGATGCGGGTGTTGACCTGGCGGCGGGTGTACTCCACCGTCTCGCCCTCTGCGGACTCGGAGTAGTCCCAGAAACGGATGTTCACCGCGTCTGCCTGGCCCGCCTGGACGGCGGCACCGTAGAGCATCTCCGTCATGGCGGGGATGGTGAAGTTGGGCGGCAGGGCGATCTGGCCCTTCTCGTCAAGGAAGCGGGCGATGATTGCTTGGAGATCCATGAGGTGGGTTCCTTCTAAACTAGTTAGTTCCTACAAAGAATCTATAGTAGTGCGTGCCCACTCCACCGTCCACTGTGGAGTAGTCGTACCCGGAATCACATCCGGGTTTGTGGCATACATCGCATGATTCCCGTTCGCCATTACTAGCTCTTGCGCACGCTCCAAGGCATTGCCCACCCGCGAGGGTGCATCGCACACCGCATCTGCAGGCGCGCAGATCTCAAAGGCGCGGTCCGCAACCTCGCCGAAACCGCCCGGTCGCGCCCCCGTCATCGTCGCGCCCGGCGTCGCCCCGTCCACCACAAACTGCAGCGGTTGCAGCGCGATCTCCGCGCCCACGCCCTGCAGCGGCACGCCCGGGTTGACGCCGACGCCGTTCTCGCGGCGCCCGTCAGCAATCATCACCGCGCCTAAAAGGCGCTCCGGCGGCACGGCGTTCGCGCCGGTACCGATCTCGTTGGCCACATCGCCGACGATCACCGCGCCCTGGCTAAAGCCGGCGATGATGAACTTCGTGCTCGGGCACGTCTTCGCCACGTGCGCGAGCTCCCCGTTGAGCTTGGCCTTGCCCTCCGCGCGCGAAGCGTCGTAAGTCATCTCGCGACGCCCGCGCTCCGTCTGAATATTCCGAAACTGCGCGGTGTACGGCACGGTAAAGACTCGCACGTGGTTGATGTCGTAGGCCTGCTGCAGCGGCTGTGTAATCGAGAGCATGAAGCTCTTCGGATTCGCCTGCGGATTGAACGGGTCATCGTCCACCGCGGACTCCCAGGTCCCCGGCACCGAGACAAACTCCACCGCCGGGCACCAATCCGGCTCGGCCGGTGCCTGCGCGCTCGTCTCCGCCCCCTCATCTTGCCCCGGGACCGGGGAAAGCGAGGGGCCAGAATCCTGTGCAGTCTGCCACTGGTAAATGCCCAGCCCGATCACCCCAAGGACGACGAGCACGGCAGCAACAATAAACGCGTTGCGCCCTTTGCGCATGGAAACCCTTTCTTAACAGAGGTTCGCGCGCGCGGTATCCGCAATCAGCGTGCCCAGGGTCGCGGCGTCCATATCGGTTCGCCGCTGCTCCACGAGCTGGCCTGCGACCGCGTCGCGCGTGACAGTATCGTCCGCGCATACGGTACGCCCCGTCGCTGTGAGTTGATCCTCAACTCCCTCAATGTTCAGCCCGCGCTCGCTGAGCTGCTGCAAGTACGCTTCCTCCTCCGGACTAAAGCCCGAGGACTGCTCCGGCGCGACCGACACCTCTTGCGCGGGCTGGTCGCGCGGGCCAGTGTTCGCCGGCGGTGCGGAGCTGCGCGTGGCCTCGCTTGTCGACGCCTCCGTGTCCTTCGCCGCCGACGCCTCCGATGTCACCGACTCCGCCGGCGTGACGTCGTCGCCCTCGACGGTGGTGGAGCCTGAGCAGGCGGTGAGGGTGCACGCGAGCGTCGTCAAGCAGATGAGCCCTGTAAGGCGCTTCATCGCTTCACCACCACGCCATTGACCTGCTCCAGGGTGCCGTGCTGGAAGTCAATGGTGAGACCGCCCGCGCGGATGTCCTTCATGTCGCTGACCGGCCAGCCCAGCTCGCCCTGCTCGTAACCGCGCTTGCCCCACTCGTCGAAGATGTCGCCGTAGTAGATCACGTGCGCGCCGGTGCCAGCGGAGAAGTAGATGTTGCCCTTCTCAAACGGCTGGAAGAAGCCGCCCTTGATGGCAATCTCGCCACCGGTCGGGTAGCCCAGCGCCGAGGTAGCGGTGCCCAGCTCCCCGTACTTCTTGCCAATCGCGCCGTGCACGATGTGGTGCGAGCCGTCCGGGTTGCGGGTGAGGTAGCCGCCCTGGAACTGCTGGACGTAGCCGTTGCCCACCTTGGTGGCCTCCGCGACCGGGTACTTCAGGTCACCGGTCTCGTAGCCGTTCTTGCCCCAGGCCTTGAACATGTCGCCCGGGATGGCGTAGGCACCCGTGTCCGCGGTCCAGTAGATGGAGCCGTGCTCGAAGTGCACGAAGCGGCCCTTGCCGTCCGGCGCGGTGATCTCACCCGTGGTGGGGAAGCCGAGCCAGCCCTGGGCACCGCCCAGGCCGGAGTACTTGGCCAGGATCGCACCGAAGAGCGCGTGCGCGCCGGTGTCCGGCGACCAGAAGGCGGTGCCGCCGCGGAAGTCCTGAGCCTTACCCTTCTTGTCCTTGCCCGCGTCGTACTCGTTGTTCACACACGTGCCGATGACGCCCGACTTGGTCACCTCAGCGATCGCGCCGACCGGGGTGCAGTCCGCGCCGCGATCCGCCTCAGCCACCTCGAGCGAGTTGGCGATGTACGGCCACGCCTGCGTCATCTCGAACTGCCAGTACTCCCAGGAGTGCACGCCCGAGGGGCGGAACTTCACAATCGGCTTGATGTTGGTGCGGCTCGCGTAGTCCACGAAGGTCTGGGTGGACAGGCGAGAGATGACCTCCAGGCCCACACCAGCCGGGTTTGCAGCACCCTTGGCCACCGACTCCGGCTTGCCAAAGTCGTCGCGGCCCGAGCCGGAGGAGACATAAACGGTCATGCCCTCCAGGTTCTCAATGCCCAGCTTCGGGTCGTGGTCGATCCAGTCCTGCGAGCCCAGCGGGCCCCACATCGCCTCGGCGTCGTAGCCACCCGCGTCCAGCTGTGCCGCCTTGATCGCGGTCGGCATGCCAGTAGTGGTGGTGTCCAGGTAGCCGGAGAACGAGCCGACAAAGTTGAACAGGTGCGGGTTGCGCTCCGCCAGGTTGACCGCGGCGGTGCCACCCATAGAGATGCCGGTCAGCGCGCGCTTGCCGTTGGAGCGGAAGCGGTTGTGCAGAATCGGCACGAGCTCCTTGGTCAGGAAGGTCTCCCACTTGTAGTGCTTGCCGTTGTTCGGGCGCTGCCAGTCGGAGTAGAAGGAGGACTCGCCGCCCACCGGCAGGATCACGTTGACGTTCTTGTCCGCGTAGAACTGCTCGATGTTGGTCTCGATGGTCCAGCCGTTCTCGTCGTCGCGGGCGCGCAGACCGTCAAGTGCCCACACCTCCGGGAACTTCGCATCCGGATTGGAGTGCCAGTCGCGGGCCAGGAGGATCTGCACCTGGACAAGCTCGTCCGGCATCGCGGCGGACTTGATGAAGACGGCGACGCGGCGGTTGGTCAGCCACTCGATGCGGTCCACGCTCACGCCATCGGGCAGGCCCGGGATCTCCGGGTGCTCGTCCACCTCGATCGGGGTGCGCTTCGGCGGATCCTTCGGACGGATCGCGTCCGACAGGCCGCGGGAATCGCCGAAGGTGCTGCTACCGCTGCTGCCGCTGCTGCTCAGCTGTGCTTGAGCCTGCGGTGCGACGGCGGGGAGCGTCGATGCGATCATGAGCATCGCGGTCGGCACTGCCGCCGCGCGGGCGGCACGCTGCCACATCTTGGGGGAACGGTGTTCGCGCATGAAGGTGTCCTGCCTCATCTTAAAAACGGTCATGTAAGCATCGCGCCGCCCGCTCGGCCAGTCCGGGGGTTCCCCTCCCCCGGCATAAGCCAGTTCGGCGACGCTGCAATAACCCAAAGGTTAAGTTTCACTTGAGACTTTACACGGTGACACGCCGGGAACTTCCGCGACAATTGTTTTGACGTGTTTTTACGCCTACACACGCAAAAGACCCCGCCCCCACGGCAGGCGGGAACGGGGCTGACAGAAAGTGCTGCAGACTACCAGGCGTTCATCACATTCAGGATGCGCGGCTTGGTTGCCACCAGCTGGGAGCCGAACTGGTCCCAGTTGTGCAGACCGGTCGGCGTGAACACGGCCGTGTGCTTCACACCGGTCACGTTCGCCTTCGCGCTCCACAGGCGGGTGGTAAAGCTGGCCACCTGCTCGAGCGCGATACCGGCGGCGCGGTGCTCCGGCTTGTACTTCGCATCAGCCGGGCCAGGCGTACCGCTACCCGCGGAGACGTAGACGTCGCGCCCGCGCAGGTTGCCCATGTTCAGGAACGGGTCGTTCTCGTAACGACGCGGGTTGAAGATGGAGCCCCACATCGCGTTGAGGTTGTACAGGCCGCCGTCGAGAAGCGCGATGCGCAGGGCGGTCTGCCCACCCGGGATCGTGGTGGTGAGGTACCCGGAGAACGACAGGGTCTGGCGGAACTGCTGCGGGTGCAGCGCAGCCAGGTTGATCGCGGCGGTGCCACCCATGGACAGGCCCACGATCGAGTTATTGGTGGGCGAGACGCCGAAGTGGCGCTGCAGGTAGGCCGGCAGCTCCTTCGACAGGAAGGTGTCCCACTTGTAGGTCACCGGGTGGTTGAAGTCGTACGTGGCCGGCGCGTTCCAGTCCGTGTAGAAGGAGGACTGGCCGCCCACCGGCATGACCAGCGTGATGTTGTTGTCCTTGAACAGGCGAGCCGCGTTGACGTCATTGACCCAGGCGTTGGTGCGCTCGGTGGCGCGCAGGCCGTCGAGCAGGTACAGGCCAGCGTTGCCGCCGCGCTGGGCGGGCTGGATCTGCACAGTGATGTGGCGGCCCATCGCGGGCGACCACACGGTGCATCGCTGCACCCAGTACTTCACCCGATCCCACTCGCAGTGGCCGGTGGAATCCGGGCGCAACCAGTCACGGTTGCCTGCCTGCGCCTGCGGTGCCGCGACCACCGTGGTGATCGCGGTGAGCAGCGCCATGAGCAGCGCGAGCAGGCTCCGCTTCGTTTTGGATGCGGACATGACTCTCCCAACGTCGATGTTGATTCTCAGCTTTTGGTTACAGCAACGTTACCAAGTCGAGATAAGAAGGGCCATTTAATTGCGCGGCCAGGCGATCTGCGTGCCCGAAAGCCCTGGATCTTCGCCCTTTTCAATCGCTTTCAGCGTGTCGTCATCAAGGTAGACCGATGGATCCGCATCGAGCTGAAGCGAGCGACCGTCTCCCAGCGAATATTTCACATTCTCCCAGAAACGGTGGCGGCTCATCGGCTCGCGCGAGCTAGCAAGCAGCGCCGCGATCTCCTCCGAACGCAACGCGGCGCGTGCCTGCCGCGCTTCTTCGCGGTCCACGCCCTTGGGCATCGAGTCGATCTTGGTGGCAGAATCCGCAACCTGCCACTCCAGGTGCAGGTACTTGTCGTGCCCGATGCGCCCTTCCGGATCGCGCGGCATGCGGCCTGCCAGCGGGGTCGCCAGGCCGACGGTGTCCAGCACGCGCATCTCTAGCGGCGCGTTCATGCTCGTCATGCCGAGGTTGGTCAGGTAGGCCGTCATGGGCAGATCAGCCAAGTCGCTACCCGCGATCTCGTCCGCATCCATCCGGGGGCGCCAGTACCAGTTGAAGCGCCCCGGGTCCTTTTCCACCAGGGCGATATTGAGCTGGCCGGCGTTGTGCTCCATGCCGGACTCGACCGTGGGGACCCAGTTGCGCATGAGTTTGGAGCCCAAGAAATCCGTGGCATACAGCGGCGGGGCGGCCGGGCTGTTGCCGGTGGCGTAGGACCAGAACTCGCGCTCGTCGACAATATTGAGCTCTTTTTCGCCGCGATCATAGGCGAACCAGTCGATGGGGTGCGCGCGCACCACGGTCACCGTCGCCCACACCACGATTGCTGTGGCCACCGCGGCGGTGACCCGGGTAAAGGGGATCGCCATCACTGGCAGTAGCAGCGCGAACAGCGGGAAGAGCCACATGCGGCCGTGCATGAAGTCGCCGCCCACGCGCAGCACGTACAGGATGTGCACGAACGCGCAGCCGCTAGTCAGCAAAACGATGGCCAGTCTGCGTCCCCGCTCCTGGCTAAGCAGCCACACCGCTACCGCGGCCACGGCGATGACCGGCAGCCACAGCCAGTAGTAACCCACAAAGTCCACAAAGTAGTTCCAGCCCCGGGCCCACTCGGAGTCCGAAGCCGACTTGGCCACCGCCGTGTGCGGGGTGAGCAGCCCGTAGTAGCCCATGCGGAAAATTTGGTAGGCGGCGGGCACAGGCAGCGCCGCCCCAAGGATCCCCAGCGTCTTCTTCGGGCTGTACGCGAGCAGGACGATGCCGGTGACCCCGCCGTAGAGCGCCAGCTCCGGGCGCACCAGCCAGGACAACCCGCACCAAAACGCCAGCCAGTAGCCGGGTATCGGCTTCGCACGCTTGCCTTGTGGGCTAGCCCAATGCACAAGCAGCACCCACCACACCGCGATCCAGCTTAAACTTAAGCCCCACTCCAGGCCGGAGGTGGCGAAGTCGCGGGCGGGCGGAAGCGCGAGGTAGACGATGATGCCGAAGGGGATGACGGGCGCGACCTGCTGTACCTGCCAGAACTTGCCCGCCCCGTAGGTGGCGCACACGGCGGCAATCACGGTACAGGCGAGCGCAAGCCACATCGCCACGCTCTCCAGCCGGGCACCGGTGAGCCAGCCGAAGACAGTAATCAGGTACTGCCAGAGCGTGGAGGTATTCGCTTCGACCCGCTCGCCGACGTTAAAGACTGGGCCGTTGCCGGCAAGCAGGTTGCGCACCGTACGTAGCACGATGAGCCCGTCGTCGGACATCCAGCGCCGGGTATAGCCACCCCAGAACGCGAAGATGCCCGCAATTGCCGCTGCGACGAGCAGGGAAAGGCGGGCCTGTTTGTTCATTCCAGCGATACTACTAAGCCAGCGCTGGAATGATGTAAACAGCCATGACGATGCACAGGATCCACGCGAGCGCGAGCAGCTGCAGCACGCGGTCCTCCAGGGCGATCTCGTCCGGCGCTCCACCCTGGCCGCCGTCGACCTCCGCGGCGTAGCGGAGGATCGCAATGACGAAGGGCACCATGGAAATCTGGTACCAGATCGCGGCCGGGCCGTCGGTGGCGTTCGAGAGCTGGAAGCCCCACAGCGCGTAGCTCATCACCACGGCCGTAGCCGAAAGCGTCCAGACAAAGCGCAGGTAGGTGGCAGTGTAGCCCTCGAGCGCCTTGCGGATCTTCGCGCCGGTTTGCTGCGCCAGCAGCATCTCTGCGTAGCGCTTACCCGAGGCCATGAACAGCGAGCCAAAGGCTGCAACCAGCAGGAACCACTGCGACAGGTCGATGTTGGCGGCCACGCCGCCGGCCATGGTGCGCAGCATGAAGCCAGACGACACCAGCGCGATATCAATCACCGGGATGTGCTTCCAGCCGAAGCAGTACCCCAGCTGCAGCGCAATGTAGATGCCGATGACCAGGGCGAGCGCCGGGCCGTCGGTGGCGAGGAAGGACAGGCCGATCGCGGCCACGATCAGCGCCACCGCCATGCCGAAGGCCAGCTTGATCGGCAGCATGCCCGAGGCGATCGGGCGGAAGCGCTTCGTGGGGTGCTCCCGGTCGGACTCCACATCCAGGGCGTCGTTGACCAGGTAGATGGAGGACGCGCCGAGGCAGAAGACGATGAAGGCGAGCGCGACGTCGATAAGCGTCTGGCCATTAAAGTTACCGGCGGCGAGCGGCGCGGCGAGCACCAGGACGTTTTTGACCCACTGCTTCGGCCGCAGGCCCTTAATCATCGCATCCGGCAGGTTCTTCGGGGGCTGGCGCTTCGTGCTGATATCCACCCCGGAGGTGTGCGGCTCCGGCTTAAACAGCGGCTCGTCGTACACCTTATCTGTACCCTGCTGGCTCTCGGTCATCGAGTTTTCCTTTCCGCCTCAACTACAACCCTGGCCACTACCGCACCAAGCGCGGCACCCGCCAGCGTGTCCGTAGGGTAATGCACCCCGAGCACGTTACGCGAACACATCATCACCGGCACGAGTAGCCACGGCCACTTCTTCCCCGTAATATCCGCCAGGTGCACCGCCGCCGCGGCCGTGTTCGTGGCGTGCGAGGAGGGGAAGGACAGCTGCGAGGGTGTCTTCACGCCGATCTTGATACCGGCGTCATGCGGGCGCGGCCTGCGCACGATGCGCTTGAGCACCACGCTCGCCGCGTGCGCGCAGAAGGTGCCCACGCCGAGCGCGAGCCACTTGCGCCGATTTTTGCTTGTCGACGCCGCGCCCACCGCCGCAACACCCATCCAGCCCAAGTCATGCTCGCCGAAGTGGCTCAGCGTACGGGCCGCCTTGACGGTGGCCGGGGCGTAGACGCGGTTCTGCAGGGCGATCAGTGCTTTCGCCTCGCGGGTATCGAGTGCTGGAAAAGGACTACTGGGCATCGAAAATCTTCCCCCACTCCTCGTGGCTGGTCAGACGCGGCAGCGCCGCGCGGTATTCCTTCTGCAGCTCAGGCCAGCGCTGCTTGATCTCCGCCTGCAGCTCCTTCGTCTGCTTCAGCAGGGCGTCGCTGGTTGCTTTGTCGCGCTTACGGAAGGCCACGCCAGTGCCACCCGCGGTAGAGACGGTGGCCGAATCGACGCGCGCCAGCGTGTACCAGCGGGCTTCTTCTGCAGTGAGGTTGAGCTGCGGGGCGTCCCAATGCGCGCGGTCCTCGGCGCGCAGCTGGTGGCGCAGTGCCTTGAACGCCCACGGCAGTTTCTTCACCTTGGCCAGTCGCCCACCAATGTTCTTGGTCGGCACGCCCGGCGCGCCGGTGGGCGCGGGCAGCTCGGGGGCGGAAGCGACGACCTTGGCGTCCGGGTACTGCTGGCGGACCTTCTGGATGCGCGGCAGGGAGGACTCCAGGACGTCGAAAAGCTGGTCGGGGCCCTTGAGGAAGTCCTTCATCGCCTCGACCTGAATGGCCATGGTGGAGTACTCCATGCACATGATGTGCTTGTAGGTGGACTTCAGCATGTTGCGCAGGATGCCGTCGGCGGCGTCCGGGCCGTACATCGCGGCGACGATGAGGCGGTTGCGCAGGTGGAAGTACGCCTGCCAATCAATCGCGTCATCCTTATCTGCCCAGGCCATGTGCCAGATCGCCACGCCCGGCCACGTCACCGTGGGGTAGCCGGCCTCCTTGGCGCGCAGTGCGTACTCGGTGTCGTCCCACTTGATAAACAGCGGCAGCGGCAGGCCGAGCTGCTCGGCCACGGCGCGGGGGAAGAGGTTCATCCACCAGCCGTTGTAGTCCACATCGATGCGGCGGTGCAGCGCGCGCGAAGTGGTCTTGCGCGGGTCCAGTTCCTCCTGCTCGGTGCCGACGTAGCCGAGTGGGTACTTGGAAAAGTCGTGGTCGTAGACCGCGTGCTCGGCCGCGCCCCACATGAAGGTGGCGCGGTCCACGGCTTCGCCGGTCGTGCGCAGCTGCGCGCGGTCCTGCAGGTTGAGCATCTGGCCACCGACCAGGATCGGGGTGCGCGCATAGCGGGCTGCCTGTACTGCGCGGAGGATGGAGTCAGGCTCGATCGCAATGTCGTCGTCCATGTAGAGGATGTACGGGGCGTCCGTATTATTCAGCCCCTCGTACATGATGCGGCTGTAGCCGCCCGAGCCGCCCAGGTTGCCCTGGGAGAAGATGCGCAGCTTGTCGCCGAGTGCCGCCTGCGCCTCGGCGAAGTCCGGCTCGTCCGCCGGGTGCTGGTTGCCCTGGTCCGGCATGAGCACGTGGCTGATGTGCGCTTCGACCTCCGGGTCCTCCGCCAGCGCGTGCAGTGCGTTGACCGCATCGCGGGGGCGGTTGAAGGTGGGGATGCCCACGGCGACCTGCTTGGGCTGGGGTGGCAGCGACGTGCCGTCGTGAAGCTTCTGCGCCTCCGGGGCCCGATCGGCGCACCATGCTGCGTTCGTGATGGTGGTCTCGGTCTCCGCGGTCACGTCGAACCAGATCCAGCCGCCCTCCTCGAAGTTCTTCAGCTCCAGCGGGATCTCCACGTGCTCGTCAGCGACCTCGACGTTCTTGACGCTGATGCGCACGCCGTCGTGCTTGGAGCGGTAGAGCGAAATGGTGGCCGCGCCCTGCACATCCATGGCGAGCACCACCCGGTCCAGCTGGGACCAGCGACGCCAGTAGGAGGCCGGGAAGGCGTTGAAGTACGTCTCGAAGCTGACCTCCTGCCCCTCCGGCACCGTCAGGCTCGTCCGGTCGGCCCACCGCAGGCGCTGCTTATTCTGCTCCGCTTCGATCAGATAGAGCGAGCGCACGTCGTGCGGCTCCCCCTTGCGCGGCATGAGCACGCGCGCCAGCGTCTCCACGGCAATCTGCGTATCCAAGAGGTCTCACTTCCAATGTCGGTGTACTGGATGCACTTTCAAGACAGTTCCACCCCAGCGTAATGGCTTGGAGCCCAATTGCCTCGCGCGGCTCGCGCGGCGGCGGGGTTTTCAGGCGGGAATACAGGACCGGTTGCGCAGCGCCGGAATAGTAACAGTAGTAAGAATAGTAAGAATAGTAACGAGTAAAAACGAGGTGCCTCATGCCACAGCTGCCGCGACGCCCCCGCAACCCGTACACCGCCACCATGGGCAAAACCCCTCCCGTTGTGGCGGGCCGCGACTCCTACGTCCAGGACTTCGCCGAGGCGCTTTACGACGGCCCCGGCACCCACGAGCGGATTTCCATCGTCACCGGCCCGCGTGGCATTGGCAAGACCGTACTCCTCAACGAGTTCGAGGAGGCCGCACGGCAACAGTCTTGGATTGTGATCTCGGAAACCACCACCGAGCATTTCAACGAGCGCATCCGCGACACGTTGCTCCGGAAGATGCGAGAAGCACAGCCGGATAATGCCCGGCTTGGCAGTATCAATCTCCCCTTCGGCTGGGGCGGCCTGAGCTTCGATCGTACCGCCGACCAAGCCCCGCCTCCCTCGCTGCGGTCCACGCTGGAGGAGTGCTTTGCGCTTCTAGAGCAGATGGATCAGCAGCGCGGCCAGGCACCCACCGGCATCCTCATCACGCTGGATGAGCTGCATTACGCGTATATGAGCGACATCATTGAGTTCGGCACAACAATGCAGCACATGATCCGCGAAGACCGCGAAATCGCCGTCGCGATGGCGGGCATCCCTGGCGCAGTGAAGCCCCTGCTCGCTGCAAACGAGGGACGCAATCCGGTCACCTTCCTTCGCCGCGCGAATCGGATCGAGATGGGGCTCGTGCCGCTTGCCGACGTCGCTGACGCCCTCGAAGCTCCCGCTCGCGAAGTGGATATCGCGTGGACCCCAGAGGCGCTTAAACTCGGTACCGAAGCGACCGGCGGCTACCCGTTTATGATTCAGCTCGTCGGGCAACACGCGTTCCGCAGCGCACGCGAGGGCGTTATTGACGAATCTGCAGTACGTGCGGGCATCGTCACCGCCCGCCGTAAGCTTGGCGAGCTCGTGCACGAGCCGTCCTTAGCTGATCTCTCCGATGTCGACCGCACGTTCTTGACCGCCATGTCGCAAGACGACGGCCCGTCGCGTATGGCAGACATCGCCGAGCGAATGGGCGTGGATACCCAGTATGCAGGCACGTACAGGAGGCGCCTCATCGAAGCCGAGATGATCCGGCCGACCGGGCGTGGCTTTGTGGATTATGAGCTCCCCTATATCCGGGAGTATCTCCGCGACCACCCGGCGGCTGATGCAATGGAGCAGCTGTCCTTTCCCCCAGAAAACCACAAGGCCTAGCGCTGCCCACTAGACTGTCCGCATGACGATTTTGCACTCTGTAGACTTTGGCCCCCGCGACGCCCAGCCGGTGGTGTTCCTCGGCTCCATCGCCTCGACCACCGATATGTGGCTGCCGCAGCTGGATTCCCTGTCCAAGGACTTCCGTGTCATCGCCATCGACCACCCCGGCCACGGCCAGTCCCCCGACCCGCAGGCACTGCCGGGCGAGACCACCATCAACGACCTGGCCAACAACGTGCTCGACACCCTGGATGTGCTCGGGGTCGACGAGTTCGCCATCGTCGGGCTCTCCCTCGGCGGCGCGATCGCGCAGTACCTCACCGCGACCAGCGGGCGTGTGACCAAGGCGGTCTTTATGTGCACCGCCTCCTACTTCGGCGGCCCGGATAAGTGGGCACCGCGCGCGGAAGAAACCCGCGCCGAGGGCATGGAAACCCGCGCGCGCGGCGCGATCGAGCTGTGGCTCACGCCTGAGTACCGCGCCAGCCACCCCGCACTTACCGACGCGCTGACCAGGATGATCCTGTCCACCCGCGGCGAGGGCTACGCCGTCGGCGCCGATGCCCTGGCCGGGTGGGACTACACCGAGGAGCTTGGCAACATCACCGTGCCAGTGCTCACTATCTCCGGCGCGGTCGACCCCTCCACCCCGCCCGAGGTGGTCCACGCGATTGCGGAGCACGTCGGCGGCGAGGCGGAGTCCATCACCCTCAGCTCCGGCGGGCACGTCCCCACCGTGGAGGTGCCGGAGGAAGTCACGCGCGCGCTGCGTACCTTCCTCTCGGCTTAGGAACAGAGGAAGGGTATTAGTCGAAGCCTCGGAACAAATGGTTCCGGGGCTTCGCTTACCCCGGAACCAACGGGGCGTCTAGCAATTATGGTTCCGTACTCAGTTTCAACGACCCGCTAGTCCCGTCGAGAATCGTTTAGTGTACGGCTACTCTTTCTCATGGAGATAAGCAGCGCCGGGAAGGCGACTTCCACTTTCCACAAAGCTCAGATGCGTTGCCTTGCGTTCATCACTCTGGTTTCCTTCATTCTCCGCCGCACCGAAAAGCTCATCTTCCTTGACTGGATCGACTCCGCGACGTTGCTGCCACTTCGCGATGAAAGCAACAAGGAACGGAGTAAGGAACGTAGTAACAACTACTGCAGTTGCCACTTGAGCAGTAGCTTCGCCAACGATTGACTGGTAGGCGGGGTCAATTTGCGCAATAGCTGCCGGAGTTGCAATAGCATTTCCTGCCACTGCTGATTCGGCAGCTCCACCGACCAAGTTTCGAGTTTCTTTGGGGTGTCGCTTAACTCGATGCCACAGGTAGATCGCGCCAATGGTGGCACTACCGGAAAACAGGAGAACCACGAATCCCAGGAATACGCCCGCCAAACCGGAGCGAATCAGTTCACCAAAATCAATCCCTGCGCCGATCGCAAAGCCCGCGAAAGGGATAATGAGCTGCTCGCCTGGCTTCAGAAACTCTCGAGCCAGAGTAGAGGTGTTTCCGAGAACGAATCCAATTACTAACGGAAGAATCGCTGCGACTAGTGACTGCACAGGAAAATCTGCCAATCCCGCAGCACCAAGCGCAATCATCGTCAAGAATGGTCCGTCATTTATTGAAAGAACCGAAATGGCTCCCTTATCGGTTTTCGAGCCAAACTGCGAAGTAAGCGCTACGTAAAGTGAGCCGCTCGAATTCGACATTGCTGCCACTACGGCCAGCGGGAGCAGCCCCCACAATGTGCCATCGGGAGTAAGAAACGCGATCCCGAGTCCAACAGCGACGGCAACGGCGAGCTTTGCCACCAGCAAGACAGCCCCTTTCTCCAACGAAGGAACTGCCGATTTGATATTGATCTGAGAGCCTACTGCAACGAAAAACAGCGCAATCAGCACCGTTGTCCCATCGCGGAAAAGAGCCGTGGTAAAACTACCAATCTCAAGAGCTTCACCGGCAAATGTATTTGTCAACGCTCCGGCGAGTAGCGGCACCACCATTAGGGCACCGGGGATTTTCCCAATTTTTCTCAATAATGTATCCACAATGGTTCTCCAGTTTCAGTTGTCTAATGACGAACTACATTTTCTTCCTGCTACCTAAATTGATTTCGATACTGCTGATTGGTTGGACTGTCCTTCGTCCTTCTGCAGGGGAGCATCCTCACTGGCCGCCGCTCCCAATTTCAACGACGGATTCGCGAAGTAAAGAGCCACTTAGAAATTGAGCTCAGGTGCGGAACCCGATGTACAGATTCCGCACCCCTGACTTATCAGTGAGATCTAATGCGCCCAAGTCCATCGCAGATCACCCGACTACGCGAAGGACCTGGCACTCAAAAATCATTGCCGCGTGAAGTGCTCGATCTTGTCCCAGTCCGGCTCGAGCCCGAGTCCCGGACCTTCGGGCAGGCGCACCACGCCATCGGAGTAGTCCAGCTGCTCGGTGGTGTAGCTCTCCTTGAGTAGCAGCGGGCCAAAGAGCTCCGAGCCGAAGGTGATCTCCGGGGTTGTGCAGGCAAAGTGCAGCGAGGCGGCGGTGCCGAACGGCCCCTCGAGTGAGGTCGCGCCGTGGCAGGCCAGGCCTGCTGCGCCTGCGATGGCCGCGGTCTTCTTCGATTCCAACAGGCCACCGAGCTTGGTGGTCTTGATCGCCACGACGTCGGCCGCCTTCGCCTGTACGACTGCGAGTGCGTCGGCCGGGGAGCAGACGGACTCGTCCGCCATCACGGGCACGCCGATGCGAGTGGTCAGCTCTCGCAGCGTGTCCAGCTCGTGGGCTGGGGTGGGCTGTTCGAAGAGTTCCACGCCGGCGTCGGCAAGCCGCGGGAGGTAGCGCAGCGCGGTGAGGCGGTCCCAGCGCGCGTTGACGTCGATACGCAGCCCCACCTCCTTGCCGGAGTTGCGCAACTCAGCAGCGAGGCTGGCGATACGGCGGGTATCCCGGTCCGGGTCGCCGGCGCCCATCTTCAGCTTGAAGGAGCGCGTGCCCATGGTCTCCATGCGCTCGGTGATCTCCGCGACGGCTTCCTCGAGCGGCAGCACGCCGAGCGCCCAGGTCAGGTCGATCTCGTCGCGGACGCGCCCGCCGAGCAGGTCGCGCACCGGAACGTTAAGCGCTCGCGCCCAGGCGTCGTGCATGGCGACGTCACAGGCAGCCTTGGCAAAGCGCATGTTGGCCACCACACCCTCGAAGTCCTGCATGATGCCGGCGAGCTCGTTGACCTGGCGGCCAACCATGACGGGCGCGAGGTAGCGCTCGACGATCACCTGCATAGTCTCGGCAGATTCGCCGCCCCACCAGGGACCGCCGGGCACGACACCCTCGCCGTACCCGGTCACCCCGCCTGAAAGGTGCACGCTGACCAGCAGAATCGGCTGCGCGGTAGCGGTGTAGGTGGCAAAACCGTGGGGGCGGAAGAGGGGGACGTCGAGAAGGTGGGTTTCCACGCGCTCGATGCGCAGGTCGTGGTCGATATTCGTAGTCACGCGATGTTCCTTAAATCAAGCTGTTGAAGAGGGGCAGAGTACGGGTCAAGGCCCCACGCCAGGATATGGCGGGGGCCTTTATGCATGTGGCGAGAGCGACTAGCTTGTGACTAGCTCTTGTCCAGGGCGAAGTTGTAGGTCACCTCGTCCAGACCGGACTCGCCCGGGGTCGGATCCAGGATCAGCTCCGGCTTCACAGCGGTCGCCACGTCGTTCTCGACGTAGTCGCCGCCACGGAAGTACAGCTGGGTGGTGATCTCACGGAAACCAGGCTGCTTGACACGCAGGTGCAGGTGCGCCGGACGCCACGGGTGACCACCATAGGACGCGATAAACCAACCAGTCGGGCCATCGTGCGGAATCATGTACGGAGCAGGCTTGACCGTGGTGATCTCGTACTCACCGTTCTCATTGGTCACGATCGTGCCGCGCAGGTTCCACTCCGGAATCCCCGGCGCGTACTGGGAGTAGTAGCCCTCCTCATCCGCGTGCCACA
>NZ_KV817943.1:0-10662 GCF_001814825.1 Corynebacterium sp. HMSC071B10 | reverse complement strand
CTACGTGTCCACCATTTGCGGGCAACCCCAACTAAGGGCGCTGGCGGCGATGATGCCGATGACAATGGCGACCAGTAGTCAGTAGAGAGAAAGACAGTCTTCGGCGTTAGCGGCTGCGGCTACTGTTGCTCGTTCAGGTCGTACTACTCACCGAGGTTGGCGGGCGCGTCTTCGTACGTGTTGGAGTAGGGCGAGTCGTTGGTCTCGTCCGTAGCGCGCTCGTAGTGGTCAGCCATGGAGCAAACCATCACGCCGAGGAAGGTGAGGAAGAACCAGATGATTACCCAGGCGATTACTCCGCCTAACGCTCTGATGATTCCTGCCACCAGTCCTGCGCGTCGTATCTGGGCAATGAGCATCCAGACTGGCAAGGCGAAGGGTGCTAACTGCCACCAGTCGGAAAAGTCGTTGATGGAATTGATAAATGGCAGTGCGTCCACGGAGGCGTCCTCCCTCTCTGTGGCGCGCGCCGCTCATGATGCTGTTAAAGAGTTTGAGAAGACTCCACCAGTCTTGCGTATAGTAAACAATGTTTACACAGTGTCGATTAAACAATTCTATCGACAGTCCCAAGAGCGGCAGCAATGGTAAACAATGTTTACTATCGCTGCCAAGGAGAGGATACTTCATATGAAACAAGGACCCCACCCTTCCGGACGTGTGGTGTCTGTACGGATGCCAGATGAAATCATTGAACGACTCGACGCTCTCTGCGGTAGGACAGGACGTAGTCGAGGTTTCTACTTAAAAATGGCTATTACAGCCATGCTTCCCAAACTAGAAGAATTCCATTGGAATCAAGTGGCTGCAGACTTCGAAGAGAAGACAATCAACAACTTGTTTAACCAAATAATGCTCAACGGGCTAAAAGACGAGCCCGAAGAACAACAGTGACTCCACTAATGCCTTAGGTTCCGAGCAAGCTTCATCAAAGCAAACAGCCGATAAGGCTTCTTGGCAAAAGCCGCCACCATTACTAAATCCTCAGTAAGTCACACTGATGTGATTTAATAGGCGGAGAAAATAAAAAGCCGCGCCTCACACTCATGGGGTGCGCAGCGCGAGCGGCACACACCCTCGGTTCAAGTCCAGGGCGCGCACATTCCTCAAAACATGAGGAAACCCCCGCATCATAGAGTTGGCGCTCTAGCGGGGGTCCAAAAACAATACGACACCGACCGTGTCAGGTAAGACCTTACCACTTCCACACGGACAGCGGGCAAAGCACAACACGGGCGGTGTCGATAATCCGAAAGGAGAACACGACAGCATGCAGCCCCGAGCCCGAGACGAACTCCGCGCCAAGCTCGAAGCAGTCAAAGAACTAGCCCGCAGGCAAGAACACGACGCCGCACAAGAACTCCTCCAAGCCCAGGACGTCGGCTACACCTCTAAACTATTCGTCCAAGCACTTTTTCCTTATCGCAAAACCGAGGATAAGGAACGCGTCATCATCACCCCGTCGGGGAAAATCGTGGTGTATTCAGGCGAGGGACTTCCCTACGGCAAGTACCCCAGACTCATCATGGCGTACTTGATTACCCGCGCAGTCGAAAACGCCGGACGACTCAAAGAGGGGAAAATCAGCCAGGAAGAAGCGTTCCGCATCCCCCTCGGCCACTCCATGAACCAATTCCTTAGCTCCATTGGTATCGGCAAGCGCGGAACTGGCGGAGCCAAGGGGACAATCACCATCGTCCGAGAACAATTGATTCGCCTGTCCGACTCTCGCATTACGGTTAAGTCCGATGATGGAGTCAGAGCACGAGGAAAGCACACGCAAATCCTGGACGAATGGGACTTGTGGTTCGATACGCGTGACCCTAATCAAGGTAGCTTCGTCGAAAGCTACCTCAAGCTCACACCACAGTTCTTCCAGCACATCGCAGAAGCACCCATCCCCATTGACCTCAACGTGCTGCGCCAGCTGACCAAGCCGCGGTCAATGGACATCTACATCTGGCTTACCCTCAAGCAATACTGGCTGGCCAAAAACAACCGCGACACCTACACCTTCACCTGGGACATGCGCACCCTGAGCCACAAGTTGGATTCCTCCGACGACGCCGACGGCAACGGTCTCATCGACCAGGAAGAACTCAACGCAGCCCTCGACCGGCTTGACCGCGAGGAAAAGGAAGCCGAAGAAGCAGCAGCGTCCTCGGCGGCCGCCGCATCCTCTTCGGCAGCAGCGGAACGTTCCTCCGAGGCAGCGGCGAAGAAGCGAGAGGCCGAAGCCTCCTCGCGCCGCGCCGCAGAGAGGGAAGCCGCTGACCGCGAACAGGCCGAGCGCGAAGCCGCTCAGCGCGAGCAGGCGGCGAGGGAGCAGGCTGCCGCCGAACAGGCCGCGGCTGAGCAGGCGGCGGCGGAGCAGGCTGCCGCCGAACAAGCTGCCGCCGAACAGCAGCAACAGCAGCAGGCAGGCCCGCAGATGGAATACGCGACCATGGGCCCCTACGGCTCACTCTTCACCTGTGAACAGGCCCGTGACAGCTGGCCGGTACAGTCCAGCCCCTGCTACACCGGCAGCGACGGCAACGCCTACTTCGAAGGCATGCGCCAGGCAATGCGCTAGCGCTCAAGCCACAGCAACGAAAAAGCTGCCCGGCCTACTCCGGCCGGGCAGCTTTCTTGCGAAGTGGAGCTAACGGGATTCGAACCCGTGACCCCCACACTGCCAGTGTGGTGCGCTACCAACTGCGCCATAGCCCCGTAGAAACGGTATGAAGTTGTACAAGTGGAGCTAACGGGATTCGAACCCGTGACCCCCACACTGCCAGTGTGGTGCGCTACCAACTGCGCCATAGCCCCAATTCGGCTCTTCTTACACCGGCATAACCGGCGTGAAGCACTTTGCTAAATATACACGCGCGCCCGCGGGCGAACCAAATCGCCTGCGGGCGCGCACGTGGCCGAAAGTGGGCTAGCTGTTCTTCAGGGTCTCGACCCACTGGCCGAGGTCGCCGTCGATGTCCTTATCGTCAACCATGACGCGCGGGGTCCAGCCCTCACCGGTGCGCTCTTCCTGGAGTTTCAGGTTCGCGTCCGACATTTCCTTGGCGGCCTCCGCGTACTTCTCGTCGCGGATGTCCTGCAGCGCCTCGTCGGAAGCGCCGTAGTCCTTCGCCAGGTCAGCCAGGTCATCAGCCTCGAACTTGTTGTACGCCTGCGCCTGGTTCTCAAAGAGGTAGTAGCGCAGGTTCATCGCCGCATCCGTCTCGCCGCGTGCGAACAGCGCGAGCGTTGCTGCGAGCGAAGCCGTGGAGTGGCCCGGACTGTACGCCTGCTGCTGCCCGTCCAGGAAGACCATCGGGCGCAGGTCCACCTCAATCTCGCCGGCCTTCAGCGCTTCCATCATCGGCTCGCCGGTCTCGGTCTCCAGATCAGCACAGTGGGAGCAGGAGAAGTCCTCGAACAGATCCGCCTTCGGCGCACCCTCAGCACCCTCGCCGGTCAGGGTGATGAAGGCATCACCCTCGTTCCAAGTAGCGCTGATGCCCTCGGTATCGATCATGCCCTCAGCAATCGCATCCTTGCGGTCGCTCTTGCCGTTGTAGACGATGATGCCGATTACCAGCACCGCAATCGCGATGACGGCCACGATGGCCCAGATAAAGCCAGCGCCGCCCTTCGAGTTCGGGTTTTGGACCTTACGGGTGGTCAATGTGGGTTCTCCTCAATCTTGGTGCGGGTGATACTCGAGACGTGCCCCCGCGCACGAAAGTACGCAGCGAATTATACGGCACGCGTCAACATTATGGGTAGATGGCAAAGCGGTTGAACGGGCGGTAGATCATGAACGCGGTAATGGCGATAAACGCCACGTCGCGCGCAACAACGAGCAGCAGGTTCGTGTCCACGACAGCACCCGCGCTCGGGTCGAAGCAGCCACAGTCAATTTCGAGCCCGCGCTGCCACGCCGACAGCAGCCCGATAATGAACAAGACGAGCACGCCGATGGAGACCCAACCGGCCGGCCGGAGCTTGATGCCCAGCAGGAGCAGCAGCCCGCCAGCCAGCTCGAGCGGGCCGATGAGCTGCGCAAGAATGTAGGACCACTCCTGGGTGAAAATCTCGTACGCGGCGATGGACTGCGTCATCTCCATCACATTGCCGATCTTGGGGATCGCAGCCCTGATCCACACGTAAGCCATGAAGAAACGGGCGGCGGCCGAGAGCACGTCGAGAACCAGCGCGCGCGTGCTGCGCGCCTGGTTGTTCTCGGGCGCAGCGGCGGAAGTTTGTGTCGTCACAATAAGCAGCGTAGCGCAGCGGGTGGCCATCGACCCTACAGTTTCCGCAAGATATGATGTGATCTATGACCACCTGGAAAGACCTCACCACCGCCGACCCCGCCCACTCCGAGCGATACGCCCAGCGCTGGAAGACGTTCATCGCGCAAGGCAAGGACATCGACGGCGAGGCCAGGCTTATCGACGCCGCGTCGCCCCGCCACGCCCGCATCCTCGACGCCGGCTGCGGCACCGGGCGGGTCGGCGGCTACCTCGCTCAGCGCGGACACCAGGTGTTCGGTACCGATATAGATCCGGTGCTCATCGGCCACGCCAAGGAGGACTTCCCCGACGCCACCTGGGTCGTCGGCGACCTCTCCACTGACGAGATCCCGGCGCGCGACATCGACGTCGCCGTCTGCGCGGGAAACGTCATGGGCTTTCTCGACCCGGCGGGCCGTGAACCGGCGCTCGCGAACATCTTCCGCACGCTACGCCCCGGCGGCCGCCTCTTTGTCGGTTTCGGCGCGGGCCGCGGCTGGACGTTCGACGACTTCCTCGCTTCGGCCGAAAAGGTGGGCTTCAACGTCCAGAACTGCTACGAGAGCTGGGAACTCTTACCATTTCACCCTGGCTCCGACTTTCTCGTCGCCCAGCTCGCGCGCCCGGTGTAGCCCTACTCCCCGAGCACGTCGGCCACCACGGCCTTCGCCGCCTCCTGCACTTCCTTCAGGTGCGCCTCGCCCTTGAAGGACTCCGCGTAGATCTTGTACTTGTCCTCGGTGCCGGAGGGGCGTGCGGCAAACCAGGCGTTTTCGATGGTCACCTTCAGCCCGCCAATGGCGGCACCGTTGCCAGGGGCTTCGGTGAGCTTCGCGGTGATCGGTTCGCCGGCGAGCTCGGTGGCGGTGACCTGCTCCGGGGACAGCGCCTTCAGCGTCGCCTTTTGCTCACGGTTAGCCGGGGCGTCAATGCGCGCGTAGGCGGGCGCGCCGAACTGCTCGGCCAGTTCCGCGTAGCGCTGCGACGGCGTCTTGCCGGTCACGGCTGTGATCTCTGCTGCCAGCAGATCCATGATCAGCCCGTCCTTGTCTGTCGACCAGACAGTGCCATCCTTGCGCAGGAAGGAAGCACCCGCGGATTCTTCGCCACCGAAGCCGATCTGCCCGTCGATAAGCCCTGGCACGAACCACTTGAAGCCCACCGGGACCTCAACGAGTGTGCGGCCGAGCGAGGCGACGACGCGGTCGATCATGGAAGAAGACACGAGCGTCTTGCCCACAGCGGTCCCCTCTGCCCAACCCTCGCGGTGGCTGAACAGGTACTCGATGGCCACCGCCAGGTAGTGGTTCGGGTTCATCAGGCCCGCATCCGGGGTGACGATCCCGTGGCGGTCCGCGTCCGCGTCGTTACCGGTAGCGATGCCGTACTTGTCGCGGTTATGCACGAGCGACGCCATGGAGTTCGGGCTGGAGCAGTCCATGCGAATCTTGCCGTCGGTATCCAGCGTCATGAACCGCCACGTGGCGTCCACGTTCGGGTTCACCACCTCCATGTTCAGCCCGTGACGCTCGGCGATCGCGCCCCAGTAGTCCACGGATGCCCCGCCCATCGGGTCCGCGCCAATGCTCAGGCCGGAGGTGCGAATCGCGTCGATGTCCACCACGTTCGGCAGATCATCAACGTACGTGCCGAGGAAGTCGAAGCGCTCGGCCCGCTCATCAAGCACACCGGTCACGCTTACGCGACGCACGCCGTCTAGCCCGCGGGCCAGGTAGTCGTTGGCCTGGTTGGCGATCCAATCAGTCGCATCCGCACCAGCCGGTCCACCGCTGGGCGGGTTGTACTTGAAGCCACCGTCGCGCGGCGGGTTGTGCGAAGGTGTAATCACAATGCCGTCGGCGCGCTGCGGGTCCGTGCCGGTTACGCCGCCGGAAAGCTTCGCGTTGTGCGACAGGATCGCATGGGAGACCGCGGGCGTTGGGGTGTAGCGCCCCGCCGCGTCGACAAGCACTGGCACCTCGTTGGCAATGAGCACTTCGAGCGCGGTCACCATCGCCGGCTCGGAAAGCGCGTGCGTGTCGCGGCCGATATAGACCGGCCCGCCGATGCTGTTCGCGCGGCGGTAGTCCACGATGGCCTGCGTGGTCGCCAGAATGTGCTGCTCGTTGAACGCGTTGTCCAGCGCGGAACCGCGGTGCCCGGAGGTACCGAAGCTGACCTGCTGATCCGGGTCCTGCGCGTCAATCTCGCGCGTGTAGTAGGCCGTGACCAGCTCCGCAATGTCGATCAGGTCGGCGGGTTGGGCGAGTTGACCGGCGCGTTCGTGTGCCATGGGGTGCTCCTTTATGTTCGGACTGCAAGGCGCGCCGCTTCTCGACGCCCTTTACGCCCCATCTTCCCCGCTAACCACACTTTCTGCCATGCCAATGCCCGCGCTGCCCCACCTAATTGTGGGGAACCTTGGGGAAAGTTTAAAAACCTTCGCCAAACACATGACTTTTGATAGTGCGACAGGCTACTATTACCACCAACTTCTGTGGCACCAGTCACACATGGTGCTGCGAGAGGAAGTGTTGTCCCCCTAACCCGAGCATGAAATGTGGAGTTATGTCCTCATCGCTGAATGATTTTCTCGGCGGGATTGCCAGCGTCGTCTGGGGCCCGTTCGTCCTCATCCCGCTGCTCCTTGGCACCGGTTTGTTCCTGACCGTCCGCCTCGGTGGCATCCAGTTCCGCACGCTTGGTCGCGCAATGCGGCACGCTTTCGTCGATAAGAACGGCGACGGCGCGGGCGATATTTCCAACTACCAGGCGCTCACCACAGCCCTGGCCGCCACCGTCGGTACCGGTAACATCGTCGGCGTCGCCACCGCGCTCTCGATCGGTGGGCCCGGTTCCCTGTTCTGGATTTGGATGACCGGCCTCGTCGGCATGGCCACCAAGTACACCGAGGCCTACCTTGGTGTTCGCTTCCGCACCACCGATAAGTACGGCAAGCAGCAGGGCGGCCCGCACACCTACCTCCGCCGCGGCATCCCCGGCGGCCTGGGTAAGGTACTGGCGCTGGCCTTCACGCTGTTCACCATCTTTGCTTCCTTCGGCATCGGTAACCTCACCCAGGGCAACTCCATTGCCGCGGGTATGGAGGACGCCTTCGGCCTGGACCCGCTGGTCACCGGCATCATCATTTTCTTCGGCGTTGGCGCTGCCGTCCTCGGTGGCATTGAGGGTATCGGTAAGATCACAGCTGCCTTCGTCCCGCTCATGATCGTCATCTACGTCGTCGGCGGCCTCGTCGTCCTGATCATGATGGCAGACCAGGTCCCAGCGGCCCTCGCCCTCATCTTCACCGACGCCTTCACCGGCACCGCCGCAACCGGCGGCTTCGTGGGCTCCGGTATCATGCTGGCCATCCAGTTCGGTGTCGCCCGCGGTATCTTCTCCAACGAGTCCGGCCTCGGTTCCGCTGCAATCGCGGCGGCAGCCGCAAAGACGGAGCACCCGGTCCGCCAGGCCCTGGTCTCCATGACCCAGACCTTCATCGACACCATCATCGTCGTCACCATCACCGGCCTGGTCATCGTCACCGCCGGCACCTGGGAAATGGGCCGCGAAGAAGCAGCCGTGATGACCGCAGCCGGCTTCGCCGAAGGTCTCCCGGGCCACTGGGGCGGCACCATCGTCTCGGTCTCCCTGATCTTCTTCGCCTTCTCCACCATCCTGGGCTGGTCCTACTACGGTGAGCGTTCCGTCGTGTCGCTTGTCGGCCAGTGGGCGAGCGTGCCGTACCGCATGATCTTCACCGTCGTCGCTTTCCTGGGCGCGACCACCGAGCTCGAGCTGGTCTGGACCTTCTCCGACCTGGCAAACGGCCTCATGGCACTGCCGAACCTGGTAGGTCTGCTCATCCTCTCCGGCCTGGTTGCCCGCGAGACCCGCGAGTACCTCAAGTTCGACCCGAAGCTGAAGAAGGACCCGGACGAGGTCGCCCGATTCGTCCAGCAGCAAGGGATGAACTGGCAGTAATCCACCCTGCTACCCTGTAGAGCATGCAGGGCAACACCTTCCGCGAAGCGCTCCTTGTCGGCCTCGGTGCCGCACTGGGGGCGCTTTTGCGTGCCGCGTTGCTCGCCGTAGCCCCCGGCCCAGCCGCCATTGCGACGCTCGCCGTGAACACGGTTGGCGCGTTCGCCATGGGCTACTTCAAGCCGGGACCGTTCTTCGGCACCGGCTTCCTCGGCGGGTTCACTACCTTCTCCGCCATGGCAGTTGCCGCCATACACTCGAGCGCCATCTGGGCCCTCGGTCTAGTCGTAGCAAGCTTTGTTGTTTGCGTCGGTGCCTGGCTGCTTGCCGACGCCACCTCACCCCACCCCTACCGCCAAACCACAAAGAGCTAGCCATGGATCTTCTTGTTGTCGCCGGCATCTTCATCGGCGGATTCCTGGGAGGTATCGCCCGCTGGGCGCTGTCCCGCATCCCCGCACCGCGCGTGGGTACCTGGGCGGCAAACATGGTGGCCTGCTCCGTCCTCGGCTTCGTCTACGGACAGGGTGTGCTTGTCGCCATGGCGGTGGGCACGGGATTCGCGGGGGCGTTATCCACCTGGTCGACGCTGGCGAAAGAACTCGGCCAGCTCATCAAGGACAAGGACTACTCGGAGGCGCTGCGCTACGCGTTGGCGACCGCGTTGCTGGGCCTGGTTGCCGCCGGTTTCGGCATGCGTTGGGGCGCGCGGGCGTTCGGAGCCTGATTGCGTCGGTACACGGTGCAATGAGTGGGGTCGCGCCGCGGGAGGGTGGAATAATGTTGCGCTGGATTTCCAGTGACCAGGCACAACACCATTGCAATGTGGGCTCGTTACAAGATGAATCCAGCCCCCGGGGTGTCGGCTGCAGCATTTTGGTGCCGATGTTGCGATAACTCGGTACTGCCCTGTTCCGAGTAGTTGGTACCGCCACCGCCACCGTCACCGTCACCGGAGCCGAGCCGACTGCAGCGACTCGGCCGTATTAATTTGTTGTCGTCCGGGCCTACTGGGGCCGGGGCCTTGCGCGTGGTGAAGCCTCCTTAGCAGGTTCGGTGGTCGTGATGTTGCAACCGGCTATCCGGCAGCAGTGAAGCGTCCTGGGTTTTGTTCCGCTTCTTCTACGCCCCTGTGGTGACGGGCTGAGTGAGATAATACTCGGGGGCCTGACCCCTGTTTAAACGAATGCTCGGTGCGGTGATCATCGACAAACCGGAAGCGGATCACCGGTATGTCTCTTCCATGCAATGTTTGGCCGCTTGTGCAGAAACTCGCATTCCTCCTTTAGACGGGTGTTTTCCTCCTGAAGCTGGCAAACCTTTCTGCATCCGTGAGCTACTTGGCACGATTAGCGCGTGAACGCGCAGGACGCTTCGTAACTCAGCAGCCTCTTGTTCAGCACTGTTCCTGCCTGTGTGGGCTGTTTGGAGGGTATTCTCAGAGCAAACTTGTTCACGACGAAGGAGTTCCGATGCGTGCCCCGATCCAATTGATCTCACACGTAGGCGTTCGTTTCCAAACGCCTACCGGCGAACACACTATCCAGTTTGGCGATACTGCCCAGCAGGTGCAAGCGGTCCTAGGACAACCTGAGCGCGGTTCGACTGACACCACCCTCTACTTTGATGGTGCGCGTATTCAGGTGCACGTTGGACCCGGCGGGGTCGAATTCATGGAATTTGCAACTAACCCTAAGAAAGATGGTGTTGATGTCGAGTGGGAAGGGCGCAACCTGTCGCATATGAACGCTATTGAATGCGCAGAGCTGCTCAAAACGCTCAATAGAGGAGCCAGAATCAATGAAGCTGAGGCTCCGTCTAGTTATGTCTTCGAGAACTTAGGTCTCACCGTATGGCAACGGTATGCCCTTGAAAACGCGATAGACGATGTAGGGGAAGCAGAGAACGGCGGGGATAAGGACGAGCTGGAATATCTCAAGGAAGAGGTCGAAATGGCCGAGTGCTTTGACTCGGTGGGCGTCGGATCGCAGGAGTACATGAAAGGATATTTCTCGTAGGCTGTGGCCCTAGAGTTATAGGCGCTACTGGATCTTTAAATCCCTTGGTTGGGCATACCCTCGGCATCTCAATGCCGGTGGCTCGGTTGGGCACCGTCGTGGTGCCGCGCCGCGGGAGGCCGAAATAATATTGCGTCGAATTTCCAGCAACCAGGCACAACACCATTGCAATGCGGGCTCGTTACAAAATGAATCCAGCCCCCCGGGGGACACACGTACACCATTTACACAAAACCCGGCCTCACACCACCCCCGCGGCATACAAACACACCAGGGGCATACAGACACACCTGGGTACAACGAGAAAGCACCCCGCACGCCGGGGTGTTTCCGGTGTGCGGGGTGCTTTTGTTTGAAGTTGTTGGGTCGGCGGTAACCTACTC
>NZ_KV817942.1:0-1291 GCF_001814825.1 Corynebacterium sp. HMSC071B10 | reverse complement strand
GGTTTGGTTCCGCTTCTTTTACGGCCCTGTGTTGATGGGCTCGGTGAGATAATACTCGGTTTCTACTTCCTGTGGGGTGGCGTAGTCCAACGCCTCGTGAAGACGTTTGGTGTTCCACCAGTGCACCCACCGCAGGGTGGCGAGCTCAACTTCTCCTACTGATGTCCACGGGCCTTGAGGATGGATAAGTTCAGCCTTGTAGAGACCGTTAACAGTCTCGGCCAGCGCGTTGTCATAGGAATCTCCGACTGTGCCGACACTCGGCCGGATCTCGGCTTCGGCCAAAGCGGTGGAGTACTTCAGTGACACGTACTGACTTCCCCGGTCACTGTGGTGTATCAGCTGGTCGCCATGGATTCGACCGGCAGTCGTTAATGCATGTTCCAGTGCCTCCATCGGCAGCGCATCGGTGCGCATCGTAGAGCGGGTGGCAACACCAACTATTTTGCGGCTGTAGACATCAATGACAAACGCGGTGTACGCAAATCCTGACAGGGTGCGAACATAGGTAATGTCGGCAACCCAAAGCCGCCCGGGGGCTGTTGCCCGGAAGTTTCGCTGCACAAGATCCGGACGATGATCCGGAACTTTAGGGCTGATCGTGGTGACCGGGGTGCGTCCACGTCGTCGACCAGACACACCTGCAAGTTTCATCAGGCGCGCGGTCTTGTCGCGGCCGATATGAAAGCCCTCACGGTTCATGGCGTGCCACATCTTACGAATGCCGTAGACCGAGAAGTTTTCCGCATGGACGCGCTGAATCTCTGGGATAAGCAGGCTATCGCTTAAAGCCCTGGCGCTCGGGGCGCGGGTGATGGCTTTACGGTAGCCGCGAGAGGTGATGAATCCACGATCTGCCTGTTTCAAAACACGGCAGATGGCCTCGACCCCAAATTGCTCCTTGTACTCGTCAATGTAGGAGATCATCTGGTCGTGGGTCGGTCGAGCTCCGCTGCGAAAAAAGCCGAGGCAGTCTTGAGGATTCCGTTGGCTCGCTTCAGCTCGCGGTTTTCCCGGCGTAGCCGTTTGAGCTCTTCTTCCATGGTTTCGCCATCTGTTGGTGCGGCCTGCTCATGGGCGACGCTGTCGCGATACCAGGCGCGCAACGTGTGGTGGGACACGCCAAGGAGCTCTCCGACTGCCTCGTACGCACGTTGCCGTGAGCAAGACTCCAGACGGACCATCTCTAGGACTTGATGGACCGCCTTCTCCTTGAATTCGGCGGAATACTTTCTGGGCATAGTGCCAATCCTTCCTTAGCAGAGGTAGGAACTAAACCCAGGACGCTTCA
>NZ_KV817941.1:0-2669 GCF_001814825.1 Corynebacterium sp. HMSC071B10 | reverse complement strand
ATGTGTCCCGTGTCGTCGCTGGTATCGGCAACCTGGATAAAGCTAGCGTTTACGTGCCTATGACCCGTGGACGTGAAGGTAACTTCCTCTACATCGCCGAGACTCAACCGGGAGATACCGAGACCGGGCACGGCCAGATACGCCAGGTTTCTCGGCGTGAGTCTGCCGAGTACGCTCGCGACCTCTTGGTGTCTGCAGGCGTGCGCGCCCAAGGTGACCGCACACCTCAAGCGCTATTTGGACAGGCCAAACAGGACTGGGAACTGGCCAAACTGGTCAATCACCCTACCCATATAGATACTGATAGTCCTTTTGCCGGCACCGAGATGGGTGCCTACATGCAGGCGTTTGCCGCTAAGCGCGAAGCCCGCTTCGTCGACTTCCATGCTCGCGCTCAAGTCGACAGGACCGATGAGGTGGCACAGCCAGAGCTCGCATCCCCTTGCGAGCAGCAGGAACAGGACTTTGGCGATGCTCTGGAGCACCTCGGTACTGAGATAGACCGAGTCAGCGCCCAGCTAGAGACGCTGCGCGGTGAGTACGACCAAGCCAACCAGGCGGTTGAACAGCTCGGGAAGCAATGCGAACAGCAAGAGCAGGTGGTTCGTGAGTCCGTAGAAGAAAAGAACACGAGGGGCTTTTTCGGCAGACTACGCCACGGCA
This sequence comes from Corynebacterium sp. HMSC071B10, assembly GCF_001814825.1. Lineage (NCBI taxonomy): Bacteria > Bacillati > Actinomycetota > Actinomycetes > Mycobacteriales > Corynebacteriaceae > Corynebacterium > Corynebacterium sp. HMSC071B10. The sequence continues at coordinate 2,006 of NZ_KV817941.1, read as the reverse complement.
AGGAGGACCAAGCAATCCTCGATGAAGCAATCCGACTGCGCGATAAAGTCGCGCAGCACTACGACCAAGCTGTGGACTATCGCGACAGCTTTACTACCCCGATTCGCCAGTTGGAGACCGAACTCGACACACTGTCTACCCAACGTCGCGATATGCAAGGCCTGAAGAAGTCTATGGACTTCCTCGACTCACTCGGCATGAGCGCTACCGCAGATGACGAGACGGTATCCCGTATCCACCAGCAAGCTGCCGCAGATAACGACTACGACAATGACCAAGACAACTGGCTAGACAACACCCCTAGCAGTGAGGGGCCGGAACTTTAGTAAAGGTCCGGACCCTTCTCGCCGACTCCGAACCTATGGTAAACAATGTTTACACAGTGGAGATATACCGCTGCGGAAAATATCTACACTACCGCAAGGCAAACTGTAAACATTGTTTACACAATAAGTGAAAGGACACCCAGTTATGGTTCAAGGCCCCCACAAGTCAGGACGAGTGGTATCTGTACGGATGCCAGAAGACATCATTGAGCGCTTAGATACTTTGTGTGCTCGAACTGGTCGCAGTCGTGGCTTCTACCTCAAGATGGCAGTTACTGCGATGCTGCCCCAGCTAGAGGAATATCACTGGGAACACGTCGCAGCGGACTTCGAAGATAAGAGCATTGAAAACGAGTTTTACCGCATCATGCTCGCCGGTTTGTCTGTAGAACAAGACGATAAAGAGAACTAAAATACTCATCTACCAGCACGTTTAGAGTTTACAGTAAGCTGTATGTCCGTATGCCTGTAGACCTGTAAAGCAGTATTTACTGAAATATGTAAACTAGTAAACGCAATGACGCATCCACTTAGGAGAAGCCATGATCATTACTGCCATTAACGCCAAGGGTGGCGTTGGCAAGACCACTACAACGATGTTTCTTGCCACGGTTTTCGCTCACCGAGGAAAGACTGTGACTGTCACAGACTTAGACCGACAGGGCTCAGCTCTGGAATGGTCGGAACGCGCGGAAGACGGAGGAGATCCTTTACCGTTTGAGGTTGAGCTGTCCATTCCCAAGCGCGTTGATAGGCAAGCGGCGCTCGTCGGAGACGATGAGTTCATGTTCATTGATGTCCCGCCAGGAGACGAGAACGCTATTGAAGCAGCAATCGCTGTCAGTGACTTCATTATTCTTCCGACCCGTTCTGCCGCGGCCGATCTCTCCCGCGTGTGGGAACTGCGCGACGCAGTCAGCGGGACACCACATGCAGTCCTGCTGACGTTCGCCAGGAAGGGAACCAGCGCCCTTGACGCTGCACGAGAAGCACTCGAAGCAGAACAAATGCCCCACTTTAAAACCGAAATACCGCTACGCGAGGACATGCACCTAGCCTTCGGTTACTGCCCAGGCCCAGACATGCACGGCTATGAACAGGTCGCAGACGAACTCATGGAGATGATGAAATGAGCACCAGCAAAGAACGCGCCAGGGCACAGCAAGGCCCGCGAACCTCGTCAAAGAAAACCGCAAAGCCGACCCCGGCAGTGGAGAAGAAAACAGTACGAGGTGCATTCCACCAACCCACCGGCCGCGACTACGTCAAGAAGATGACCGTCGAAATTGACCGAGAACTTCACTCAGAACTCAAAGTCATCGCCGCGCAAAAAGGCGTGACCATACGCGAGATTGTCAGCAACTACCTCGAAGAATACGTGCGCAACAATAAATAAAGGTTTACAGGAATACAGGTTATGTAAAGATGTATTCCTGTAAACCCAGCAGTTCCACATGCGTCATCCCCACCGCAGTGACGGTAAATATGCGCACGAGAAAATGGGGAAGTAGATCTGCAGACGAAAACAGTTACACATGGAAAGCCATGCGTAACTGCAGGTAAAAGGCACATTTTTCGCGTGTCATGACTACTAAATGACACTGGTGTCATTTAGAGTCGGTGGGAGACAGTGAAAACGAAGAAAGCCACCGGGCGGCAACCCAGTGACTTTCGCTTATC
>NZ_KV817940.1:0-3489 GCF_001814825.1 Corynebacterium sp. HMSC071B10 | reverse complement strand
CGGGCGGCAACCCAGTGACTTTCGCTTATCACCCAGCTCATCTCTGGGAGAAAGCATGGCCATGAGTCTACAGGCTTACGCGCAAAACGCGCACATTAAAACACCCACCCGTGTCGAACCAGATCGTGGCGGGCTGGATAACACCCCAGCATCCGCCAATGACCGCGACTTGCTCCGCGCACATTTAGGCCGCGAGGTGCTCCACGGGTCTATCGGACGGGATTTTTCCAAGTCTTATATGCGTAATGCTGACGGCACGAACTCGCCGCGCATGTATCGCTTCGACACTGAGGCTTTAGGACGGTGCGAGTACGTCATGCTTACCAGTAAGCAGTACGCCGCCGTCCTGGTTGTTGACGTTGACCAGATTGGAACAGCCGGCGGTGACCCCGCAGACTTAAATCCCTATGTCCGCGACGTGGTGCGCTCACTTATTTCGCACACCATCGGCCCAGCGTGGGTGGGAATCAACCCGACTAACGGGAAAGCGCAGTTCATTTGGCTGATTGACCCCGTCTACGCTGACCGTGGGGGCAAATCAGCGCAGATGAAGTTGCTGGCAGCAACCACACGCGTACTAGGTGAGCTTTTAGACCACGACCCGCATTTTTCCCACCGCTTTAGCCGCAACCCGTTTTACACAGGCAAAGCTCCTACGGCTTATCGTTGGTACAGGCAACACAACCGAGTGATGCGTCTTGGAGACTTGGTAAAAAAGGTGAGGGACATGGCAGGACACGACCAGTTCAACCCCACCCCGCGCCAACAGTTTTCCTCTGGCCGGGAACTTATCAATGCAGTGAAATCTCGCCGCGAGGAAGCCCAAGCATTTAAAGCCTTGGCCCAAGACGTAGATGCAGAAATCGCCGGGGGTCTTGACCAATACGATCCGGAGCTTATCGACGGAGTGCGCGTGCTGTGGACTACCCAGGGAAAAGCGGCACGTGACGAAACCGCCTTTAAGCACGCGCTCAAGGTCGGCCACCGCCTACGCCAGCAAGGCCAGCGTCTGACTGATGCGGCGATTATTGATGCCTATGAGCACGCCTACAACGTGGCCCACGCCCATGGCGGAGCCGGGCGTGACAGTGAGATGCCGCCCATGCGCGACCGCCAAACCATGGCACGTCGCGTGCGTGGCTACGTCACCCAGTCCAAGAGTAAGGCTTATGGAAGCACTAGCGCTCCAGGTAAAGCCACCAGCAGCGAACGAAAAGCACTAGCCACCATGGGACGCAAAGGCGGCCAGAAAGCAGCACAACGCTGGAAAACAGACCCCGACGGTAAATATGCGCAAGCACAAAGGTCGAAGCTCGAAAAGACACATCGTAAGAAGCGAGTGGAAGGCCAGATTACGCGCGCTCGTATACAAGCCTTAATCGGTGACTCCTATGTACAAACAGGGACCGTGTTGACGCGTAAGCAAATAATGGAGGAGACGGGGCTGTCTCGTGCGACGGTCACTCGACACCTTGCTGCGCTGCGTGAGCAAGGAATGGTTCCTGCGGAGTAAAAAGGGGCTCACACCGTAAGCAATATACGGTTCCCCTGCCGCTAGGCAGTTAGATAAAACTCTTTAAGCGTTGTCTTGAAGCGTACTGGAGACAGAAGCCCTCTATTTAACGTGTTAAGTCTGATAAAAATCCGGTTCGTCAACTTGGATGAGTGACGAACCGGAGCGAATGAAATATTTTACTTATTTGCAAACAAAACTCGAAGGCCTTTTCCTTGGAGCTTTGGATTATTTTCCATTCGCTTTTTTAGACCAAGGGCATAGCCAATGCTGCCCCCAGCAAAAACTACAATTGCGATGATCCACAGTGGCATGAGGTTCTCCTTCTAGCAGTGGGTAGATACCCATGTCCAGAATACGGTTTCACCTGCAAGTGCTAGGCCAGCAATCACGGGGTTGACAGCTGCTAGAGCTAGTACTTTGCCCCAAGCTGCAGCATGTCCTGCACCGACTAGGCCAACAACGTAAGGGCATACCTGTTCTTTGGAGATGCGCTCTTCCATGGAAGCCTGTAGGCCGGCGATCTGTTCTGGGCTTGCTTCATTAAGACGAGCTCGAAGTGCTTGTGCGCTTTCCTCTGCGGTGATTGTTTTGGTTGAACCGTCAGGGTAAGTAGTAGTCACTTCTCCAGTGTCATTATTGATGGTTGCGGTAATATATCATCATGAACAATAAAACTGTCTGCTTACATAAACAGTAATACAAGGGGTGTTATGAGCCATATTCAACGGGAAACGTCTTGCTCGAGGCCGCGATTAAATTCCAACCTGGATGCTGATTTATATGGGTATAGATGGGCTCGCGATAATGTCGGGCAATCAGGTGCGACAATCTATCGATTGTATGGGAAGCCCAATGCGCCAGAGTTGTTTCTGAAACATGGCAAAGGTAGCGTTGCCAATGATGTTACAGATGAGATGGTCAGACTAAACTGGCTGACGGCATTTATGCCTCTTCCGACCATCAAGCATTTTATCCGTACTCCTGATGATGCATGGTTACTCACCACTGCGATCCCCGGGAAAACAGCATTCCAGGTATTAGAAGAATATCCTGATTCAGGTGAAAATATTGTTGATGCGCTGGCAGTGTTCCTGCGCCGGTTGCATTCGATTCCTGTTTGTAATTGTCCTTTTAACAGCGATCGCGTATTTCGTCTCGCTCAGGCGCAATCACGAATGAATAACGGTTTGGTTGATGCTAGTGATTTTGATGACGAGCGTAATGGCTGGCCTGTTGAACAAGTCTGGAAAGAAATGCATAAGCTTTTGCCATTCTCACCGGATTCAGTCGTCACTCATGGTGATTTCTCACTTGATAACCTTATTTTTGACGAGGGGAAATTAATAGGTTGTATTGATGTTGGACGAGTCGGAATCGCAGACCGATACCAGGATCTTGCCATCCTATGGAACTGCCTCGGTGAGTTTTCTCCTTCATTACAGAAACGGCTTTTTCAAAAATATGGTATTGATAATCCTGATATGAATAAATTGCAGTTTCATTTGATGCTCGATGAGTTTTTCTGATAGTTAGTCTTTGTAGAGACACAAACCTGAAATTCCGGACACCGCGCTTCAGGACATCTCCCTGGACGCCGATATCTGGCAGTATCCGGACGGGGCACTGTTGCAAATAGTCGGTGGTGATAAACTTATCATCGGTGCTGTTGCAAAGTTGGGGCAGTAGGAAGACCGGCGTGGAATAATCAGGTCCATGGGCATCTTCTCCGGTCGGCAGTTCCCTCGTGAAATCATCCTGTGGGCGGTGCGGTGGTACTGCCGCTACGGCGTGAGCTATCGCGACCTCGAAGAGATGATGACCGAGCGGGGAGTGCCGGTCGATCACACCACGATCTACCGCTGGGTCCAGAAATATGCTCCTGAGCTGGATAAGAAGACCCGGTGGTATCGGCAAGTTCCTGACTGGCAGGCCAGGTCCTGGCGGGTGGATGAGACCTATATCCGGGTCGGGGG
>NZ_KV817939.1:0-724 GCF_001814825.1 Corynebacterium sp. HMSC071B10 | reverse complement strand
GTTTTGTGTTTGCAAGATCGTTTGTAAGTGTTTTGTGTATCTGCGCGCATTGCCTGCTGCTGTGTGTGGTGGGTGGTGTGTGTTGTATGTGTTGGGTAATTGTTTGGTTATTCAGGGCGTACGGTGGATGCCTTGGCATGCTTAGCCGATGAAGGACGTGTGAGGCTGCGTTATGCCTCGGGGAGTTGTCAACAAAGCGTTGATCCGAGGATGTCCGAATGGGGAAACCCAGCACCGGTTGTGTGGTGTTACCCGCAGATGAATGCATAGTCTGTGTGGGGGTTGACGCGGGGAAGTGAAACATCTCAGTACCCGTAGGAGAAGAAAACAATTGTGATTCTGCTAGTAGCGGCGAGCGAACGTGGATGAGGCTAAACCATGTGCGTGTGAGACCTGGCAGGGGTTGCGTGTGTGGGGTTGTGGGGTGCAATGGATCCAGGCTGTCACCTGGGTGCGTGTGTGTGCGTGTAAGCGGAAATTGCTTGGGATGGTGTACCGGAGTGGGTGAGAGTCCCGTACGTGAATGCATTGTGCACATGTGTTGTTGTTTGCCCCGAGTAGCAGCGGGCTCGTGGAATCTGCTGTGAATCTGCCGGGACCACCCGGTAAGCCTAAATACTAAGTGTGACCGATAGTGAATAGTACCGTGAGGGAATGGTGAAAAGTACCCCGGGAGGGGAGTGAAAGAGTTCCTGAAACCGTGCGCTTACAATCCGTCAGAGCA
>NZ_KV817938.1:0-816 GCF_001814825.1 Corynebacterium sp. HMSC071B10 | reverse complement strand
CCCTTGGGACCTACTCCAGCCCCAGGATGCGACGAGCCGACATCGAGGTGCCAAACCATCCCGTCGATATGGACTCTTGGGGAAGATCAGCCTGTTATCCCCGGGGTACCTTTTATCCGTTGAGCGACACCACATCCACAAGTAGGTGCCGGATCACTAGTCCCGACTTTCGTCCCTGCTCGACTTGTAAGTCTCGCAGTCAAGCTCCCTTGTGCACTTACACTCGAAACCTGATTGCCAACCAGGCTGAGGGAACCTTTGGGCGCCTCCGTTACATTTTGGGAGGCAACCGCCCCAGTTAAACTACCCACCAGGCACTGTCCCCAACCCAGATCATGGGCCAAGGTTAGATATCCACTACGGTCAGAGTGGTATTTCAACAACGACTCCACAACCACTAGCGTAGCCGCTTCAACGTCTCCCACCTATCCTACACAAACCGCACCGAATGCCAATACCAAGCTATAGTGAAGGTCCCGGGGTCTTTTCGTCCTGCCGCGCGAAACGAGCATCTTTACTCGTACTGCAATTTCACCGGGCCTGTGGTTGAGACAGCAGGGGAGTCGTTACGCCATTCGTGCAGGTCGGAACTTACCCGACAAGGAATTTCGCTACCTTAGGATGGTTATAGTTACCACCGCCGTTTACTGGGGCTTAAATTCTCCGCTTCGACCCACAAAGGGGTCTAACAGGTCCTCTTAACCTTCCAGCACCGGGCAGGCGTCAGTCCGTATACATCAACTTAACCGTCTTCGCACGGACCTGTGTTTTTGATAAACAGTCGCTCCCCTCTCTTCTCTGCGACCCACACCAGCA
>NZ_KV817937.1:168866-185199 GCF_001814825.1 Corynebacterium sp. HMSC071B10 | reverse complement strand
AGAGGTAGGAACTAAACCCAGGACGCTTCATGGGGTTCCGCTCCACACGTTGTCAGCCCAGTACTCCAGCAGCGGCAGCGGTGCAGCTCGTGGGCATGGCTCCAGACGGTTCTTTGCAAGCAGAAAGTGACGCTGATGACACAGCCACCACCGCACCACGAGCCTCGAACAAAGAAGAATTCCCTGCCATAGCGGATACACGAGACATCGGTACTAACTACGCGGGCTCCGATGCTAGCATCCACGAATCTACTACCGTCGCGGCACTCGCAATACAATGAAATCCGCCAAGGATGGAACAGCAAACGTATAAAGCGTGTTCCGGACGATTGGTCGTTACCGCAAGATTAACTCTTTCGCAGCACAGATCAACTTCTCACTCAATGCATTGATCAAGGAACTCAATTCTACCAACACCCAGAACGGCAATTAGTGGATCAAACTGTCACATTGTAAAGCCGGCACGCAGCGCAGCCTCTTCAATGGAGAGATTGGCGTTCGCTATTGTGCCCGCGATTCGCCGAAGCTTATCGCCAGGAATGGGAACATGTCCTTCACCATCAAAGTCGAGCCGTTGATACAGCTTTAGATCATTTCGGCGCGCGTTAATGAAGTCCTCTTGGTTAGATTTCAGGTAGGCTGCATCCCCAATGTTATGGTACATAAAACCATAAAAGTTCGCATTTGGAGGCACAGTTTCAGCGAGATTTTTCGCATATTTGCGTTTGATCCGCTCGTATGGGGTCCTTCCCTTTGGAGCATGACAATGTTCAATATAAATCTTGAGGTCTCGCGTCTCTTGCCCCGGTCGTGTAAAGCCTAGGCGTGGATTAACAGTAAAGATCACTGCGTCGTCGAACTCGCTGCCATAGTCCATAGCCGCGTAACCTCCCCCAGAAGTACCAAAGAAAACGTACCGTTCCTGCCCAATCGACCACAACACGTGGAAAATCACTGGCAACAGATGGTCTTTCAAAGGACCGGTAGCCCTATCCCCTAGGTACCACGCCAGCCTGACATCATTTGATGTCACCACTCCCGGATCACTAATGGCAACTAGATTCGCACCAAGTTCGCCGACGAAGCCATCTCCTACCAATTTGGGATACGGTGTCCGAACTGAGATGCGGTGTTGGAAGGTTACGAATGTCGTATCTGCACCGCGATTCCTAATGAGCAAATCCAGGAATCGATCGCCAATTTGTATTGTATGAAGCCCAGACCGGGGTGGTTCCGACAGAAAAGACTCTAGATTCGGATACAGCAACCCTATTCCAAATCTACTTGTGTCGCGTGCACGCACAAAACCTCACCTTCTCCAATGACTCGCTAGTGGATTCACAACTAGCGCCAAACCCCCTTAGTATCAATCAATGCCTTCCCCTCCAACTCAGCCTTCTGGACTGCCTTAAACTCATCATGATCTACAAGTAAAACAACCACATGGCCGGCGGATAGCCCTTCCTGCAATTCTGCGAGAGTTGTATTCTTGTAATTCGCAAGGGAGGGCGGTAGCTCGACGATGTTAGGCTCGACTACTCTAATTCGGCACTCTGGAAACTCTGCAGCAACTGTTTTGGCGATTTCTACGGCCGGTGATTCCCGAAGATCATCAATATTCGCCTTAAAGGCAAGGCCCAGAATGGTGATTTCTGTGCTTACCTGTCCCCCAACTGCTTCACGAATTTGTTCTACCACCCAGTTAGGTTTGGAGTCGTTGACCTGACGCGCTGTATGAATAAGACGGGCCAGGTCCGGTGCAGCTGAAACAATAAACCAAGGATCGACTGCAATACAATGTCCACCGACACCAGGGCCTGGTTGCAAAATGTTTACGCGGGGATGATGATTCGCCAGCTCGATCAGCTCCCAAACATCAATTCCGAATCGGTCACAGATGAGTGAAAGCTCATTAGCAAAAGCGATATTGACGTCGCGAAAAGAATTCTCAGTTAGCTTCGCCATTTCAGCGGTGATCGCATTGGTTTCTAACAGGCCTCCCTTACAGAAGCTCCCGTACACTTCCTTGGCAAGTTGCGTCGCTCTAGGCGTAGTCCCGCCAATAATTCGATCATTTGTAATCAACTCTTCCATCGCATTACCTGGAAGAATTCGCTCCGGACAATGCGCGAAGTACACTACCGGACGACCATCGGATTCCCCTTCAATGTCCCTCGCCAAATCAGGACGCAAACTCATGATGCGGCGTGCCATTCGCTCTGTCGTCTCTGGTGGTGAAGTACTTTCAAGCACAATCAATTCGCCTCCTGCCAACTTTGGTGCGATCTCGTCGGCAGCGGAGTAGATGTAGCGCATGTCGACTTCATGCGTATCCGTAAAAGGTGTAGGAACAGCGACGATATAGCAGTCCGCCTGGACCTGCTCAGTAGATGCCCGAAAACTACCCTGTTCTATGACGTTTACGAGTTCTTCCTCAAGCCCCGGTTCTTTAATTTGGGGGCATCCCCTGTTCACCATATCCACGACATGAGGGTTTACGTCTACCCCGGTAACCTTTAGTCCCGAACTTGCCAGCACGACTGCTGTTGGCAGGCCGATGTAGCCGAGTCCTACAAACGAAACATGCTTAATGGACACTTTTTCCTCGCTGGGTGTTTGGTTGTCATGCGGATCTAGAGCGTTTTAAGCCCGCTCCAGATTCTAGTCCACTCCACCGGCGATCAATAATCTGGCTTCGTTGACTGACATTTGAAACTCTTCGAAGCCCAACGTCCAGGGGGTAGTAAGGTTATCCTCTTTTAGTGGACATCCAAATTGCACAGATGCTGTGTCTGCAGGAGAAGATGTTCAACGTCAGCCAGCAACGCAAGAAGTACACACCGAAGTACCGGCGTGAAGCAGTGAATCCCGTGCTGGAATCGAACCGTCCGATCGTCCACGAGGACCGAGATATCGTTGTCGCTCGGGGGCTTTTGGGCAAGTGGTGTCGATTCAGGGTAGTTGGTGTTGTTAGTCCGCGTAGTTGGTATCGGTGTTCCGTGTACCCGCTACGGCAGGAAGCTTCTCTCATTGTTGATGCTGGAAGTGTCGTCGTTCTATGCTGCCTGTGTCTGTGCCAGCTCCCGCTGGGGCGAAACCGTCTGGAAACCTGCCCTAGGGATGCAACACTATCGCGATACCGGATCGCCAGCCAATGCTATGGTGGGTTCCTTCGAGGAGCCCCAGGCATTGTGATCTACCAGGAAGCTCTCCAATCTGTCACCGGACGATTACAAACAATGCTGCTGAGTAGCGGGTTGCAATACAACACAGCGGCCACCGAATCCACTTAGGGTCCTTCACAGCGCAAAAGGCTGCTGCCTCAGTAGACCTGCACAACTAATACATACAGTCGGCTCGGCTCCGGTAACGGTGGCGGCACCAACTATTCGGAACGGGGCAGCATCGGGTCTTCGGAGCGCTGATACCAGAAACCAACGGCCCACAGGCGGCTGATCCCACGTCGGTCATAGTTTACGAAGCGATCCACTGCCAATGTTAGGAGACCTATCGGAATAGCATCGGATATCACAGTTCGTCTCTTTCCCTGGGTTAAAGCCAGCTAGTTTTTTAAACATCTGCGCTATTGGTATATAGGGCACTCCCCCGGTTCGGCTATGCAAGTTGACTCACCCAAATCAACCACGCTGCAACACAATGTCTGGCTTTCTATAGTCTCTTTTGTTGTAGTCAATCACTTCTTGTGCTTTATCAAAGTCTTTCTCAGTGATGTGCTTGCCCCACCTTGCGTACTGTGGCGAAAGCTCCGAAAGAGAGCCTTCCATCACGATTTCTCCATCGTGAAGCCAGATGGCCTTCTTGCATGTTCTTCGCAATGTCTTTGCACTATGAGAGACCATGAACACTGTTCCTGAATTCTCCAGCAATTCCCCCATCCTTTTTTTGGCGGTGCGAGCGAAAGTCGCATCGCCAGTGCCTAAAGCTTCATCAATCATTAGAATCTCGGGGTTGCGAGAGGTAGCTATTGCAAATGTCAACCTTGCAGACATCCCTGACGAATACGTATTCATTGGTCGGGTTAACGCTTCTTCCCCCAGGCTTGAGAGCTCTGTCACTTCATCAATGAACCGCGGCATTTCATTTCTCGGCACCCCCATTGCGAGCAGACCCAATCGAATGTTCTCCATACCTGTCAATTTTGGCTGGAGTGCTGCAGAAACGCCCAACAGCGATGGCTGTCCTCCCACGAGTACTTCACCAGCTGTCGGGGCCTCAATCCCCGCCAGCATTCGGAGGAGCGTAGACTTGCCGGATCCATTCTTGCCCAAAATACCGATTGCTTCACCCCTCCTAGCAACAAAACTCACATCTTTGACAGCTCGAACTACCCTCTTTTTGGGCGGTAGGAGGGATTCGAACCTGCGGCCGGAGCTGACAGGAACGCGGTAGTGTTTTGATAAGTGACAGGCTACCACCGAAAAATCACCGGACATTCGAATACCTCGCTTCAGCTCTCCAAAAGTAAATCAGTCCGAACAGGATACTGAAGAGTGCACATAGACACATATATATCCAAGCCTCGACCGATGGAAGTTCACCATAAAGAACCACGCCTCGGACGGCCTTGAGATACTGGAAAGCCGGATTTAGTTCCAGGATCTGCTGAACAGTCGTATTGGTGGTAAATCTATCAAAAGAAAAAAACACACCAGACGTGTAGAACCACGCCCTTGCGAAGAAACTTAATAAGGACTTCAGGTCTGGAACGAAAGCAGTCATGCGTGCGACAATGAGTGTCAACCCGCAGGCAAAAAGATGGATCAGAAAATACAGCGGGACAACCAAAATCGCGGTAGGTTTTAACACTTCAGGGAACTGAAACGCGAGTCCGAAGCAGATAGCTACTAACGCTGGGGTAATATTCTGAAGAAAATTCTTTGTGGTAACCGAGGCCGCCATTGCAGCTCGAGGAAAGTTGAATGACGAAACCAAGCCACGAGATGATTGCATCAACCCAGCACCACCGGTCAGGCCTTGCCTCATGAACCCGAAAAATACTATGCCGATCACCAGGTACCCGATAAAGTTCTCAATCCCCCGCGATGTCTTGAGCAACAGGCCAAAGATTATCCCGTACATCGCGGCGTTTAACAAAGGATTGATTACATTCCATGCGCGGCCAAGAATCAAATCTCTGTTGTTTGTAGATGTCTTACCTTTCGCTTCTTCCCATATAAAGAATCGCCGCCCCCACAAATCCTTTACATACGTAGCAAAATCAGGCCGGAACGAGACTGGGCGCATCTCCGAGGTGTCAACCGTAATAGTAGGGTTTTGTTGCCTCTCATACTCGCTACCAGATACATGACCGGCGGTTACTTCATCCACTTAACACTCTCCTAGCGATTTTAAGACAAAAACCGTGCTTTACCACGGATCCAGGCTGAGCCGAGCTTCTCACCATTCTCATCTTCAAGCCGAAGAAGTGGTCGCGATGTCCAACCACTGGCATCGTAAACTAAGTCATCTTCCAAAGCTCTCTCGACTTCGACTCGTCCGTCGTCAGTTCCCGCGCTCACCACTACTTTGATCCCAGAGTCAACGGGTATGTTCCTCCGACTCATATACTCGTCAAAATTACCCTCGAGTTTCAGCTCTCCACTTTCTTCTTCAAACGTCCCCCTTACTGACAACGACGGTGGGTCAACACTAAAAACGTAGTCAGCAGATTTACGTACACCCATCTCCGACTGCACAAGTCTTATTGCCACATTTCTAGCGTCGTAATAGCTTCCAACGCCAAACCTCGTGACGGGCTTCCCAATATAGTGGTCTGTCTTCAACATCCCGGAGAGATTCCCATGAGACCGTACGTAGACAAAAAATGGTCGAGTTCCCCTAACTATCGACAGATCGACCCCGACGCGGCGAAATTGGCGTTCTTGGACGTCTGAAAAGGCTTCCGGAAGCATCCACGGTGTTAGGTCCATAAGCCGCTCAAACGAGTTCGAAATGAAGAATTTTGAGCCCGTCATCGCAAGGTCCCAGTCTGCAACATCAAGCCGCCCCGTTCCCGTGGGGTAGTAAACGATTTGATTGGCGACCCCTATGGCCTTGGTGTCTCGACCACCCCGCTCAAAAGCTGCTTCCCCGATCGAAACGAGTTCTTCGACCGCCCACGGCAGCCAAAGATCGTCGTCATCGATCGTGAGGCGGATGCTCCTTGCAAACTCTAGTCCGGATTCAGACTGTAAACGCGCAATGCCTTTTCGAGTGAGCTTAATGCTGTTCTCGGAGAAATACTTATTAGGCAGCCTTATTGCATCGATATGCCCCGTTTTTCCAGCGGGATAGCCTTCTTTAGGGTGGATATAGGGTACCAGTACAAATCTGAAAAGCTCTGAACGATCATTTAGATCATTAATCAGCCGCGACAGCGTAAGCAGTTCCTGGCTTTTATCGACCGAGCAATACGTTACGTGTACTGCGCTCACATCGGCCACATAGTTCTGATCCGCGATCGACCGAAGACTTTGCCTATACATTGCCAACAAACGAACCAGGGCCTCGTAACTCGTCTCCGTATCGGCGAAAATCGTTTCCATTAGCAGAAAAACATTGTTAGCCGTAGGGAAAAGCTGTAGTCTTCGCTTAGATCCTGTGGCATGGCCACACGCTGTGACGACTTCACCGAGGGCCTCTTTTTTCTGCTCATCCAACGAATCCAAATCTACGCAAAAATGCGATTCAGGACTCGCTTCAATGCGCTCCGCCCACCAAAGCAAGAGACGCCGCCAAGAGATGTTGCCAGGTGCCGTAAGCTCAGTCACCGATCCATTCCTCGTCATTTCTAGAATCGTCCTTTGCTCCAGCGAGTCAGCTCCCTTGACAGCTTTCTTTTAAGTAGCGACGCACCATTTGTCGTGGACGCCGGCAGAGAGTGAAGCCCCTTACGCCGTTTCCAAACTGCCACCTGTATTCGCCCTAGCTTGGATCTCCTAAGCGCCGACAAACTCCCTTGCGTGCGCTTGAGTTCATCTTCTAGTTCTTCATTCGCGCGCGTAAGCCGGGCTACCTCCTCTATTGCACTATTTGAAGTCACCCTAGACTCGTCTAACTGCTTCTTTACATTGGATTCCGTCGACTTCGGAGGTTTTTTGATAGACAAATCGTTCACTGGTTCTCGCGATTCCAGTTCCGACGCTCTTCTCCGTAACAGCTCAGGAAGCGCTTCTGCTCTCTTTACATCATCAAGCAGATTTGACATCTGTTCATCAACTGATACTTCAGTTCCCTCGTCCGGAACTAACCAGCCAACTCCTCCCTTGACCACAATTTTCCCTTGCACTTGGTTCGAAAGTGCTTGATCAATAGATCTTCCGGGTATTGCAAAGGCAGAATTCATATACGCGGTCGGCGGCTTATTTCCAAGAAACCTCAAGAGGTCAGCACGAACCGCAGAATAGGAGAAGTTACCTGACACTCTATAGCATCGCCGAGCCGCTTCTTCTACAAGATCTGGCCGGCCCGGAAGAACATGGAGAAGATGTTTAAAATCTGTCATCGAGTTCGAGAAAAGAGGATAGTCTGGTCCCAGAATTCGCTCATGCATTTCAGTACGGTTGATTATCGAAGGCCTCGCTAGAGCACCGTATTCAAGAATCTTCGTAGATAATTCAGTACTGCTATTTAACGCTTCAGACCTCCATCCAATCCCAACATGTGCACCAGATATCAATGCCCTAGACTTGCGGCGTGGCACTCGACCATACCAATGGACACCGGGGGTCGAATCCAATAGCCACCTATTATTCGGGATGAAGTACGGGTCTACTTCGCTCTTTCGAAACTGATCGCCGGCTATATCTAGTTTCAGATCATATCCCCGACCCGATTCCGACTTAAATGCCGCAAGAATTGAGTCGGTCTTCCAATCCTTGAAGAATTTACCAGTGTATATAAAGCGATTCGGCCGCTGAGAAAAATGGTAAAGGCGCTCGAAGGTGTCGCCCGCATCTGGAACATGTGGCGGGAGCACGGCAAGAGAATCATCCTTTAGAGGAATTAATTCTTCAATACGCTTCCGCATTTCCTCGGTCTGGCACAGAAACCTCACGTCTGTATTTGCCAGCACGTGCATCATACGCAAAAGCTCAGGTGCAACATCCTGATTAGTATCGGAGACACCCGTTACATATACGCTAAGCTTGCTCGCCAGACATGGCGCCTCCCGAACCAGATGGTATGCTGTCTCGGTATCACGAAGCAGAATAGAGTCAAAATCTTGCCCTACTTCTCCAATAAGTTTGGCATATTTTGCTCTAGACATCGATTCACCGACCGGCGATTCCGTGAATAGCTGTCGGTTCTCTGCAGTATAAGGGTCCAGGATTGAAACGTTTTCATAAAAAAGGACTTCATCCAAGACTTCAGTCTTACGCACTGGATTAGCGGTCAGAAGTGTCACCTCGACAAAAGGAGCACCCGCCAACATTGATGTTACGCCGGCTAGGAAAAATGCCGAGCCATCAATGACGTTAACATTTATATATCCAGCAACTAGGACCTTGAACTTTTCACTCTGATAGGTAGACGGCATTTAAATTTTCACCTTCGCTGACAGTGTCTTTCCGCTACAGGATGCGTTATTAGTCTTAACAACAACTACACATTCATCCGCTCCACGATCTTTCCCTTCAGCTACTCGGATGGAGTTCGATCGCTGGTATTCAGTCCCGCAAACTCGAGCTCCACCCCGTTTGAATGTGAACGAATACTCCAAATTGGAACCGTCCGCAACGCATGTTAGATATTTATCCCCCATTACGTCATGCTGAACAACCTTCCGAAGGCTAAACACATCACCAGCGGTCGCTTCTATTGATTTCATTGTGTCACCAGCGGTTCTGACGATTGCAGTCAGCGTCTGTTCGAGCTCACGGTAGCGTGTTTCCCAAATATTTCGTTCATCCGGGCCTAACATAGACTATGCCTCCACTCTCCTACCAAGGCGCTTTCGAATCAGCGCAATCTCTTTTCCAATAGTTGCCTCTCTACCGCATTTATCGAGCATTGACTTCGAAGCAGCCTCAGAAATCCGCCCGAAAAGCTCCGGATCGAAATAAAGCTCCTCTATCAAATCCGCGATATGAACGGCGTCCTCTGGTCTCGCGAGCAATCCAGTCTCATGATCCTCAATGAATTCCGGGATAGCTGCAATATTACTGGCCACAGGTACTAATCCCGACGAAGCGGCTTCACACATCGAGACCCCCTGTGAGTCAAAGCGCGTGGGGCATAGGAATACGCCATGCGTAGCATGCAGCTTCCGGATTTCTTCTTGCGTAAAAAACCTATTTTCAAGGACGACATTAGGAAACTGTCTCAGCGGTTGAACTGTTTGTTCAAAAAGTGGGCCGCTGCCACATATCGTAAAAGTCAATGCATCGAAAAACGGTCTCTTGGAAAGCTCGAGGATCGCTGCAACCGTCTGATCATTCGCATATTTAAGTGATGCAAATGGCCGAATACTGAGGATCCTCAATCGCGCATCTTCATGCTTTTCAACATACGGGAATACTTCTTCGTCGACCAGGTTCGGGATCACTACAGAGTTTTTAAATTCGGCGTGGTTGTCTGGTTCCACAACAAAGCGTTGAAACCATTCCGACACGTTCACGAAAAAAACGTCCAAGTCATCCTGGACCATCAAATTATGGAAGAATTCGTTCTGCTCTGCATAGTACTTCTCTTTCTTCTCAATCGCTTTATCAACGTTTTGGGCACTATCTAAGAAGTTGAACCATCGTCTGAACCAAGACTCCGCCTCAAAGCCATGAACCCACACGATGACCGGCTTTTTGGTCTTGATCCGCTCGAGTGGGCGAATACGGGCAGGGGTGGCAAAATGCACTAGGAACCCATCGAAATTGACGTTTGATACGTACTCTTCCAAGGCCGACTCGTTACCTACTGTAACTTTCACGCCATCATACTCGTATTGGTATGCCTCATCGACCGGCTCATGATTGTAGAAAACTTCAATATCAAGTCCAGCTTGAATGTAGGCCTTTACTCGCCGATGGATAAAGCCATTTCGATACAGTGCCTGCTCACTGGGATAGGCGTTACAAATGACTAAAAGCTTTTCGTCCATTTTTCTCCTCGAGTCAGTGCATCCATAAGCTTTCGCTACCATGCTTTCTAGGTGTTTTTGCCAACCAAAGCCCTATATATTTTATCGTACTCATGCGCGTTCGCAGACCAGGTCCTATTGGCGGCCCATGCCCTACCTTGTTTGCCCAGATTTTTATCTCTCACCGCCCTAGTGACTTGATCAACGAAGTCATTCAAATCACCTGCACTGAAAAACAATCCGCCTTCAGCGGAAACTTCCCTCAACGCGGGGAGATCGGTACACACCGTAGGTACTCCGAGTGCTTTTGCCATCAGGGGTTTCAACGGCGTAACATTTCTGCACACCTCAGAATCGATTCTAGGCACTATAAACACATCTAGGGCCGCGTACCACCTCCAAATGTCCTCGTTATTCTGCCGTCCGGCAAAAACGACCCGATCCTCTACTTTTAATTCCTTAGCGAGATTCCGCAGGTTGGGAAGATCAGTGCCGTCTCCCACAATCAATAGATTCCATTCCGAATTCAAAACTGGCAAGGCACGAAGAGCAATTTCCAGCCCCTCGTATTCAACGACAGAAGTGACAGTTCCAAACCACTTGGCTTCCGAACTTAAACCAAGCTGTTTCCGCACTTTGTTTTGGTCATAGGACTTTGGAAACTCTTCATGGCTAATAGCATTCGGTACTACGTAGATTTTCTTTCCATCAACGCCTCGCTTTTCAATATTTTTCTTGGATACTTCACTAAGTGCGACTACGGCATCCGCCGCCATCATCGCTTCTGTCTCTCTCTTGCGCGCCAAGGTATAGTACTCAGACTTAGTTGCTTCGCGTCGGCTCGACTCTGGCAGTTTTGACAGCCAGGTATTTTCCAATTCGCCCCGAACTTCGTAGACCCATGGAATGCCCAGGGCTTTAGCAACTTGGGAGACCACTTGTGCGTTTTTAAAATCCGTGGTGGTGTGCAGCACTTTTGGTTGAACTGATCGAGCAACCTCTTCGAGCATGTCGATCTCAGTTTTTTGCCTCTCAACCAGGTTCGCCGGGTAGATGTACGGAATCATACGCCAATAGAAGACACTGTCCAGGCTTAGCACAGGTTTCTTCGCCAGCGAACCTATCGTGCACGGGTATCCGAGCCTCGTTACTCCTGTTGGCTTGACCCCTATTTCATTTAACTCTTTTAGGCTCTTGTGGGTTCGAAAAGTATAACCAGACCTTGTATAAGGCAAACTGTTGTTCAAGAACCAAAGCACCTTTATCGGCCCAGCATCAGACACACCACTTCTTAAATAGGTTGACTGATCCCCCGCATCCGAGGAAATCTCTGTCCTCATCTGAGTCCTCAATTGTAGAGTTCGACGGGCGAGTCTCTTGCCAGCTCTCGACTTAATTCCATTGACTGAACGATATTGGTGTGCTGCAAGAGTCAACTCTCCACGTATTCTCGCGTCTTCGCCTTTAATAGTTGGGCGCCCAAATTTCGTCTTCGAGAGTAGACTGCCAACGCCCCTACAAACACCGTGCGCTGGCAGCGCCTGACGCAGCTTTTCCACGCAGTTGTTCCAGAACGCAGCAGGATCCTCCGATAGCATTCGGAAAGACACGCTTGCCAGAAACACCAACTGTCTTATTCCAAATGCGAGGCTAGACACCTGACTCAATCCTCTTCATAAACTCGTCTATCTCCGACCCAACACTGATAGCCCTTTCGGACTCAACCCATTTATAGGCCTCAAGCCTTGGCTCCAGACTCGCTGGATTGTCTAGCAATTCTCCCCAGAGCCGCGCTAGTTCCTCCGGCGCCCCTGGTTTCACAACATCACCAGCACCGGTTTTTTCTATCAGTTCAGCGGTTTCGCCCTGGACAACTCCGCAAATATGGATCCGGGCTCCCATGAGCTCAAATGTTTTTGAAGGCACGGTTCTCTCTAGTGGCTCCCAATCGGCCAAGTGAACCAGCGCGGTGTCAGCCCAATCGTATGGTTCGGTCATTTCTGATGAATTTTTGCGCTGCTCGAATGACGCGTTAACCCCTAGCTTCCGCGCACTTTCCACAAGTTTTTGCCGTCCATCACCAGCACCGATAAATCGAAGGTTGACTGATACCCCCTTCTTCCCAGCGATGGACGCTGCTTTCAAGACATTTTCCAGGTCTTGCGCTCGTCCAATTGTCCCAGCGTAAAGGACATTAAGTTCATTTTCATTCTTAAGGTCAAAGCACTTCTTCACGAATGGTGTCTCTTGAGGGAATACATTTCGCACGGTCAAAAGATGAGGAGCCTTTTTCCGGTTTTTAAATCCCTCCCGCCTTGAGAGCTCGTCTCTTAGCCAACTCGAGGTAACCATGACGCCATCCGAATTTGACAGTGCTATGTTGAGCATATTCTCAGTCAAAAATTTAATCATTTGAAGTGGCCCTTTTCTCAGAGCTACTTCCCGAAGCGACGCTACGCCTATGCTTTCATTCCATCTGTCCGATTCCTTCAAAAGGTCGGGCCAGGCGTCTCGAAGGTCAATTACATAGGGGATGCGAAGGAGCCTCGCAGCAAGCAAGGTTACACCTGCAGTCGGCAATGCAGGTACAGTTCCGATCAGTAAGTCAGGCCTTTGCTCGCGCTTCAAAATGTACTTGTAAAAAACGAAGATCATCTGGCTAAATGCAACTGATCCTTGGCTCAACGCGCGCGAGGTCAGACTGCTTCCAGAAGGCAGAACCGGCGTCCTAAAAATGGTTTCACCGGTGTCACCCGGTTCTCCTTGTCGCCAAGCAACCGATGGTGTCGGAAACGAAGCACACCATTCCTTAAAAGACATGTTCCGCCGATAGTTTGAAGGAGGCGTAATAACCGAGATTTGGTGTCCCCTATCAGACAGCATTCCTCCGAGCCAGTGCCAACGTCGTTGAGGTACGCCATTCTGAGGGTGCCAGTAGTTGGAAAAAACAAGGATTTTCACTAAATGGCCTTCCTCCAAAGCATCGGAACTAGTGAAGTATCAACTCGAGCACGCCGATGCATTTGTGCCGATAAAGCGCTTCTACAGTATGGCGGTCTGCGATGATGAGTGTCTCGATACTTACTTCCCTGGACAGCAGACAACACTCCGTATCATATTCGTTAACCTAGCGTCGGAATGAAATCCTCGACTCGCGATCCCTCACCTGTAAGCTCTGCTATTGCCGCAATCGCTCGTACGGCAGCTTTACCATCGCCGTAAGGGTTCACTGCGTTTGCCATTGCCTCATACGCGGCTTCTTGATCGAGAAGATTCTTCGCTTCTGCAACAATCCGGTCGCGGTCAGTCCCAACGAGCTTGACGGTACCAGCAACAACCGCTTCAGGGCGTTCCGTGTTTTCACGCATCACCAACACTGGTTTGCCCAGGGAAGGGGCTTCCTCTTGCACACCGCCGGAGTCGGTGAGCACGAGGTAGGCACGGTTTAGCAGAGCGGTGAACTGATCGTAAGGCAAAGGATCGGTGATGATGACGTTCGGCAGACTCTCCACCTCTGGCAGCACCGCATCGCGGACCTTTGGGTTCAGGTGCAGCGGAAGCGCGAACACGAAATCGGGATATGTCTTAGCAAGATCCTGCACGGCCCCACCGATCTCCGCCATTGCATCAAGGTTTTCGCGGCGGTGAGTTGTGACCAGGACTACCTTTTGGTCACTGTCTTGCAGCGTCTGAAGGCGCGCATCGTCGAAAGCAACATCCCATTCCTTTGCGGTCAAGAGGGCATCAATGACCGTGTTACCCGTCACGACGATATCTTTGCTTCGGAAGTTCTCCCGCCTAAGATTCTCTTTCGACTGCTCAGTTGGCGCGAGGTGCAGGCTCGCGATCTGCCCGATAATCTTACGGTTCGCCTCTTCAGGGAATGGGGAGAAAATATTACCGGTCCGCAGGCCTGCCTCAAGGTGGACGATCTTCACACCGCGATGGAAACCCGCAAGAGCAGCGACCATTGCGGTAGATGTGTCTCCCTGCGAGATGATCACATCCGGATGTTCTTCCTCAATGATTGGGTCCAACCCCTGAATAGCGCGGGAAACCAGCTCGTTCAGGCTCTGGCCTGGTTTCATCAGCCCCATGTCGTGATCGGGCTCGATACCGAAGCGCTTATTTACCTGTTCCAGCATCTCACGGTGCTGGCCAGTCGAAACGACGACAGATTCAAACCTGTCGTCACCTTCCAACGCCTTGATGACGGGGGCAACCTTGATCGCCTCTGGGCGGGTGCCGTAGACGGTCATTACTTTAGGTTTGTGAGAAGACACGATTCCTCGCAGCCGGGTCAGTTTCTAGATACTTCTATTTAAACTACCGCATCGACCACGACGGCGTTGTCTCAGTATGCCTCATCAGTATTGTGGTAGCCATGTACCAATTCGTTGTCGGAGTAGCCGCCGGGTACGTGTTCGGCACGAAGGCCGGCCGCAAGCGCTACCACCAGATTGTCAACGCCACCCAGGCGGCGATGAACTCGCCAGTGACCAAGCAGGTGGTGGAGTCCACCCGCAAAGCCATTGCAAACAAGATCGACCCGGAACCGCGCATGCGCGAAGTGAAGGACCTGCGCAAGGGACGCAAGCTGCGGGGGAAGAGAAACCCGGAGCTCGAGGATCAGATTTTCGAGCCCGACGAGGACTAGTCTGCGAGCAGACCGGCGGCAATCCCGTCGAGAATGTCCTTCTCACTGATGATGAAGGAAGACGCTCCGACTTCTCGCTCGAAGGCGTCCATCATTTCCTCCACGACTGTCGAGCCGGAACCGATCACATCTGCTCGTCCGGGGTGCATCGGCCCGTATTCGAGGCGCTGATCGGCGGTCCGGGCGCGCAGATCCGCCGTGACCTCGCGCATGCGGTCGAACGGGATCTCCGACATGTGGATGCGCTCCGGGTCGTAGGAGTCGAGGCCCTGGGCAAGCGCCGAGAGCGTAGTAAAGGTCCCCGCACACCCCACAAACGTGCGCGCCTGGGCAAAGGGGACGGCCTCAGCTGCTTCCGCTATAAGCTCGCGAATGTAGCTGCGAGCGGCTGCCGTTTCCTCTTCGGTCGGCGGGTCGGTGCGCATGAAGCGCTCGGTGACGCGCACGCACCCCATCTGGGTGGAACGTGTCCCCTGCTCCATGACGAACTCCGTGGAGCCGCCGCCGAGGTCGATGACGCAGAATGGGCCATGGGTGGGGTCAATATCTGCGGTGGCGCCGCGGAAAGACAGGTGTGCTTCCTCGTCGCCGGAGATCACCTCGGCCTGCGCGCCCGGCTGGATCTGTCCGAGGAGCTCGCGGGTCATGGCAAAGAAGTCTTGACGGTTTTCGGCGTCGCGGGTGGCTGAGGTGGCGACCATGCGTACGCGCTGAACCCCTTCGGCGCGCATGCGATCGGTGTAGGCGGCAAGTGCTTGGCGTGTGCGCTCGATTGCCTCCGGGTTGAAATGGCCGGTCTCGTCGACGCCCTGGCCGAGACGGACGATGGTGTTTTCGCGGGTGATCTCGGTGAGCGTTCCATCGGCTTCTCGGCGGGTGATGAGCAGGCGGATGGAGTTGGTGCCGCAGTCGACAGCAGCGACGGTTAACGGAGCGGTCATGCGAGCCCCTCCCCTGCTTCATCGAGGGTGATGCCGAGGTCTTCGAGCGTGGGCCAGTCCGCCGGGATCGCGGAGCCGCGTAGGTTGGCGTGCTCGGCGGCGAGCGAGATAGCCTCGTCGCCGAAGCGGACGCGGCCCGGGCCCTCGGCGAGGGCGTAGGCGATGAGGACGTGGAGGCACTTCACTCGCTCTGGCATTCCGCCGCCGGAGAAATCGGTGCCCAGGTCCTCGATGGCGTTGCGCTCGGCGAGGTAGTGCTCGTGTGCGGCGAGGTAGTCTTTGCGCAGCGCTTCGCCGCTGTCGGAGTCCTCGTTAAGCCGGGACTCCATCCACTTCATTACCTGGGCGACTTCGAGGCGGGACGCTTCGGCGGTGAGACGTGGGTCTGTGAGGTAGTAGAGGGTGGGGAACGGCGTGCCGTCGTCAAGCTTTGGGGCGGTTTTGAGCACCGCGGGCTGGCCGTCGGGCGTGCGGTAGGCGATCGCGAGCACGCCGCGGGGTACGCGGCCGAGCTGGTCGGCGACTGTGGCGAGATCCTCCGGAGTGGGTGATTCATGTTGCATGAGCCATATTGTGGCACAGGGCGGGGTGGGTAGATTAACTTCAAGCTTTGAAAGGATCCGGATGTACATGAGACGC
>NZ_KV817937.1:0-168766 GCF_001814825.1 Corynebacterium sp. HMSC071B10 | reverse complement strand
ACTATTCACGCTATGCGCCTGCAGAGGTTGCAACGCACCGCAGCCTTGATGCTTTCTTTAGCGGCAAGGTCGCAGACGGTATCCACGCGATCGCGTACGGGGACGGTGTCCTGGACCTACAGCTGGTGCAGCGTGAGTCCCGCGCGCTCATTGTGGCGTTTCATGCTGCGGTTGATCCGGCCGCTGCCACGTTGCCGGTCTTTACCGGTCGCAAGGTGACGCAGGGTCTTGATGCCTCGGTGTTGTTTGTTTCTGATCCGTCGCTGGAGCGTGGTATGTCGATTGGGTGGTTCGCGGGAGATAGCCGGCGGCCGCTGCAGACGGACCTGGTTCGAGCGATTAACCATGTGTCTGCGCGGGTTGGAGCGGAGCAGATCATCTTCGAAGGCTGCTCGGCCGGAGGGTTCGCGGCGTTGTACTATTCCCACCAGCTTCCTGGCTCGCTGGCGATTGCGATGAACCCGCAGACGGATTTTATGAAGTACTACCCGAGACGTGTGCGCGAGTACGTCAATACGTGCTGGCCGGAGGGCGTTGACGGCGCTGTGACGGCAGATTTGGTTGCGGCGTACGCATCGTCGTTTCCAAACAACGTGCTGTACCTGCAAAACCGTGATGACGCGTTTCATATTCAGCAGCATTACCGGCCTTGGGGCGAAGCACTGGCGCGAGAGTACGGGCAGAAGTGGTGCGCGCTGCCGGGTGACTGGGGCTCGGGGCACGCAGCGCCGCCATCATTCGTGCAGGAGGCGGTGCTTGCGTACGCGCTGTCTTTCGGGGGCGATTGGGAGGCGCTTATGCGGGATGAGGAGTTCCGGGACGGGATGCGGCTGCTTGGCGAAGCTGGTTAAGGCTGTGCTGGGTCCGGATTTGGATCTTCGGCAGGCGGCTCGGCATCCTGCGGCGCCTCCGGTGCTGCGGGTGCCTCGGGTGCCTCTGTGGGCTCGTCTGCAGACTCGGGCGCAGGGACGTCGGATTCCGGGAGCTCGCGAAGGGAATCCCACATGACTTCGCTCCAAGAGCGCTCATCAGGAACCTCGTCGGTGGTGATGGACGGGCTGTGGGACATCCGCGGGTCAATGATACGCCACGCGGACTCCCCTTCCGCCATCACGCCGAGGCGGCGGCGCGCCTCCTGCTCCACGTAGGCGGGGTCCTCGTACTTGGCGATGTCCTCTTCCAGCTCCGCCTTGCGGCGTTCGAGCTGCTCAATCGAGGACTGCGCACGAGCGATCTCGGCGCGACCTTCGTAGTAGTTGCGCAGAGGAACGGCGATGGCGATGAGGACGGCGATCACCAGAGCGATCAGGATGGCGGTGCTGGTGATGTCCTGCTGGAACATTGCCGGGAGGCGACGCTTCTTCGTTGCGCTTTTTGCTGCGCGTTGGTCCTTGCCGCGCTCGCGGGAGGCCACCGGAACGGTGCGGGGCGTTTTGCCTCGCCCGCGTTTCCGGTTCGGGGACTGCGATGCGCGTGGGGACATAGTGGTAGTTGAGTCTAGCCCGTCGGTCTATGCGTGCGCGAAGGCGCGCGGGAAGGCGAACGCCCCCTCGGCCGCGGCGCGGGCCGGGCGAAGGGGGCGTCGATAAGCAGGCGGGGCCTACTTGAAGCGCGGGAAGGCGGAGCGGCCCGCGTAGACGGCGGCGTCGTCAAGCTCCTGCTCGATGCGCAGCAGCTGGTTGTACTTGGCCACGCGCTCGGAACGAGCCGGGGCACCCGTCTTGATCTGGCCGCAGCCAAGGGCCACGGCGAGGTCGGCGATGGTGGTGTCCTCGGTCTCGCCGGAACGGTGCGACATCATGGTGCGGTAGCCGTTGCGGTGCGCGAGGTCGACAGCGTCGAAGGTCTCGGTGAGGGTACCGATCTGGTTGACCTTGACCAGCAGGGCGTTGGCGGCCTTCTCCTCGATGCCGCGGGCGAGGCGCTCCGGGTTGGTGACAAAGAAGTCGTCGCCGACGATCTGGACCTTGTCGCCGATAGCGGCAGTGAGCTTGCTGTAGCCCTCCCAGTCGTCCTCCTGCAGCGGGTCCTCGATGGAGACGATCGGGTACTCGTTGATCAGCTCCTCGTAAACCTTGGCCATGTCCTCGGCGGAGTGCTCGCCGCCCTCGAACTTGTACACGCCGTCCTCGAAGAACTCAGAGGACGCGACGTCGAGGGCCAGGGCGATGTCCTCGCCCGGCTTCAGGCCGGCCTTCTCGATGGCCTCAACAATGAGGTCGAGCGCAGCCTTGGTGGACTCGACGGACGGGGCGAAGCCGCCCTCGTCGCCCAGGCCGGTGGACAGGCCCTTGTCCTTAATCACGGACTTCAGCGCGTGGTAGACCTCGGTGCCCTGGCGCAGCGCCTCGGAGAAGGTCTTCGCGCCGATCGGGGCGATCATGAACTCCTGGACGTCCACGCCGGAATCTGCGTGGGAGCCGCCGTTGAGGATGTTCATCATCGGGACCGGCAGGATGTGGGCGTTCGGACCGCCGATGTAGCGGTACAGCGGCAGGCCGGCGGACTCTGCGGCAGCCTTTGCCGCAGCGATGGACACGCCCAGGATGGCGTTGGCGCCCAGGCGGGACTTGTTGTCGGTGCCGTCCAACTCGATCATGGTCTTATCGATCAGGCGCTGGTCATCAGCCTCGATGCCGGCGACTGCGTCAGCGATCTCCTCGTTGACGTTCTCCACGGCCTTCTGCACGCCCTTGCCCAGGTAGCGGTCGCCGCCGTCACGCAGCTCGTGCGCCTCGTGCACACCGGTCGATGCACCGGAGGGAACGCCGGCGACACCGTTGGACATGTCGTCCAGCAGCACCTCGGCCTCGACGGTGGGGTTACCGCGGGAATCAAGAATCTCGCGAGCGAAGGCGTGGATAATCATAGCCATTTTTGGACACAACTCCTTTGAAGAGTGAATGGAAGTTTCCAGCCCCCAATTGTTCCAGAACTTCGCCAAAAATGCTCGTGTGTGGTGTGATCTTTTGCGTTAGCTTCTGCGCTAGCGGCGGGCGGGCTGGTTCAGCGCGTAGTTCGCTGCGGCGTCGCGGACCTTGGCCACGTAGTCGTTGGAGTTGTTGTAGCCGAACACGGCGGCGCGCCAGCCCTGCTCGGTGGCCAGGTCGCCGCCCTTTGCGCAGAGCAGGTTGGCGGCGGCGAGTGCGGCGTCGTCGATCTGCTGGGGGTTCGGGTAGCCGTCGCCGTCCGCGTCGCGGCCATAGTGGTGCCAGGACTCGGGGATGAACTGCATGGGGCCGAGGGCGCGGTCGTAGATAGTGTCGCCGTCGAGTGCGCCGCCGTCGGTGTCGTGGACGGTGGCGAAGTTGCCCGATCCGTCGAGCGCGGGGCCGATGATGTGGGGATCGGCAACGCCCGCCTCGTTGAGTCGGCCTGGGTCGAAGGCGTGGCCGGTGTAGGTGCCGTGGCGGGTTTCCACCCAGCCGATGCCCGCGAGCGTGTTCCACGAGATGTTGCAGGTGGGCCAGGCCTCGGTGGCGATGAGCGCGGCGTTGCCGTAGGCGCGCACGGCCTGCGGATCGATGCCGGTGGCGTCGGCGATCGGGGCGGCCCATTCGGTGAGCTGGTCGGCGGTGCGGCCGGGGCCGTGGACGTCGATAAGTGGCGGGGCCTCTGCAGCGGCTGGAGGAATGGTGTCTGGGACTGGCTCGCGGCTTTGGCCGGGCATTGGCTCGCCGAGGAAGGACAGAACCCACGCCACAAGGGTGATCGCCAAGATGATGGCAAGCATGACTACGAGGAGCCCGGCGCAGCCGCAGCCCCTCGCGATGCGGCGGGGGTTGGTCATGAGGACACAGCTTACCCACGCGGGGTTGGGCGCTGACGGTGGGCGGAAACAGCCTGTTCGACTTTCACATCGGTCACTTAATTCACACCTGCCACACCAGTTACGTGTAAAGTGTGTCGCGGACGGTCACGCTTCGTGGCCGACGCTTCCCCAGAACCCATTCGAAAGGACACGAAACCATGAAGCGCATCACCACCGCCCTCGTCGCTGGCGCACTCGCATTCGGCGCACTTGCCGCACCTGCGAACGCGCAGACCAACTACGCCGAGCTCATCCGCGCGCTCAACGGCAACGTGAAGACCATGGACTGCAACGCCCTGCGCACCGTAGTGCGCGGCGCTGGCCTGGCAAACGAGAACACCACCCGCTCCGAGTTCGTAGGCAACGTGAACAAGGCCGTCGGCGAGGACGCTGCGCTGCGCCTCGTTGCTGCGCCGACCGTGAACACGCTGGGTGACCGCGCGCTGGAGTGCGGCATCGTCAAGCCGGACGAGGTCACCCCGCTCAACCAGGCAATCGCCATGAGCTCCCAGATGTCCTCGCAGGCGGGCCTGCCGGAGATCCGCAACGTGATCCCGGCGCTGCCGACGCGCTAGTCGGGGTTACTCGGCCTGCTCGCGGGCCTTGCCCTCGGCCCAGAGGCGCTCCTGCGTTTCTAGGTCGACCAGCTCCGTCGAACCGTCGAAGAAGTACGGCGCACGCACACGCATCTTTTCCACGAACGCCGCCGCGACGTCCGCGAAGTTGAAAGCTTCGCGCTCGGCGGCGATTTCGGCGTGGAAGAGGACTTGCAGGAGGACGTCGGAAAGCTCTTTTTTGAGCTCCTCATCGCTGGCACCTGACTCGATTGCTTCGGCGAGCTCGGCGCATTCCTCGCGCAGGTAGGGCACGAGTGCTTCGTGCGACATGGAGCGCTCCCACTCACCGCGTCGGCGGGCCTGCCCCATCACGCGCACGGCCTCGGCCACCGGGTCTTGCAGGGAGGGCACGGTGAGGATCTCCTCTCCGGCTGCCGCGCGCTCGCGGACCTGGGGGTCGTCGGGGTCGGTCGTGATCAGCCACGGAGTGCCCACCGTGGAGGCGGGATTAAGCGACCAGCGCACCGAAATGGGCACCTCCGCCGTAAACTCCAGCGGACCCACGAGCCTTTGTGCAACGTCCACCGGCACCATCTGCGGCCACCGAGCATCAAGCACCAACACAGTCATACCCCGCATTGTAAACGCGGGGTGTTGCCACCAACGCGTGCGGACATGCAAGGATAGACGCATGACTATCGCAGAAGCGCTTTCCGCCCAGAAACCGACCGCCGAGGACGTCGCCGCAGCGTCGTCGACCTTCTCCCCCATCCGCTGGAAAACCGGCTGGCCACACCACCTACGCCGTGTGCCGCCCTTCCGCGACGACGCCACAGCATCGTTGACCCGCCGCGATGTGTTCCTCTTCGCGCAAGATGTGGTGGACTCTGGTTACAACCGCGACCAGATCATCGACTTCCTCGGTGCTGCGTTTGCGTTTGCCGCAGGCCAGACCAATCAGGTCCTGCAGCTGCAGCAGTTCTTGCGCAACAAGCACAACGCGAACCAGCTGCTGCAGGCAATCCGTGGGATTGAGGGCAAGGACGCGGTTGGGGCCTACGGTGCGCTCGTAGCGACTGGGCTTGCGCCGAAGTTCGCCTCGCACCTGGCGTACTTCCTCGCAGGGCCGCAGGAGGCCGCAGACGAGAAACCGGTGATTATTTGCTCCAAGCGCGCCGCCGCGGCCGGGCTGGCAAAGACCGCGGACTGGACGGCAGAGGACTACGCCGAGTACCTCGCCGCGCTGAAGAAGGCGCGCGACGAGTACGACGCGTCGCTGCCGCTGGATGCGGTCGAGTACGCGATCCGGAAGAACGCGGAGAACTAGCTGCTCAGGCCCCGCCAGTGGTGCCGAGGTTGTTGAACTTGTAGCCGATAGCCAGGAAGAAGCCGATCACCGGCGCGAAGGGGGCGATCTTGGAATCCGTGGTGATCGTCCTGGGGTAGCCGGAGAACTCCGTGATCTTCTGATCCTTGACGTAGCACTCCTGTTGCCCGCCCTTGTTGGCTACGCAGAGGATGCGATCGGAGGGGTAATTGCCCACCACGCGCACGCCTTGGGTGCCGTAGTCGAAGAACTTCGGGTCCCCGAACTTGATCACCTTGTAGCTGCGCCAGTAGGAGGCGTAGCCGGGGTCGTAGGGGTAGTCCTTCTCGGGGACGTAGTAGCCGCCGGTCCAGTCGGGGCCGTCGAAGGAGTCGTCCGCGAGCGCGGTGCCGGTGCCGACGACGGAGGTAGCGGAAAGTGTGAGGGCTGCTGAGAGGGCGGCGATGCGGGCCGCGTGCGTCTTCTTGGTCATACTCTAAAATCTACGCCCATGCGGCTGGTGTTACGGGCGTTGTGATTCTTTTGGTACGGAACACTGACGCGGCCGTGACGCGCACTCACGCTCGCGAGGCGCGGTCGTTGAGTTCCCGGCGCGCCTGCTCGAGCGCCACAAGGTCGGAGAAGAGCGCGTTGTAGGCCTCCGGTTCCTCCGACGGGCGCATGCGCTCGAGCTGGGATTTCAGCTGCGCGATCTGGTCGCCCACGCGCGTTTCCTGCAGGCGGGAGAGGACAGAGTCGACGTAGCGGTCGATGTCGTCGGCGTGGATCGGCTCCACGGCCAGTTCGGAGACGAAGTTGCGCCCGGCGAGGTCGCGCATCTCGCCGGCGACCGCGGCGAGGAAGTTCGGGCCGTGCTCGGCGGCTGCAGCCACGCCGCCGGCGGCACCGATGGCCTCGCGGACTTGGCGGTAGGCGTCGTTGGTAAACGCGTCCGGGTTGATGCCCTCGAAATACGTACCGGCCTTGTCCGGGTACTGCAGCGCGACCTTGAGCGCTTCGCGCTGCGGCCACAGGATCGGGTCCCGCGGGTTCGGCGGCTGCAGCGCGGGCGGTTGGCCGGGTGCCACGGTTTCTGTATCGCGCTTGACCGCGACGCGGCGCTGGTCCTTCTTCGGGCGCTTCGCCTCGGCGCGTACCTGGTCGAGGACTTCGTCCGGGTTTGGCCAGCCCACCCAGCCAGCCAATCTGCGCGCGTATTCCTTTTGCAGGACTTGATCTTCGATGGCGGCGACGACGGGCACGGTGCGTCGTAAAGCTTGCACCCGGCCTTCAGCGGAATCGAGCGAGTAGTCCTTGAGCAGCGACTCGATGACGAACTCGAACATGGGCACGCGGTGGGCGACGAGGTCACGCAGGGCCGCATCGCCCTGGGCCAGGCGCAGGTCGCAAGGGTCCATACCCTCGGGCGCGACGGCGACGAAGGACTGGCCGGTGAACTGCTGGTCGCCCTCGAAGGCGCGCATCGCAGCCTTCTGGCCGGCCTCGTCGCCGTCGAAGGTGTAGATGAGCTCGCCGCGGAAGTAGCTGTCGTCGAGCATGTGGCGGCGGATGGCGGCGAGGTGCTCCGCACCGAAGGCGGTACCGCAGGAGGCGACCGCCGTGGTCACGCCCGCGGCGTGCATGGCCATGACGTCGGTGTAGCCCTCCACGATGACGGTCTGGTGTCGCTCGGAAATGTTGCGCTTGGCCAGATCCAGCCCGAAGAGCACCTTGGACTTGTGGTAGAGCAAGGTGTCCTGGGTGTTCATGTACTTGCCCATGGGGTCATCGTCGAAAAGCTTGCGGGCGCCGAAGCCGATCGTGTTGCCGGCGGCGTCCTTGATCGGCCAGATCAGGCGGCGGCGGAACTTGTCGATGGGGCCGCGGCGGCCCATGGAGGAGATGCCGGCGTCGATAAGCTCTTGCACCTCGAAGCCGCGGCGAAGCAGGTGCTTGGTGAGTGTGTCCCAGCCGTCGGGCGCGTAGCCGCACTCGAAGCGGTAGATGAGCTCCTTGTCGAAGCCGCGCTCCAGCAGGAAGTTGCGGCCCGGCTCCGCCTCAGGGGTTTCGAGCTGCTCGCGGTAGAACTCGTGCGCCGCCTTGTTGGCAGCGAGCAGGCGCTTGCGGGTGCCCGGCTTGACGTCGCGCGCGCCCGTGGAACCGCCCTGGTAATTGATGTGGTAGCCGATCGTGTCGGCGACCGCCTCCACCGCCTCCGGGAAGGTCAGCTGCTCCAACTCCATGAGGAAGTTGAAGACATCGCCACCCTTGCCCGTGGAAAAGCAGTGGTAGTAGCCGCGGGCTGGGCGGACGTGGAAACTCGGGGTCTTCTCGTCCTTGAATGGGCTGAGTCCCTTCAGCGAGTCGTGCCCGGCGGGCTTGAGCTGGACATACTCGCCGACGATCTCTTCAATCGCCGCGCGCTCGCGGATCGCCTCGATATCGCTTTCCGGAATCCTGCCCCTTGCCATGCGCCCAATCGTAGTGTGCAACAATGCGTGGCGTGAAAAAGCTCGTCGTCGCCCTCGCCGGCCTCTGCAGCGCGTGCGCGTTTGTTGATGCGCCTGTCTCTGATTCTGTTCCTGCCTGCGACAACCTGCCCGCGGAGGCGCGAGACACCATCTCGCTCGTGCAAGAAGGTGGGCCATACCCCTACCCTGACAACGACAACGCGCGCTTCGGCAACTACGAAGGCGTGCTGCCCGACGAGGAGCTCGGCTACTACCACGAGTACACCGTGGACACGCCTGGGCTGTCGCACCGGGGCGCGCGGCGTATCGTCACTGGCGGCGGAGACGACCCAGAGGTGTGGTACTACACCGACGACCACTACGAATCCTTCTGCGAGGTGACCGATGTATAGAACAGGACACGGCCGAAGCCGTAACCCGGTA
The DNA here is from genome assembly GCF_001814825.1 of Corynebacterium sp. HMSC071B10. NCBI lineage: Bacteria > Bacillati > Actinomycetota > Actinomycetes > Mycobacteriales > Corynebacteriaceae > Corynebacterium > Corynebacterium sp. HMSC071B10. The sequence goes on along the minus strand of NZ_KV817937.1, from coordinate 160,198 downwards.
CTCCTGACGGCGCCGGTGGCAAGCGTCGCCGACGTGTGCGCCGCGCTTTCCGTGGCCGTGTTCGGGAGGGAGCGGCCGGCGCCGACGAACCTCGACGGGCTTGCGGATCTGTTGCGCGAGGCGCACCCGGCGCGCGTGGTCGCCTGCGACTGGCAGCTGCCTGCGGACGAGACGCGGAAAGTCGTTGCGGTGTTTCGAGATAACCGCGTGGAGCTGGTGCGGTAGGGGGTTTGTGCGCTGATGACTGTTTTTGATTTTGGCAGAAACAGTCGTCAGCGTTTGTGTTGTGGCAAAAGCCCAGTTCGGAGCTTGGCTGCGGCGCTGTTTTTCGCGCTGATGACTGTTTTTGGTTTTGCGGAAAACAGTCGTCAGCGTTTTTGGCGGCCGGTTTAGCGCGGGTCCCGCTCGCAGCCGACGCCGTCGCCGTCGCGATCCAGATGGCTGTCGTAGCCCGGCTGGCCCGCGTAGATCGGGCTGCCGATCGCGTTCCACACCGCAGTGCAGTTCTTGTAGTACGCGGCTGCCGGTGCCGGCTCGGGCGCGCGGGCGGGAGCGACGAACTGGTGCTGCTGCTGTTCCTGTTCGAGACGCTGCTGCTCCGCGATGCGCGCGCGTTCCGCTTCCTCGGCTTCGCGCTGCAGTCGTGCGGCTTCTTCAGCGCGGGCGCGCTCGGCTGCCTCGCGTTCCGCGGCCTCCCGTGCGGCGGCTTCGGCGCTGCGGGACGCGGCAGCTGCGCTGGATCGCGAGGCCTCGGCTTCCGTGTTTCGGGTAGTGGACAGTACGGCGGACGAGCTGGTCGTGGTGCTCGTCGCGGACGAGCTGGTCGTGGTGCTTGCCACCGGCTCGGTGGGCGCAGGATCTTCCTCTACCGGCATGAGGATGACGCTCGCTATAAATAGCACGGCGCTCAACGCGATCACGCCCGGCCAGTGGCGCGGGGTCTTGCGCGGCGGGTGGGGCGTGCCCATCCCCTGGATGACTACCTGGTCGGCTTCGGTGAGGAACTGCGCGAGGTAGGCATTGGTGCGCACCGTGTCCTCGTAGTGCTGCACGGCTTTCTTATCTTTGGACGCGCAGCGCAGCCACCACAGCGAGGGGATGAGGAAGGCGAGTCCGACCAGCACCATGGCGGCCATTCCGGGGAGGTCGTCGTAGCTAAACGCGCCCGCGAGAACGCACAGCACGCCCCAGGCGACGGCCAGCCACGCAACAGACTGTCCGAAGAGCCCGGGGGCGCGGGCAAGATCCTTCGGGTTGGGGGCCGCGGCCTGAAGCGACGTACTCACGTTGGCAAACCTCCTGGGCAGAGCTACTTTCTCCCCTTTAATCTAGCCAACGGGCCGCGGAAAACGTATTCGCGTATCAGGCCTAGAGCTGGAGGTTCGCCAGGTTCGAAAGATCCGGCAGCTCCGGGAGTTCAAGCCCGAACTGCGGGCCTACCGTGGCGAGCAGCGCGAGCGAGACGCCAAGCGCTGCGAGCAGGGAGAACACCACGACACCGGCTGTTGCGCCGACCGAGGAGGCGCGCCCCTGCTCGGGCTGCGAGCTGCCCGGCGCGGGATCTTGCTGCGGCGGGGTGCTGGTTGGCAGGTCGATGTGGGCGAGTTTGGCGTCGCTTGCCAGAAGGTCGCGGCAGTCCCACGCGGCCTGCGCCAACACGTGCTCGTACGCCAGGCGGGTGTTGAAGTACTCGCCGGTGCCGTCGTTTTGGATCACCGCCGCGAGCGACTCTGCCTCCTTTGTCTTCAGGCCTGGAAAGTGGCGTGTAAGCGCGCTGGTCAGCGACTGCGCGTGCGCCCGGTCGCGCGCACTGGCCTGCGGGTCGGCGTAGGTGGGGCGGCTCTCCCCTTCCGCGACCGCGATGTGTGTAAGTTCCGCGATCTCGTCCCCGGTTGGCCCGAAAGGAATGTCCGCGCTCGATGCGGAATCGCGCACGTCGAGGTAGTGCTGCGCGAGGGATTCCGGCATGAGCTTTGCCAGAAGCTCCACATCCGTGTAAGTCTCCGCACCTGGGTAGACGCGCTCGATTGCGCTCACCCACTTGCCCACCAGGAGCTTGCCGCCAAGGTCTTTCTCCTCGTCCGCGTAGGTCTTGGCAAACTCGCGTTCGGCGGCGGTGGTCACCACCGAGCAAGTTTTCTCATCTTTCGGCGCAAGGTCGGCGGCGGAGGCAGAAGTGGCGGGAACGACGAGGCCCGCAGCGACGACAACAGGTACGAACACACGGCGCATGACGGCTTTCCTTTCTGTGAAATGCATAAAACCCTTCTACTCCATTCATCGTATGGAGCTGGGAAAACGTAACGGGGCGTCGGAAAGCAATGGGCCCCACTGTGGGAAGAAGCTGTGAGGTGTGGCATACTTTTGCCCACTGTGACCCGAAACACCGACAGAAAGGTGAGCGCATGAACTCGCTCTTCCTGGTATTCATCGGCTTGGCCATGCTGAGCACGGGATACCTGCTGTACTCCAAGTTCCTTGGCCAGCGCGTCTACCAGCTCTCTGACAGCTACGAGACACCCGCGCACACCATGGAAGACGGCGTGGACTACGTGCCCACCAACAAGTACGTGCTGTGGGGCCACCACTTCACCTCGGTGGCGGGTGCCGCGCCGATCATCGGCCCGGCCGTCGCCGTGATCTGGGGCTGGCTGCCCGCCTTCCTGTGGGTCACGCTCGGCACGGTCTTCTTTGCCGGGCTGCATGACTTGGGGGCGCTGTGGGCGTCGCAAAGGCACAAGGGCCAGTCGATTGGTACGCTGTCCGGCCGCTACATCGGCGCGCGCGGGCGCAACCTCTTCCTCGTGGTCATCTTCCTGCTGCTGCTCATGGTCAACACCGCGTTCGCCGTGGTGATCTCCAACCTGCTCATCTCCACCCCCTCGGCCGTGATCCCCACGTGGGGTGCGATCCTCGTTGCCTTGCTCATCGGCCAGGCCATTTACCGCCTGAAGTGGAACCTGCCGCTCGTCTCGGTCGTGGGCGTGGTCGCGCTCTACGCGCTGATGGTGCTCGGCGACCGCGTGCCGGTCACGCTGCCGGAGACCGTCCTGGGCATCCCGGACCGCGGCATCTGGATTCTCCTGCTGTTCACCTACGCCTTCATCGCCTCGATGCTGCCCGTGTGGGTGCTGCTGCAGCCGCGCGACTACATCAACGGCCTCCAGCTGTTTGTCGGCCTGATCATCCTCTACGCCTCCTTCCTGGTCGTCCGCCCCGAGATCGTCGCGCCGACGCTCAATAGCGCCGTGCCGGAGGGCACCCCGAGCATCTTCCCGCTGTTGTTTGTCACCATCGCCTGCGGCGCGATCTCCGGCTTCCACGGCATCGTCGCCTCCGGTACCTCGGCGAAGCAGCTGGATAAGGAAACCGACGCCCGCTTCGTCGGCTACTTCGGCGCCGTCGGTGAAGGCCTGCTCTCGCTCGGCACGATTATCGCTACCACCGCCGGCTACAAGACGCTCACCGACTGGGAGAACGTGTACAACGAGTGGAACGCCGGCGGCGTCAACGCGTTCGTCGAGGGCGGCGGCGCGCTGATGAACCAGGGCCTCGGCATCCCGACCTCCCTGTCCGCAACCATCCTGGCCACCATGGCCGTCCTGTTCGCCGCCACCACCATGGACTCCGGCATACGCCTGCAGCGCATGGTCGTCGGCGAAATCGCCGAGATCATGGGCGTGAAGCTCTCCGGCCTGGTCGCTACGCTCATCGCCGTCGGCGCCGCGCTCGGCCTGACGTTCTCCACCGGCCTCGACGGCTCGGGCGGCATGATCATCTGGCCGCTATTCGGCACCACCAACCAGCTCATGGCAGGGCTTACCCTGTCCATCCTGGTGGTCATCCTGACCAAGCTGCGCCGCCCCACCCTGCCGCTGCTCATCCCGCTGACCTTTGTCACGCTGATGTCGCTGTGGGCTGCAATTTTGCAGCTGGGCACGCTGTTTGCGGTCGGCAACTGGCTGCTACTTGTCATCGACGTGGTCATCATCATCTGCGCGATCTGGGTCATCGTCGAAGCCATCACCGCGATCAGCAAGGCGCGCCGCGAGCCAGCGATCGAGTGGTCCGACGAGTATGAGCCTGCGCAGTAAGCTGGCCGCGCTCGGCGCGGGCTTAAACGAGTTCTACCAAGCGCCCTACCGGCGCGAATTCGCCCGCGCCGCACGCGAGGAGGACGACCTGTTCACCCTGCTCGTCGCCTCAGAGATGCTCGGCATCCCCAACCCGGCCAGCTACTACACACTCGAACTTTTGCCCCTGCTTTACGACGACTTCCACGCCTGGCACACCCGCATGGGCATGGAACGCTCACCACTCGACGGGATCTCATGCTGCTAGACGCCCCAGTCATGTTCTTCGGCGGCAAAGGTGGCGTCGGCAAAACGACCGTCTCCGCCGCCACCGCCGTCCGCCTCGCCGCCCGCGGCCGCCGAGTCCTGCTCGTCTCCACCGACCCCGCGCACAACCTCGGCCACATCTGGGGTCAATCGCTTCTCGACGCCCCGCTCATCCTCGAGCCCCGCCTCGACGCCATCGAACTCGACCCGTCCGCCATCACGGCACAACATTTGCGCGCCGTCGGCGACTCCATGCGCGCCATGATGCCGGAGCGCCTCCACGGGGAGGTGGACAAGCACCTTCAGATGTCGCGCCACTCCCCCGGCATGCACGAGGCGGCGCTGCTGGAACGCATCGCGGACCTGGTTGGCGCTTCCGACTACGACCACCTGATCTTCGACACCGCCCCCTCCGGCCACACTTCGCGGTTGATGGCGCTGCCGGAGCTCATGGCCGCCTACACCGACGGCCTGCTCGAGCGCCGCGACAAGTCGGACAAGTTCAGCGAGCTCGTCCGCGGGATGGGCGGCGCGGGTAGTGGTTCGCCCGTCGACCGCCGCAACCAGCAGATCCGCTCCACCCTGCTCAAGCGCCGCCGCAAGTTCGAACACTTACGCTCCGTGCTTACCGACCCCGCCCAGTGCGTCTTCCACATCGTGCTCACCGCCGAACGCCTGCCTGTCATGGAGTCGATGGAGTTCTACGAGGAACTTTCAGCCCACGGCGTGCACGTCGGCGGCGCGGTGGTCAACCGGCGCACGCCGGATGAGGCCGGCGAGTTTTTGGCGCAGCGCCGCCGCGTCGAGGACGACGCGCTCGCGCTGCTCGACCTGCCTGTCCCGGTGCTTGAGCTGCCGTGGCTGCCGGGCGAGATCGGCACCCGCGCCGCGCTTGAGCAAATCGCGGCGCTGCTCTAGCGCCGCTAGAAGAACCCGTCGAACGCGGCGGCCTTCTTCGCCAGCCGCTCCAGGCGCGACTCCGTCATCGACGCGATCTGGTCCACAATCACCCGCTCGCGCTCCATATCGGTGTCCGCTGCCTCGAACCAGGTGCGGAAGATGGTGTCGAGCGTGCCCGGCGCGCCCGCGCGCAAGTACTCGTGGACACGGAAGATCCGCTCGCGCTGCCTGTCCTGCCGCGCCAGGTGCGCAGGCACGTCCATGACGTAGAGCACGGCGACCGTCTTGAGCAGGCGGACCTCGGCCTCCACATCCGGCGGGATCACCAGGTCCCCGTGCTGCCGGCCGAGCCCGGTGGAAAGCGCCTGGTTCGCCTCGTCTGCAAGCGTCGCCTGCGTGACCCCGCCGACGTAACGCCCCACCAACTGCGATGTCAGCGCCTTGAGCCCCGTCCAGGACTGCAGCGTGAAGTCGAAGTCGGCGGCCGCGGCGATCGCGGGCATAGAGCGCAGCCGGTCGGCGGCGTCGATGAGCGAGTCCGCCGTACCTCCGAACGCGGCCGCGCCCTTTTCCGCCAGCGCCGCCAGCTCCACGAAGTCCCACAGCACCTTAAGCGACACGCGCCCCGACACGATGCCATCTTCCACGTCGTGCACGGAATAGGCGATGTCGTCTGAGAAATCCATCACCTGCGCCTCCATCGGCGGGCGTTCATCGTTGTGCCCGACGCGCGCCCAGGCGAGCACGTCAGCGTCCTCGTCGTAGGCCGAGTACTTGCGGTTGACCGTGCCGTCGGCGTTGGTGCGGGTCCGCGGGTACTTCACGGCCGCGTCGAGGCTGGCGCGGGTGAGGTTGAGGCCGTATGACGTGGCGTCGACAAGCACTTTGGGCTCGAGGCGGGCGAGGATGCGCAGCGTTTGCGCGTTGCCTTCGAAGCCGCACGGGGCGCACGCGTTGAGCGCGTTTTCGCCGTTGTGGCCGTACGGCGGGTGGCCGATGTCGTGGGTCAGGCCGGCCATTTCGCACAGGTCGGGGTGCAGGCCGAGCCCGGCGCCGATGCCGCGGGCGATCTGCGCGACCTCGAGCGAGTGCGTCAGGCGCGTGCGCGGCGTGTCCCCGTCACGGGGGCCGACGACCTGCGTCTTGTCGGCGAGTCGGCGCAGCGCGGCGGAGTGCAGCACGCGCGCCCGGTCGCGCGCGAAGACGTCGCGGGTGTCGTGGCCGGGCGCAAGCTGCGCCTCCTTGACGGCCTCGGGCGCGCGGCGCGCCACGTCGTCGGAGTTGTAGGTGTACACGACACCCAGCGTAACGGTTACGCTGGTGGGCATGTATTCGCGCTACCTTCGTATCCTCGCCGCCGCCTCCCTCATCGCGGCACCTGTGCTTCTCGACGCCCCCGCGCACGCCCAAGCCCCCGCCGCCGCCGCAAGTGCGCCCGCCTTGCTCACCGCGCCCGTGACCGACGACGCCGGCGTGCTCACCGACGCCGAACGCGCCGAACTCGAGCAGGCCGTGAACAACGTGTCGAAGGAGAAGCACCTGTCGCTGCGGATCGTCTACGTGTCCTCGCTCGGCGGGATGACGGGGCAGCAGTGGGCGGAGCAGGCCGTTGCCGCGAACGGCGCGAACACGGGCGTGCTCGTGGTCTCGCCGTCGGAGCGCGGCTACGGCGTGTTCGCCGGCGACGAGTGGCAGCAAAGCGAGATCGACGCGATGAACGACGCCGCCTACGACAAGCTCGTCGACGAAGACTGGGCCGGCGCAGGCCTCGCCGCCGCCGATGCCGCAGTTTCCGGCGGCGACGGTTCGGGCGCCGGCTGGGCCGCAGGCGGCGTCGGCGTGCTCGCACTTGCCGGCGGCGGCGCGTGGGCGGCGAGCCGCCGCAACTCCAAGAAGCGCGGCGCAGCCCAGCTCGAGTCCGCGAAGCAACTCGCGCCGGGCGACACGGATTCGCTCGGCCGCCTGCCCACCGCGACGCTCGAGGAGCTGGCGCGCGAAAGCCTCGTCGCCGCCGACGAGTCCATCACACAGGGCAAGAGCGAGCTGAAGCTTGCCTCCGACGAATTCGGCGCCGACCGCGTCCGCCCGTTTACCGCCGCGATGAACCAGGCGACCTCGACGCTGCAGCGCGCCTTCCACACCCACCAGAAGCTCTACGACGCGATTCCCGAGACCGAGCCGGAAAAGCGCGCCATGCTCATCGACATCATCTCGTCCTGCGGCGAGGCCGAACAGGCCCTGCAGGCGAAGACCGAGGAGTTCAACCAGATGCGCGGCACGCTCATGCGCGCGGGCGAGGAGGTGGACAAGGTGCGCGCCCGCACGATCGACATCCGCGCCCGCCTCGAGCCCGCCGCCGCGCTTCTCACGGAGCTGCGCGAGCGCCACACCGAGGACATGCTGGCCTCGCTCGCCGACAACGTCGACGTCGCGCGCGAGTCGCTCGACGAGGCGGAGACGCAGCTCGAACAGGCCTCGCAACTCGCCGCGAAGCCCGCTGGCCAGCAGGGCTCGCTTATCGACGTCCTCGCGTCCGCCACCAACGCCATCGACGTCGCCGACCACAACCTCGCGGCCATCGAGCACGCCGAGGACCACCTCCGCAACGCGCAGACGAACCTGCCCGCCCTCATCCAGGAAATCCGCGACGAACTCGCCGAAATCGAGCAGGTCAAGGGATCCACGCAGCAGGGCGCGCGTATCGACGTCGGCGCCCTCGACCGAATCGCCGCCAACGCCCGCGACGCGCTGGACCGCGTCGGCAACCGCGCCGAAACCGACCCGCTTGCGCTCTATACCGAGCTGACCGAGCTGGACACGCACATCGACGCCGAACTCGACCGCGCCAAGGGCGCCGCCCACGACCAGTCCCGCGCGCTGCAGCTCTTCGACCAGCAGATGCGGGTGGCCACCAGCCAAATCCAGTCTGCCGAGGACCTCATCCGCTCCCGCGGCCGCATCATCGGCTCGCACGCGCGCTCGCTGCTCGCCGAGTCCCAGCGCCAGTACGCCGAGGCGCACCGGCGCCGCGTCGACGACACGCGCAACGCCATCGACTACGCCCGCGCCGCCACCGACACCGCCCGGCGCGCCCACCAGGCCGCCAAGGACGACGTGGACAACTACCGGGCCCAGCGCAACCGCCAGACCGCCAGCGACGTCGCCCGCGCCGCGATGTGGGCGGCGATCTTCTCCGGCGGCGGAGGCGGCGGCCACCGCGGCGGCGGCGGAGGATTCGGCGGAGGCGGCGGATTTTCCGGCGGCGGTGGCGGCAACGTCAGCCGCGGCGGCACGTTCTAGTTTCCTGCATGAAACGTTGCCGACGCCGCGAAATGGTCGTAATCTGAGAAAGTAAGACCGGACTAAGAGGAAGGAGTCAGTGCAATGCGCTCGTTACTGAGCCACAAGCTCACTGGCACCGAGATCAGCGAACTCGAGTCGCTCGCCCGCTGCTCCGCCTCCCCCACCATCCGCGACCTGCTCCGAGAGATCGCCCGCGCTGCCCGCCAAGGCGAAGACGTCGTCGCCGCAGACCCGCGCGGCAACTAGTAGTAGGTCCGGCGCACGGCCGCATCCACGTAGGTCAGCGACCACGTGATGAACACCAAGTCCAGCGTGAGGGCCGAGTGCAGTTCCACCTCGAGCGAGCCATCTGCTTTCGGCGTGGTCACCGCGCACAGCTCGCCTGCCGCGTCGCGTATTTCCCTGCGCCCGCGCATGCCGACCCGGGTCAACGTGTAGTCGCGGTCCCCGCAGTGCGCGGTGTAGCGCGACACCGTCAGCGACCGCTTCCGCACCGCGAACTCCTCGCCGTCGGCGCTCTCGGCGCGCAGGTGCGCCGGGTTCATGCTGCGAAAGCGCAGCGTGTGGCAGCCGAAGCGCAGGACATCGCGGTCGCCGTCTACATCAACGTCCGCGACCGCGTCCTGCCCCCGGTACAGCGTATGCTCGCGCCAGATCACAGCACGAAAACCATGACGGCGACGAGCGAGAACAGCAGCAGCGTCGCGATCAGCACGTTGGAGGAGACGAGTTTGCGTGCTTCGAGGATTTCTCGGGAGATCCAGGCCAGCGACGCGACGTCGACAAGCGGCAGGCTCGTCTCGCCCTCGAACTCCAAGATGGCCTTGCGCACGCCGTTGTGATCGGACGTGAACTGCGCGACCTTGGTGCCGTTGGCGTCGTCGACGATCCAGTTTTGTGACGTCTCGCCCACAAACTCGTAGCGACGTCCCTCAACCTCGACGGCAATCTGGCGCGAGCGCTTCAGCGAGTCGTGCGCGCGCACAATCTCCACGCCATCGCGCGTGGCCACCGCGCCGGACTCCGGCGACACGACCAGGTCCCACTGCTCGCCGCCGACGTTCGCCCGCTCGTGCGTGAACACGCCGAGAACCTCGGGGCCTGCCTCGGCGAGCAGCTTCAAGTTGTCGCGGTCGGTGCGATCCCAGCTGACGTAATGCATTAGCAGCCGATCAGGCGGGCGGCCAGGTACGCCTCGAGCTCGTCGATCTTCACGCGCTCCTGCTCCATCGTGTCGCGCTCGCGCACGGTGACGGCGCCGTCCTCGAGCGAGTCGAAGTCGTAGGTGACGCAGAACGGGGTACCGGTCTCGTCCTGGCGGCGGTAGCGGCGGCCGATCGCGCCGGAGGTGTCGAAGTCGACGTTCCAGTGCTGACGCAGCTTGGTCGCGAGCTCCTGGGCGGGCTCGGCGAGCTCCGACTTCTTCGACAGCGGCAGGACGGCGACCTTCACCGGCGCGAGGCGGCGGTCCAGCTTCAGTACGACGCGGGTGTCGGTGCCGCCCTTCGCGTTCGGGGCCTCTTCCTCGTGGTAGGCGTCGATGAGGAACGCCATCATCGCGCGGCCGAGACCGGCGGCGGGCTCGATGCAGTACGGGATCCAGCGCTCCTCGTTCTGCTGGTCGTAGTAGGACAGGTCCTCGCCGGAGGCCTCGGCGTGGGTCTTCAGGTCGTAGTCGGTGCGGTTAGCCACGCCCTCGAGCTCGCCCCACTTCGAGCCGGCGAACTCGTAGGCGTACTCGATGTCGACGGTGCGCTTGGAGTAGTGGGACAGCTTCTCCTGCGGGTGCTCGTAGAGGCGCAGGTTATCCGGGTTGATGCCGAGGTCGACGTACCAGTCGTAGCGGTTGTCGATCCAGTACTGGTGCCACTTCTCGTCCTCGCCCGGCTTGACGAAGAACTCCATCTCCATCTGCTCAAACTCGCGGGTGCGGAAGATGAAGTTGCCCGGGGTGATCTCGTTGCGGAAGGACTTACCAATGTTGGCAATGCCGAACGGCGGCTTCAGGCGCGCCGACGTCATCACGTTCTTGAAGTTGACGAAGATACCCTGCGCCGTCTCCGGGCGCATGTAGTGCAGGCCTTCCTTGTCGTCGACGGGGCCGAGGTAGGTCTTCATCAGGCCGGAAAATTCCTTCGGCTCGGTCCAGTTGCCCGGCTGGCCGGTCTCGGGGTCGTTGATGTCGGCGAGTCCGTTGGCCGGCGGGTGGCCGTGCTTCTCCTCGTAGGCCTCGAGCAGGTGGTCGGCGCGGTAACGCTTGTTGGTGTGCAGCGACTCGACGAGCGGGTCGGTGAACACCTCGACGTGGCCGGAGGCCTCCCACACCTGGCGCGGCAGGATGATCGACGTGTCGACGCCGACCGTGTCGGGGCGGGAGGTGACCATGTGGCGCCACCACTGGCGCTTGATGTTCTCCTTCAGCTCCACGCCGAGCGGGCCGTAGTCCCAGGCAGAGCGGGTGCCGCCGTAGATCTCACCGGCGGGAAACACCAGTCCGCGGCGTTTGCAAAGGTTGACGACGGTATCGATCTTGCTGGCTGCCATGCCTAGCCTCCTGTACTCGGGTTACACGTAACGCTGACAGTCTAGCCTGTCAGCGCCTTCGCTTATCGACGCCCCACGCACCACCTCCCGCCCGCTCACCCAGCACAATCCCGAATCTTTGTATACACTGAGAAAACCATGAGCGATGTCGCGTGACCGTGCACTTCCGGCAACTTCGGCCTGAATCTCGGCACGGATGCCGACTGAAGTTCACCGTGCCCATTCGCAGTCGAAGAGAAAGGCCCGGGCCATGTACTCGCCCGACCACCCCGCCCCCGACCTTGACCTGACCGCCGATCTCATCAGCGCCCTCGATTCCCGAACGCGCATCGAAATCCTGCTCCTGCTCGCGGAACGCAACCACGTCGTCCGCGAGATCGTGGAAAAGCTCGGCAAATCGCAGCCATCGATCTCCCAACACCTGCAGGTACTCAAAAGCCTCCACCTCGTGACCGCAGTGCGCCGCGGCCGCGAGATCATCTACTCCCTGCCCCGGATGGAGATCATCGACGTCATCTACGCCCTTGGCAAAGTCGCCGAAGACACCCTGCCCACGCCGCCTGGCAAGAGCAAGCGGGCGAAGAAAGCACGGAAGACGAAGAATGCGCAGCCAGCCCCGAAACTGCAGCAGCCGCGCAAACTCGAGCCGCCGCGGCTAACGTACATCAGCTCCGCCATTCCCATCGAGGAGTATGGGAAGCTCCACAGCCGAGATAAATACCATGAATCCCGCGCCCTAGACAGTAGGGCTACGGTAGACAGGTATGGCACAGCAGCGACGTACCAGCACCCCGAAGGAACCGATCCCCAAGCTCGGCCCGCGGATGACGCGCCAGCGGACGGCAATTGTTGAGACGCTGCGCGACGTCGATAAGTTCGCCACCGCGAAAGACATCCACCAGGAACTCCACGCCCGCGGCGAAAAGGTGGGGCTGACCACCGTCTACCGCACCTTGCAGTCGCTGGCGGAGATCGACGCCGTCGACGTTCTGCAGAACTCCGAGGGTGAAACGCTCTACCGGCACTGCCTCACCGAGCACCATCACCACCACCTGGTCTGCACCAAGTGCGGGCGCAGCGAGGAAATCGACGGCGGGCCCATCGAGTCGTGGGCGAAAGACACCGCGGACGCGTTTGGCTACGAGCTCGTCGCCCACGACGCCGAGATCTACGGCGTCTGCGCGCCGTGCACGGGGAAGGGCGGCGAGTAGCGCTACTTGTCGGCGAACTTGTCCACCGCACCGCCGAAGCGGCGATCGCGCTTCGCGTACTCGTAGACCGCGTCGAACAGGTCGTCCTTGGTGAAATCCGGGAAGAGTTTGTCCTGGTAGACCATCTCTGCATACGCCGACTGCCAAAGCAGGAAGTTCGACGTGCGCTTCTCCCCGCTCGGGCGCAGGAACAGGTCCACGTCCGGCATGTCGGGGCGGTAGAGGTACTGGGCGAACGACTTCTCGGTGATGTCCTGCGGGCGGATCTTCCCGTCGCGGGCGTCGGCGGCGAGTGTGCGCACCCCGTCGATGATCTCGGCGCGGCCCCCGTAGTTGATACACATGGCCAGGGTCAGGCCGGTGTTGTCCTGCGTGAGCTCTTCTGCGGCCTCGAGTTCGCGCAGCACCGAGCGCCACAGCCGCGGCCTGCGTCCCGCCCACACGATGCGGACGTTCTTCTCGTGCAGCTCGTCGCGCTGGCGGTGCAGCACGTCGCGGGAGAAGCCCAGGATGAAGCGGACCTCGGAGGCCGCGCGCCGCCAGTTTTCGGTGGAAAACGCGTACGCCGACAGCCACTCGACCGTGCCCATCTCGATGCACGCATCCACGCAGTCCATCAGCACCGCCTCGCCCTGCTTGTGGCCTTCCGTGCGCTTAAGCCCGCGCTGCTGCGCCCAACGGCCGTTGCCGTCCATGACGAGCGCGATGTGGCGGGGGGTGAATTCAGGGTCGATCTGGCGCGAAGTCATTCCCCCATTATGCCTGTTCCATCATCCGCAAGCTCTTCAACCCGGCCTCCAGGTGGTACTGCAGGTGCGCGGTGGTGGCGCGGTGGACTTGGGCCAGCACCGTCGCGCTCGCACCTGCGTGCGGCGTGGCGGGCGCGTACGCGTAGCCGTTGGCGATGAGCCACATCGCGTGTAGCGTTTCCGGGTCCACCTCGAGCGAGCCGGGCGGGCGGCAGTTGGTACATACCGCCCCGCCTACCGCCGCGTGGAACGCGTGGTGCGGGCCGGGCCGCTCGCAGTTCGCGCAGTTGTAGAGAGAAAGCCCCCAGCCGGCGTGTTCGGTGGCGCGCAAGATGAACGCGTCGAGGACCTGCGTCGGGTCGTCGGCCGTTTGCAGTTGCGCGATCGCGTTTTTGACCAGGTCAAACAGTACGGCGTCGCCCTCTTCGTAGGTCAGCTTCTCCGCCGTTTCTAGCACCGCGCAGGCCGCCGCGTAGCGCTCGAAGTCTTCGATGATGTGCGCGCCGTGGTACGCGACGGTGTCGGCGGCGGTGATCGTGGACAGGCCGCGGCCTGGGTAAACCTGCACGTCGAGGTCGACGAAAGGTTGCAGCCGCGAACCGAACCTGGACCGCGATTTCCGCACGCCCTTGGCGACGCCGCGGACCAGCCCGTGCGTGCGCGTGAGCAGCACAATAACGCGGTCGGCCTCGCCGAAATCGTAGGTTCGCACCACGAACGCCCGGTCGCGCCACGACGGGCGCGAGCCCCCTCGACGCCTAGAAGCCAAGACGACCCAACGCCTTCGGGTCCTGCTGCCAGTTCTTCAGCACCTTGATCCGCAGATCCAAGTACACGTTGCGGCCAACGAGCTCAATGATCTGCTTGCGTGCGCGGTGGGTAATGCCCGACAGGCGGCGGCCGCCGGGGCCTTCGAGGATGCGCTGTTGGCCAGGCCGTTCGAGGTAGATCACCGCGTAGATCATGGTCCGGTCCGGGTTGTCTGGGTCGGGCACCATCTCATCGACTTGGACGGCGACCGAGTGCGGCAACTCGTCGCGAAGCCCCTGCAGCGCCTCCTCGCGGATCAGCTCCGCGATGCGCGCCTCGATCCCCTCGTCGGTGACGTCGCCGACGGGGTAGAACCGCGGGCCCTCAGGCAGCTGGCTAACTAACACGTCGAGCAGCACCTCCGTTTGCACGCCGCCGGTTGCAGACACGGGCACAACCTCGCTGTCGGGGCCGAGCAGCTCGTGCAGCTCGAGCAAGCGCTCGCCGACGGTGTCGCGCGACGCCTTGTCCAGCTTGGTCACAATGCCCACCACTGGCGTCTTCGGCTTGATACGGCGGATCTGGTCGAGGATGTAGCGGTCGCCGGGGCCGATTTTCTCGTCGGCGGGGACGGTGAAGCCGATGACGTCGACGTCGGCAAACGTGTCTTTCACCACGTCATTGAGCCGCTCGCCGAGCAGGGTGCGGGGACGGTGCATGCCCGGCGTGTCGACGAGGATGACCTGCGCGTCGTCCCGGTTCACGATGCCGCGAATCGGCCGCCGCGTCGTCTCCGGCTGATCGGCCATGATCGCGACCTTCTCCCCCACCAGCGCGTTCGTCAGCGTTGACTTCCCCGTATTGGGGCGGCCGACGAAACTGACGAAGCCTGAGCGGAAGCCCTCCGGGGTGTTGGTAAACCCGGCGGCACCGGCGTTCGCGTCGTCGGGCAGGTCGGCTTCATCGGGGAAGAAAGTGCTCATAGACCGCAATCTTACCCGGCGCACCCCGCAAACCGTGTGACGCTAGTGCGCGCCTTCCGGTTGCACCGCGTGCAGGTGTCGGCCTTTCGTCCGTTTGCGCGCGGCGTCGGCTTCGCGGTACTCGGCAAGGTCGGCACGCCGCTCGCGCCGCTCGTCCTCCACGAAGCGGGCCTTGCCGGTCGCGTCCGAGACCCACGCGAGCTTGCCGTTAATCCGCTCCATGCGCCCGAAGCCCTTCTGTCCGTTGACGCCGTTGTGATACGGGCACAGCCAACAGAGGTTTTCCGGCTTGGTTTCGCCGCCGCGGACGTGCTCGGTGAGGTGGTGCGCTTCGCACTCCTCGGAAGGACAGTTGCAGCCGGGCCAGCAGCAGGTTTGCGATTCCGCGTCGCAGGCGCGGCGCTGCTTGTAGGTGGCGATCCGCCCGTCGTAGGTGTTGATCGGGCCGAGTGTAGGCCCGGTCAGCGTGATCAGACACTGTTCGCGCAGCTCTCGCTCGACGATTTCGGCACCGGTGAGAATGGTGCCGTCGGTAAGCTCGACGAGCACATCGTCGCCCTCGCCGTGGATGACGCGGACGATGTCGTGCACACTGAGCACGGCGTGCGTGGTGATATCGCTTTGCACGATAGGCCGGTGCGTTCGCATCCACTCGACCGGATCAAGCGGACGGCCGTCCTCGTCTTTCGCGTTTTTCAGCGTGGTCACGAGCGGCTGGACGTCTTTCGACGGCCCGGTAATCGACATGGTGATTTTGTCGCCGACGCGGCGCGTGCGCAGGCCGTCGACAAGCGGCTTCTTCGGCTGGTACTTGCCCTTGATGCGGCGCGCGGCCCGTCGCACAGTCTGCGTATCCCCAGCTATCTGGCACAGTTCCTCCCGGAATCGCCAGCGCGCGTTCGCATCTTTTATGTTGCGCGAGGCCTGCTTCACGACGGCCAACGTCTCCACACAGAAACGCAACCGCCGCGCCGACTCCCGACATCGTTTTTGATATCTCGAGTGGGACACCGGACCGTAAAAGAGTTCGGCGAGTTCTATGAGGTCGGTCGCGTAGTCGTCGGGGATATCAAGGGCAATGAGGTCGTCGTAGGTCTTTCCCTCCTCCGCAACCCAGGCGACGAGCGCCATGCCGTCGTTACGGAGCGAGAAGTAATTTGCGATTGCTTCGTTAGTAAACATGCGAACAACGCTAACGCATATCGTTCGTTTCGTCAACAGTTTGTGAGAAATTGCCTTTTACGCAGCACACGGCGTATTCTAGCCGCCTTATTCGACGCGCAGGTTTCGGAAGCGATTGACCGCAGCGAGTATCTCGAAACGGCGCGGCAATGCGAGGTGCCCCGGGTGCACGCGTCCCGGCGCGAGCATCTCGAGGCCCGCGGCGAGCTCTTTACACAGAACGTCGGCGACGTCGGCAAGCAATGCCCCGCCGTCGGCCAAGGTATCGATCCGCTGGAGCGCGAGCGCGATCGCAGCCACCTGCGGAGCCCCGGCGAGTTGCGAGAGACCCCGCAGGTCAATAGCACTTTTCCCAACGGTGATCGTCTCCACCCCGCGCGCCTTCGGCGGTTTCGGGCCGTGCTTAAACTGCGGTCCGATCAGGCGGCGCACATCGGGGCCGAACATCTCCGCAGACACCGGCAACTGCGCTGGTGCGTGGCCCCGGCCAATCTCGTGCGCGCGGACGGTCACATTGGCGGGCGTGTACGCATGCATGACGATGACCGTATCCGCAAGCCCCAAAAACGTACCGGAACCACCGGCGACGAGCACCGTCGACACGCCGCGCCGAACGTAAAGCCCCCGCACGCGAGCGCTCAGCGGCGTAATCGGCTCCCGATTATCCGCGATGAGCTGGCCCATCACGGAGTCTCTGAGCATGAAGTTGGTGGCGGAGGTGTCTTCGTCGATAAGCAAGGCGGTTGCGCCAGCTTGCAGTGCCTCGACGACGTTCGCCGCCTGCGAGGTCGAGCCCGAGGCGTTTGTGGTGGAAAAACGGGTGGTATCCGCGCCGTTCGGCAGGTTGGTGATGAACGGGGAGATATCCTGCGCCGTCACCGGCCTGCCGTCTTCGGCGCGGACGGCGGTGGCGTCGGCGCGGGTGAGGGCGAACTCGCGGCCGTCGCCAAGCGTGTGCGCATAGACGCCGCGCTCGAGCGCGCGTAGCAGCGTCGATTTGCCATGGTAGCCGCCACCGACGATCACCGTAACCCCCTCCGGCACGCCCATACCTTTCACGCGCCGGCCGCTGGGCAGGTCGAACTTCTCGCGCAGACTCCGCGGGCTGCGGAACGGCACTCCGTCCGGCAGCGGAAGGTCGCTCGCCCCGGAACGCCGCGCAAGCATCGCCCCATCAGCCACAAACGCCACAAGGCTGCGCTTCGGCAACTCGGCACGCAACGCCTCCTGGTCGCGCAACAGCCACACGGCACGCTCGAGCGCGGCGCGTTCAGTGCGCATCCCGGCGGCCACGGCGGCCGTCATATCGTCCACGAGCAGCGTCGCCGCCTGTCGACCCAACACCCTGCGACCGCGCGCGGGCAGACCCACAAGCAGGCGAAACTCGATGCGGTCGCGCGCGACCAGAACGTTTGTGCGCTCGATGACCTCCTGGCCAAGCTCGCCGATACTGATCGTGTTCGACTTCCCGCTACCCCCGCCCGCCCGATGCGTGCCGGCAAGGTGCGCGGCGACCGCGCGCGCCAGTGCGTCCGCAACCGCAACACGGTCGAGCCGCGAGTCCGTGAACTCCGGGGCCAGGTCGAGCTCCGCGCGCGGCACAATGACCCGCACCTTCGACGGGGCCGCAAAAGGATCCGCCTGCACGTGATCCACTGCGATCTGCCACTGCCCGTTTTCGCCGCGATACGTGCCGGCAAGCTGCTTATACGCGCCGTATCCCGCGCCGTCGATCTCCCTGCACCGCGCGGCCAACTGCGCCCACGTGCCGCCGGTTCTCCGCTGCGCCCTTCGTCGTTTCCTTCGCTGTTGTGCCATACCGCCACCGTAACGGCCAGGACCTGCAGCGCACCTCGTGGGCACCCCCAGGAGAGGGCGTTCACGCAGGACAGTTTGTGCCACTTGCGTTACACTGGCACCACTTCTGTGACTCATATAACGACACGAAAGCGAGCGACATGCCGTTCTACGAATTCCGCTGCCATACCGGCCACACCACGGAGCGGCTCCTGCCGATGTCCTCGGACACTCGCACCACCGAGTGCCAGACCTGCGGCGACGAGGCGACCCGGGTGATCAGCGCGCCTGCGGTGGCGGGCGTCGACAAGCGGAAAGCCCGCCTCGTCGAAGCGACACAGAAGAGTGCGTACGAACCCGCAGTGGTCAACTCGGTACCGCGTTCAGGTAACCGCCGCGCCACCCCGGTTTCGCACAACCCACAACACGCAAAACTGCCCAAACCCTAGGAGGAACCATGCCCCAGAATCTCTTCCCACTCGATTCAACGAAGACGTTCCCCGAACAGGAGCACGTCGGCCACAACCGCTGGCACCCCGACATCCCGCCCGTTACCACAGTGCAGCCCGGCGACACTTTCCGCATCGACTGCCGCGAGTGGTTCGACGGCGACATCCACAACGACGACAGCGCCGACGACATCCGCGACGCACCGCTGAACAAGGTCCATGCGCTATCCGGCCCGTTCCGCATCGAGGGTGCGAAGCCGGGCGACCTGCTCATCGTCGACATTCTCGACGTTGGGCCGATCCCCCAAGAAGAAGGCCCGCTCGCTGGTCAAGGCTGGGGCTACACCGGCATCTTCGCCAAGAAGAATGGCGGCAGCTTCCTCACCGACCAATTCCCCGACGCCTACAAGGCCGTCTGGGACTTCAAGGGCCAGACAGCCACTTCCCGCCACATCCCAGGCGTGAGCTTCACTGGCATTATCCACCCCGGCCTCATGGGCACCGCGCCCTCCCACGAGCTGCTGAACACCTGGAACCAGCGCGAAGCGGCGCTGATCGCCACCGACCCGGAACGCGTCCCACCGCTCGCGCTGCCGCCTGAGCCAGAACAGGCCATCCTCGGCTCGCTGACCGGTGCCGACTTCGACCGTGTCGCCGGCGAAGGTGCCCGCACCGCCCCACCGCGCGAAAACGGCGGTAACCAGGACATCAAGAACCTGTCCAAGGGAACGCGCGTCTTCTACCCGGTCTTCGTCGACGGCGCGAACTTCTCCGTCGGCGACCTGCACTTCTCCCAGGGCGACGGCGAGATCACCTTCTGCGGCGGCATCGAGATGGGCGGCTTCATCGACGTCCACGTCGACATCATCAAAGACGGCATGGCGAAGTACGGCGTGAGCGAAAACGCCATCTTCATGCCCGGCAACGTCGAGCCGCGCTACAGCCAGTGGCTCGCGTTCTCCGGCACCTCCGTCACCCTTGACGGCGAGCAGCGCTACCTCGACTCGCAGCTTGCCTACCAGCGCGCGTGTCTGCACGCCATCGACTACCTCACCACGTTTGGATGGTCGCCCGAGCAGGCCTACCTCCTGCTGGGTGCCGCGCCGATCGAGGGCCGCTTCTCTGGCGTCGTGGACATCCCGAATGCGTGCGCCACGGTGTACCTGCCGACGGAAATCTTCGACATCGACATCCGCCCCGGCGCCGGCGAACCGCCGCGCATCGATCCGGGCATCGGCGCGCCGCGCTCGTCGTTCGACTAGGCCGTCCGCGCGGGGTCGACGATGCAGTCCTGCAGCTCGACAAGCGGCAGCTCGTCGAGCCCGCGTTCGCGCACAGCGCGCACCATCGCCCCCATCGTTCCGGCGAGGTGGGCGAGGCGTTCGTGCTGCGGGGCGTCGATAAGCGCTGCGTACAGCGCGGTGGCCAGATCGCCCGCGCCGACGACGTTGCCGCCGAGCCGTGGGGCGTCGATGCGACGCACGCTTGCCGACGCCACGTCGACCATCCCGATCGTCGCCGGATCCCCCGTCTCCACCGATGTAATCAAGGCGTTGCCGCACAGCGACCGCGCCGCGTCAGCGAGCGCTTCGGTGTAGGCGGTATCAGCCGGGTCGAGGCGCTGGCCGGTGAGGAGTTCGAGTTCCCATTGGTTGGGCGTGATGGCGTCGGCAAGCGGGATGAGCGTGTCCGTGTAGACATCCGGGATGTCATCGCTGACAAACGAGCCGACCTCCGCGTTGCCGATCACCGGATCGCACACGTACCGCGCCTGCGGGTTCGCCTGCTTGATGGCCGCAACGGCGTCGTGGACCACCTCCGCCATTGCCGCGGTGCCCAGGTAGCCGCTGACAAACAGGTCGACCTGCGGAAACGCGAACTCCATGCCGCGCAAAATCTCGCGCACGGTGTCCGCGCCGAGCACCGGGCCGCGCCACGTGGGGTACTCGGTGTGATTGGAAAAGTTGACGGTGTGCACCGGCCACACCTCGTGACCCAGCCGCTGCATGGGGAACACGGCGGCCGAGTTGCCGACGTGTCCGTACGCCACCGCTGACTGCAGCGAGATGATGTTCACTACAGTTTTTCCACGCTGAACTGCAGTTGCGGGTCGGCGTAGTAGTCCTGCGCCTCGACCAGCTTCAGCTCCGGCGAGTCGGCCTCAAAGGTCATCCGCAGCATGTCGTAGACGGAGCTGGCGGTGCGTGCGAGCGCATCGGCTGCGTCCCCGCCGCGCAGGTAATGGCCAGTGAACAGGGCCGCGGTCACGTCGCCGGAGCCGTTGCGCTTGAACGGCAGGCGCGGGGTGCGCACGATCCAAGCACCGTTGTCGTCGACGGCGAGCATCTCGATGGTGTCCTCCGGCGCGTCGGGGCGCTCGACGGAGGTGACCAGCACGGTCGACGGCCCCATGTCGCGGGCAGCGTCGACGGCGGCAAGCGTGGAATCGAGGTCGGTCACGTCGCGCTCAGTGAGGTAGCCCAGCTCGAACTGGTTCGGCGTGATCAGATCCGCGACCGGCACGACCTTGTCGCGCAGCAGCGGCGGGATGTTGTCGGAGACGTGGCAGCCGGATTTCGCGTTGCCCATCACGGGGTCGCAGGCGTAGATCGCGTTCGGGTTCTTCGCCTTGACCTGCGCGACTGCGTCGATGATGACGTCGGCGATGTCGTCGCCGCCCTGGTAGCCGGACAGTACAGCGTCGACGCGCTCGAGTGCGCCGCGCTCATCCATGCCGGTAATGATCTCTGCGACGTCGGCCGCCGGGATCATCGGGCCCGTCCAGTGGCCGTAACCGGTGTGGTTGGAGAAGTTGACGGTGTAGACTGGCCACACCTCGTGGCCGATGCGCTGCAGCGGGAACACGGCGGCCGAGTTGCCAACGTGCCCGTAGGCGACGGCCGACTGGATAGAGAGAATGTTGCTCATGGCACCTATTGTGCACCCGCGCCGCACAACGCCCGCGTTAAGGGCGGACAAAGTCTAGGCTTCGGGGGCGAAGGGTTCGGCGGGTTGGGCGGGGACGTCGATAAGCACGGTGCGGGTCTTGATCCGGCCGCGGCGGTCGAAGCCGCCCTCGGCGGTGTAGCGCACGCCGTCGATGACGGTCGATGAGCCCGGCAACGGGACGCGGCCCAGCTGGTAGGACAAGAGGCCGGCGACGGTGTCGACGGAGTCGGTGAGCGCGTCGTCGAACTCCACCGTGTAGTCGAAGTGGTCCTCGAGGTAGTCGACAAGGTCGTCGAGCGGCAGGCGGGATTGCGCGCGGAAGCGGCGCTCGCCGACCTGCTCGATCGGGGCGTCCTCGTCCTCGTCGTATTCGTCGGTGATCTCGCCGACGATTTCCTCGAGCAGGTCCTCCATCGTGAGCAGGCCGGCGACGTTGCCGAACTCGTCGATGACGATCGCGATGTGCATGTTCTGCTGCTGCATCTGCCGCAGCAGCTCGTCCAGCGGCTTCGACTCCGGTACGAACAGCGGCTCGCGCATGAAATCGGTAAGCACCGTAGACGCGGCGACTGGCGCGCCGTTCGGGCCGAACATGTCCTTCAGGTAGGCCACGCCGACGATCTCGTCGACGCTCTCGCCGATCAGCGGCACGCGCGAATGCCCGGAACGCACCATCAGGCTGGTCGCCTGGCGTGCTGTCTTCTCGCCTTCGATCCAGATCATCTCCGGTCGCGGCACCATCACCTGGCGGGCGGGCGTCGACGCGAGGTCGAAAATGTTCTGGATCATCCGCCCCTCGGTCGTCTCCACCACGCCCTTCTCCTGCGCGATGTCGACGGCCTCGCGCAGCTCCACCTCGGTGGCGTACGGGCCGTCGCGGAAGTCCTCGCCGGGATGGAAGATGTTGCCCAGCTTGATCAGGCCGCGCGCGACCGGGCCGAGCACGGCGTGGAAAAGCACCAGCCACTGCGCCGCCTTCAACGAAATCGTGTACGGGTTGCGCTTACCCGCGGTGCGGGCGAAGACCCCGATGATGCTGAACTGCAGCAGCGCCACCGCGACGATGGCCGCCGTGATCGCCCACGCGTCCTGGTCGATCAGGTCCATCGCCGTCATCGCCGCGAACACGGCCGCGGTAATGTCCAGCACGGTGCGCAGCATGACCAGCATGTTGATGTGGTTCGCGCGCGAGTTGACCACGCGCGAAAGCGCGGCCGCGCCCGGCACCTCGTCCTTGACCATGTTTTCCACGCGGGCGCGTGACACCGGCGTGAGTGCGGATTCAACGGAGCCGAAAAGGCCGGACAGGAGCATCGCCACAACGGTGACGACGCCATACATGATGGTGTGGTGCATAAGTTGGTTAGTTTTCTTCGCCGTTTTCTTCCCGTTCGCGCATCCGGCGGTCGAGTTCTTCGCGGTCGGCGGCGGATGGGAACGCGTGCGGGCCGGTGGGCTTGGGCTGGTATTCGACGTCGCGGGCCGCTAGGGAGTCGTACCAGTCGGCGAGGATCTCGTTCTGCAGCGCGAACATCTCGCGCTCGTCGGCGGGCTGGATGTGGTCGTAGCCCAACAGGTGCAGCACGCCGTGGACGGTGAGCAGCGCGAGCTCGTGGGCGAGGTCGTGGCCGGCCATTTCGGCCTGCTTCCGGTCGAACGCGGGGCACAGGATGATGTCGCCGAGCATCGCGGCGCCCAGCGGGTTCGCGTCGGGGCGCCCGCCGCCGGGGGTCAGCTCGTCCATGGGGAAGCTCATCACATCCGTGGGGCCCTCCAGGTCCATCCAGCGCACGTGGAGATCCGCCATCGTCGCTTCGTCGACGAGCGTGATGGTGGCCTCGGTGTCGGGGTGGACGTCCATGGCTTGGAGTGCGAACGAGCAGACGTCGATAAGCATTTGCTCATTGACTTCCGCCTCGCCGGACTCGTTGAGAACCTCAATGCTCACTGCTTGGCCTCCTGTTCGCGCTCGCGCTCAATCTCGCGCTGGCGTTTTTCATAGCGCATCGAATTCTGGGCATCGTGCCGGTCGTAGGCGGCGACGATGCGGGAAATAAGGTGGTGGCGCACGACGTCCTCGCCGCGCATCTCCTGAAACGCGATGTCCTCAATGTTGGCGAGGATGCGCCGCGCCACGCGCAGGCCCGAGACCGTGCCGCGCGGCAGATCCACCTGGGAGATATCGCCAGTGACCACCATCTTCGAGCCGAAGCCCAGGCGAGTCAGGAACATCTTCATCTGCGCGCCGGTCGTGTTCTGCGCCTCATCCAGGATGACGAACGCGTCCGAGAGCGTCCGGCCACGCATGTACGCGAGCGGGGCGACCTCGATGATGCCGGCGTCGACCAGCTTCGGGATCGTCTCGGGGTCGATCATGTCGCGCAGCGCGTCGTACAGCGGGCGCAGGTACGGGTCGATCTTGTCGCTGAGCGTGCCGGGCAGAAAGCCCAGCTTCTCGCCCGCCTCAACCGCGGGGCGGGTCAAAATGATGCGCTTGACCTCCTTGGCCTGCAGCGCCTGCACCGCTTTCGCCACCGCGAGGTAGGTCTTGCCGGAGCCGGCCGGGCCGATGCCGAAGGTGATGGTGTGCTCGTCGATCGCGTCGACGTAGGCGCGCTGGCCCGCCGTCTTCGGGCGGATCACCTTGCCGCGCCGCGAAACGATCTCCGCGCCGAGGATCTCCGCGGCCGACTCCGGCGCGTCCGCCTCCGTGATGCGCACCGCCTGGACGACGGTGTCCTGGTCGATGGGTACGCCGCGGCGGGCCATGGACTCCAGCTCGTCGACGACGCGCGCCGCGTATGCCACCTCGGCCTCCATACCGCGCACCGTGAGCGTGTTGCCGCGCGCGTGCAGGTTCGCCGCGAGCTGGCGGTTAAGTACCCGTAGGTTCGCGTCGTTGACGCCGAGCACCGCCTGCGCGTAGGCCGAGTCGAGATCGAGTTTGCGGGTCACCTTCGCCGAATCGCCAGCGGCGTGCGAAGTGTTCACGTCATTGTGATTGTGCATTGTGCTCCCAACGCTACCAGCGAGATGTCAATGCGCCGATGGCGCACAGTGCCGCAAACCCGGCGCTCGCTGTGCGCAGGACCTGCGGCCCCAGCCGCACGGGCTGGGCCCCGAGCAAATCTAACTCATCTTGGCCGATCCCGCCCTCCGGGCCGACCAGGACGTACAGCGTTTCGACGCCGCTGAAGTCGACGTCGGTGATCGGCGTGGTCGCGTCCTCGTGCAATACGATCGCGCGCGCGTCGCGCAGGCGCTCGGCGAGCTGGTTTGTGGTGACCGGGTCGTGCACGGTCGGCCAGATCGCGCGGCGCGACTGCTTCGCGGACGCGATCGCCTGGTTGCGCCACTTCTGCACCTGTTTGTCCTGTTTGTCCGCGCTCCAGCGGGCGATGGTGCGGTGCGAGATCCACGGGATGATGGCGTCGACGCCGCCCTGGACGGCGAGGTCGACCGCGAGCTCGGCGCGCTCCGACTTCGGCACCGCCTGCACCAGCACTACCTGCGGCTGCGGCGGCTCCACGGTGCGCTCGGCGATAACGTCGCCGGCGACGCGCTCGCGGGTGCATTCGCTCACGGTGACTTCGGCGGTGTGGCCGGTGCCGTCGACAAGCATGATGCGATCGCCGGGGGAAATGCGCTTAACGTGCGCATGTTTCGCTTCCGCGCCGGTGAGCACGCCGTCGGCGGGCTGCGGCGCGTAGAAGTACGGCAGGCTCATTAGCGACGGAACCTGTCACGCATCCGGGAGAAGAAGCCGTCCCCGCCGCCGTCTTCGCCGGTGTGCACGCGCGCCGTATCGGCGTGGCCTTCGCGCAGCTTCTCCAGGCTCGTGCGCTCCTCCTTCGACAGCTCGGTCGGCACGACCACCTGGACGTGCGCGATCATGTCGCCGGCGCCCTCGGCGCGCAGCTTCGGCATACCTTCGCCGTCAAGCACGATCTCTTCACCCGGCTGCACGCCGGCGGGAACGGTGATGGTGGTGGTCTCGCCGGCGAGGTTGTCCACGTGCAGCTCGGTGCCGAGCGCGGCGTCGTACATGGGCAGGCGCAGCTCGAGGTGGAGGTCGTTGCCCTCGCGGGCGAAGACCTTGTGCGGGGTGGTGTGGACCTCGACGTAGAGGTCGCCAGCCGGGCCGCCGCCGTGGCCGACCTCGCCCTGATCGGCCATGCGGATGCGCATGCCGGAGGCGATGCCGGCCGGGATCTTCACCGTCAGGTCGCGGGTGGCGCGCACGCGGCCGTCGCCAGCGCACTGGCGGCACGGGTCCGTGATGACCTCGCCGTAGCCATGACACTTCGGGCACTCATGCGTGGTCATGACGTTGCCCAGGAAGGACTGCTGCATCTCCTGGACCGCACCGTGCCCCTTGCAGTAGTCGCAGGTCTGCGGCTTGGCGCCGGATTCGGACCCGGAGCCGTGGCACTTGTCGCACAGCACCGCAGTATCCACGGTGACTTCCTTGCGCACGCCGGAAAACGCCTCCTCCAGGGTGATCTGGGTGCGCAGCAGCGCGTCGTTGCCCGGCTGGACGCGCGAGCGCGGTTCGCGTCCGCCCGCGCCGCCGCCGAAGAACGCCTCGAAGATGTCGCCGACGCCGCCAAAGCCGCCGAAACCGCCAGCGCCGCCGGGCGCACCGCCGCCCTGCTCCATCGGGTCGCCGCCGCGGTCGACGATGCTGCGCTTCTTCGGATCCAGCAGCACCTCCTGGGCGAGCGAGAGCTCCGCGAACTTCTCCTCCGCCTCCTCGGACGGGTTCACGTCCGGGTGGTATTTGCGGGCGAGCTTGCGGTACGCCTTCTTAATCTCCTGCTCGGTGGCTTCCCGGTCCACGCCGAGGATGCCGTAATAGTCACGTGCCAAAATTCAAACCTTTCACAGTGTTAGACGTTCACTTGCGGCGCACGCCGCGTTATTCGCCCTGCAGGATGCGGCTGATGTAGCGGGCGACGGTGGCAACCTTCTGCATGGTACCGGGGTAGTCCATGTAGGTCGGCCCCACCACTCCGAGCCCGCCGAGCGCCTCATCGCCGGCTCCATACGCAGTAGTAACAATTGCTGCCTGGGAAAATTCCTCGTTCTCGTTTTCGCGCCCGATCCGCACCGAGACCCGCTCCAGATCTTGCGCGGTGGCGAGCAGCTTGAGCACCACGACTTGTTGCTCGAGCGCGTCGATGACGCTGTGTAGGTCAGCGAGCCGGTGCACGGTGAGGTTTCCGGCGCCCGCGATGAGCAGCCGGTCCGCGGTGGTGTCGACGAGCGTGTCCACGAGCACCGCGGTACACCGCGACACCGCGTCGGCGAGTTCGCGCGGGGCGCGCGCGTGCAGGGTGGACAGCCCGGCGGTGGCCTCGCGCATGGTGCGGCCGACGAGGATGTCGTTGAGCAGGTCGCGGAGCACGGGCACGTGGGCGTCGGCAAGCGGGCTGGCGAGCTCCACGTTGCGCTGGTCGACTCGCCCGGTGTCGGTAATCACGACGAGCAGCAGGCGCGTCGGCGTGAGCGCCACGACCTCGCAGTGCTTGACTCGGGAGATCTCCAGGTTGGGCAGCTGCACGACGGCGGCTTGGTTGGTCAGCTGCGCGAGCAACTGCACGCTGCGGCGCAGCACGTCCTCGAGGTCCACGCCGTGCTCGAGGAAGTCGAGGATGGCGTGCCGCTCGGCCACCGACAGCGGCTTGACGTCGTCGTGCAGCGCGTCGACAAACGCGCGGTACCCGGCCTGCGTGGGGATGCGCCCCGACGAGGTGTGGGTCTGGCTGATGTAGCCCTGTTGCTCCAGCACGCTCATGTCGTTGCGGATGGTCGCCGAGCTCACGCCCAGCTTGTGGCGCTCCACCAGCGCCTTGGATCCGACGGGTTCTTGCTGCGCGATGTAGTCGGCAACGATTGCGCGCAGCACCGCGCGGCGGCGGTCATCAGCAGCACTCATTAGCACTCCCTCTCATCGACTGCCAGCTATCCTACTCGGCGGCCAAAATATCGGTCACGATGCCGTCGGCAAGCAGCCGGCCCGCATCGGTCACCGCAATGCGTGCGCCGGAAGTGAGCAGCCCGCCGCGCACATGCTTCTCGACGATCCCCCGCGCCCCCTGACCTACCCAATCGGCAGGAATGCCCTCCTTGAGCCGCAGACCGAGCATCACCTGCTCGTCGTGGCGCTGCGAGTCGGTGAGCGTTTCGGAGAAGTCGACTGGCAGCTCGCCGTCGCGCAAGAGCGCAGCGTAGCGCTCGGGGCGCTTGACGTTGGCGAAACGCTCGCGGCCGATGAAGGAATGCGCGCCCGGGCCCGCGCCCCACCACTGCCCGCCGCGCCAGTAGAGCAGGTTGTGGCGGCACTCCCCGCCCGGCTTCGCCCAGTTCGAGACTTCGTACCAGTCGAAGCCGGCGCCCTCGAGTGTCTCGGCGATCAGCTCGTAGCGACGCGCGTAGACCTCCTCCTGCGGCGCGGGCAGCTCGCCGCGGCGGACCTTGCGCGCCATCGCCGTGCCGTCCTCGACAATGAGCGAGTAGGCGGAGACGTGATCGACGTCGGCAGAGAGGATGGCGTCGAGGGTTGTGCGCACGTCGTCGTCGGTTTCCGTCGGGGTGCCGTAGATCATGTCGAGGTTGACGTGCGCAAATCCGGCGGCGCGCGCCTCTTTTGCCGCCGCGACGGCGCGGCCCGGCGTGTGCGCGCGATCCAACACCTTGAGCACGGGCGCGGACGCGGACTGCATGCCGAGCGAGACGCGCGTGAAGCCCGCGTCGAGAAGCCCCGCGAAGTATGCGGGGCTGGTGGACTCCGGGTTCGACTCCGTGGTCACCTCCGCACCAGGCGAAAGGCCAAAGGTGCCGCGCACCGCGTCCAGCACGCGACCCAAGCCCGCCGCGCCGAGCAGCGAGGGCGTGCCGCCGCCGATGAACACCGTGTCCGCGCCGCGCGCGTCGATCCGCGCCGCCGCGAGCTCAAGCTCCCGCTCCAACGCGTCGAGGTATTCCGCGTGGGAAGACTCCACCTCGTTAGGTGTATACGTGTTGAAGTCGCAGTATCCGCAGCGGGTCGCGCAGAAGGGGACGTGGATGTAGACGCCGAACGTGTCTCGACCTGTCTCGGTTTCAGCCATGCGGCCAGTCTAGGCACCGCGACGCGAACGCTTGGCGGCGACCTTCTCCACGATCCGGTTGATCCGGGCGCGCTCTTCCAAGAACTCCGGCGGGTTCGTCCCGCGCATCGTGCGGGCGAAGGCGGGGTGGTCGACGCAGACGGTTTCCACCCAGCCGTCGACAACCGCCTCGACGAGCTCCGAGACGGTGGCGAACAGGTGCGGCAGGCTCACCGCGCCGAGCTCGCGGGCCACCATGTCGGTCTGCTCCAGGGTGTAGGAGACGATCTCGGTCAGGTGCTGCACCGTCAGGTCGGTGCGCCCGGTGAGCGCGTCCTCCATGGTTTGGACGGAGAAGGGGGCGGCGAGTGGGAAGAGGTCGGTGAGGCCTGCGGCGTCGAGAAGCTCGGGCTCCGGGATCTTCTCCTCGGGACACGCGGACGCCGAGAGCACGCCGGCGCGCATGCCGGAGGTCAGCGCCTGGCGCAGCCCGATCAACTCGCCGACGACCCGGCGCGCGTCCACGCGGGCGTCGTCGGCGATCTCGACGAACTCGGCGAGGCAGTCGTCGGTGAGCTCCCCGTCGTAGTCCGCGACCGCTTCGGCGATGTGCTCGATGTACTCGGCGACCTCGTCGCCGATGTTGTAAATCTCCTGCGTGAGCTCACGGTGCCGCAGCATAGCCGCTGTCTTGCGCACGGGTAAGCCCCCTTCGGTTCAACTAAAGATTTGCTGGGAGCCATGCTAAGCCACGGCGGCGCGGCGGCGTGGAAGGCGCGCCGCTACCGCTCGTAGAGCTTGTCGATGTCCTCGCTGAAGCGCTCAAAGACGACGTTGCGCTTGACCTTCATCGTCGGCGTCATCTCGTTTTCCTGCTCGGACAGGTCGCGGTCCAGGATGCGGAACTTCTTGATCGCCTCGGCGTGCGAGACGGTGGCGTTGGCCATGTTGATCGCGTCCTGGACCTCGGCGCGCAGGCTCGCGTCCTGAGCGAGCTCGGCGAGCTTGCGGTGCTCGGGGATGTTGCGGTTGGCCTTCCAGCGGGCCAACTCATCCTCGTCGAGCGTGACCAGCACGCCGATGAACGGCTTGCCGTCTCCGACGATCAGCGCGTTCGAGATCAGCGGGTCCTGGCGGATGATCTCCTCCATCGGGCCGGGCGAGACGTTCTTGCCGCCGGCGGTGACAATCAGGTCCTTCTTGCGGCCGGTAATGCGCACGAAGCCCTCGTCGTCGACCTCGCCGAGATCGCCGGTGTTGAACCATTCGCCGTCAAAGGCCTCGGCGGTGGCCTCGGGGTTGTTCCAGTACTGCTTGATCACGCCGGGGCCGGCGAACTCGATTTCGCCGTCGTCGTTGATGCGCACCGAGTAGCCGTTGACCGGCGGGCCGACGGTGCCGATCTTCTGGCGCACCTTGTTGTTCACGCACGCGGCGGCGCAGGTCTCGGTCAGCCCGTAGCCCTCGTAGACGGGGATGCCCATGCCGCGGAAGAAGTGCGACAGCTCCGGGCTCATCGCGGACCCGCCGGTAATGCCGTAGGACACCGCTCCGCCCATGGCCTCCTTGAGCTTGGAGTAGACGAGTTTTTCAAAGGCCTTGCGCTTCGCCTTCTGCACGCGCGTCGGACCCTCGGGCGTTTCCATCGCCTTCGAGTACTCGATCGCCGCGCGCTCCGCCTCCAGGAACACGCGCTTGCCCACTGCGGAGCCGTCGGCGGCCTTGTTGTAGGCGGCGTTGCGTACCTTTTCAAACACGCGCGGCACACCCAGCACCATGTTCGGCCGGGCGCGCTGCAGCTCCACCGTCAGCGTGGAGGTATCCGACCAGTGCGATTGTGTGGCGCCCGCCATCGCGAGCGCGAGCGCCACAGCGCGCTGCAGGACATGCGCGAGCGGCAGAAACGTCACGACGCGCTTGCCGGGCACGGCGACCTCGCCGATGTCGTTGAAGATCAGCGCGCGCGTCTGGTAGATCCAGTTGCCGTGGGTCAGCTCCACGCCCTTGGGCCGGCCGGTGGTGCCGGAGGTGTAGACGAGGGAGCCGATGTGGTCGTGGGTGATGGCGGCCACGCGGGCGTCGATAAGCGACTGCTCGACGTCCCGACCCTCAAACTTCAGCGTCTCCACGCCGGAAGCATTAAATTCGTAGATCTTTTGCAGCTTGGAGGTCGAGCCGGCGAGCCGGGGCGTGCCGTCGTCTTGCAGCAAGAACGAGCTGATCAGCTGCGTGTGCTCGCGCGTTTCGGTCAGCGCCAGCTTCGCGCCGGAGTCCTCGAGGATCCACTGGATCTGCGACATCGAGCTCGACGGGTAAATCGGCACGGAGATCGCGCCCGCGGCCCAGATGGCAAAGTCCATCAGCGCCCACTCGTAGCGCGTCGCCGACAAAATCGCCACGCGGTCGCCCGCCTCCACACCGGCGGCCACCAGGCCCTTCGCGGCCTCGTAGACCTCTTCGAGGAACTCGCCTGCGGTCACGTTGACCCAGTCGTAGTTGCGCGGCCGCGAAAAGAGCACGATGTGCGGCTGCGTCGTACACAGCTCGATGAGCTGGCTGAGGCAGTTCTCTTCCGGCGGCACAGTAAAACCGAGTTCCGTGGTGTAAGCATTCTGCGACATAAGCCCTCACCCTACCGCGTGGAAGCCTCACCTGGCTCCGGTCACGCGCGTTTGGCACAATATTGACTGTGATGAATGAGGAACTTTTGCTGTCCCTGGCCCAGTCCTACGGCTTCGGCACCACCTACCGAGCCTCCGACGGGCAGCTGACCACCCCGCCCGCCCAGTCCTTCCTCAAATTGCTGCGCGCCATCGGCGTCGACGTGCCCGACTCCCCCACCGACGACACGCTCCGCTCGCTTATCGACGCCCGCGCGACCGAACTCGCCACCCGCCCCCTCCCGCCCACCGTGGTGGCGACCGCGGGCGAGGAGCAGCACTTCAACGTGCACGTCCACGACGGGCACTACGCGCACTGCTGGATCCGCCTCGAGGACGGCTCCTCGCGCGATGCCTACCAGGACGAAAACTGGACGCCGCCGACCACTGCCCCCGACGGCACGGTGTGGGGCGAGGCGACCTTCCACGTCCCCGGCGACCTGCCCGAGGGCTGGCACGAGCTGCACTTGGAGTCCGACAACCTGCACGAGGTGTGCACGTTGATCGTCGTGCCCGCGTGCTTGCAGTCGAACGAGGCATGCGTGCAGCGTCCGAACTACGGTGTGATGGCGCAGCTGTACTCGGTGCGCTCGTCGCAGTCCTGGGGTGTGGGTGACTTCGAGGATCTCGCGCGCCTGGCCGAGACCGTCGCCGCCGAGGGTGCCGACTACCTGCTGATCAACCCGGTGCACGCCGCGCAGCCGGTGCCGCCGGTGGAGGACTCGCCGTACCTACCGACCTCGCGCCGCTTTGTGAACCCCATCTACATCTCGGTCGAGGCCGTACCCGAATACGCGCGCCTTGACGCAGACACCCGCGCCGATATCGACGAGCTCGCAGCGCCCTTGAAGGCCATGAACATGACGGCCGACCCGCTTGCGCGCAACGAGGTGTTCGGCACCAAGCTCGCCGTGTTGCGCGAGCTGTTCTACCGCTCCCAGCAGGATGAGGGCCGCGCCCACGACTTCGAGCTCTACACCCTCGACGAGGGCGAGGGTCTGCGCGAGTTTGCGCAGTGGTGCGCGGAACGCGCCGCCGCGTTTACCCGTGGCCAACACGCCGCGGCGGAGGCGGACGAGGAAACGGTGCAGTTCTACATGTGGCTGCAGTTCATCGCCGACGAGCAGCGCCGCGTTGCCCAGGACCGCGCGCTCGCCGCCGGGATGCGCATCGGCATCATGACCGACCTCGCCGTGGGTATCCACCCCGACGGGGCGGACGCGCACACGCTTGCCGACGTGCTCGTGCCCGCCGCGTCCGTCGGCGCGCCGCCGGACCAGTACTCGCAGCAGGGCCAGGACTGGTCGCAGCCGCCGTGGAACCCGGAGGCGCTCGCCGCCGAGGGCTACGCCCCGTGGCGCGACCTGCTGCGCACCGTGCTGCGCCACTCCGGCGGCATCCGCGTCGACCACATCTTGGGCCTGTTCCGCCTGTTCTGGCTGCCGCGCGAGGACACCCCGGCCGACGGGCTGTACATGAACTACGACCACCGGGCGATGGTGGGCATCTTGCTGCTTGAGGCGCAACGCGCGGGTGCCGTTGTCGTCGGCGAGGACCTGGGCACCTTCGAGCCGTGGGTGCAGGACGTGCTGCGCGACACCGGTATCTTCGGCACTTCCGTGCTGTGGTTCGAGTCCATCCCACCGGCGGGCGCGCCGCGGCCCGCGGACCAGTACCGCCACCTCGCGCTGTCTGCGGTCGGCACGCACGACCTGCCGCCGACGGCAGGCTACCTCGAGGGCGCGCACAACGAGCTGCGTTCCAAGCTGGGGCTGGTCAGCCAGTCGCTGGACGAGCTCAACGCCAACGACGGCGTGTGGATCGGGCGCGTGCTCAACCAGGCTCGCGCCGAGGGCGCGTTCGCGGGCACCGCGTTCGCAGACACGGACTTTAGCCAGTACGACCTCGGCGAGTTCGACGCCGCCGGCTCCCTCGACGACCTGCTGGTGGGGCTGACCCGCTTCATCGCGTCGACCCCGTCGGCGATGACGGTGACGAACCTGGTGGACATGGTCGGCGATCGCCGCATCCAGAACCAGCCCGGCACGAATTCGGAGCAGTACTCCAACTGGTGCATCCCGCTTACCGACGCGACCGGCACCCCCGTCCTCATCGACGACCTCGCCGACAACCCCCTGTTCCACCGCGTCGCCGAGGCGTCGCGCCGGCCGGGCGCGATCTAGACCAGGCTGCCGACCAGCGCGGCGATGACGACGAGCGCGAGCATGACATAGAGCGCCTGCGTCACACGCGACTGCGGGTACTTGCGCTGCGGCTTCGGCAGCTGCTGATCCTGCTTACGCAGTTCTTCCGGGTTGGCCATGGCGCTTAGTCTACTTCGCGGGCCTGCTCGGTCGGCAACTGCCGTACGCGCGCCTGGTTGCGCTGGTACGCCAACCAGTCGGTGACCCGCAGCATCGCCCACGCCGCCACCGACGCGAGCGGGAGCGCGACGATCAACACGATCGGCAGCTGCAGCCAAGGGCTTAAGGCGAACATGCGCTACACCGCCGTCCCCTCGAGTCCGCGGCGCACAAGCAGCGGGCGGGTGTCCTTGTCGCGGCCGCGGAAGGCTCGGTAGGCGTCCGCGAAGTCGCGGGAAGCGCCGCGCGCGAGGATCTCTTCGCGGAACTTCTCCCCGATCTCGCGGTTAATTCCCTGCTCGCGGATCAGCTCGAAACCGTCGGCGTCGAGCGCCTCAGCCCACAAGTAGGAGTAGTAGCCCGCCGAGTAGCCGCCGGCGAAGATGTGGTTAAACCAGGTCGAGCGATACCGCGGGGTCAGTCCCGGCACGTCGAGGTGGTAGCGGCGCAGGACGTCGTGTTCGAAGGCGTCAATATCCTGGTCTTCCGGCGGGGTGCGATCAAGCGAGTGCCACTCCAGGTCGATCGCGGCGGCAGCCAAGTACTCGGCGGTGGCGAAGCCCTGGCCGAAGGTCCGCGAGGCGCGCACGGCGTCCAGCATGGCGGCGGGAAGCGGCGCGCCGGTGTCGACGTGGCGGGCGTAGTTGCGCACGATCTCGGGCGCGAAGGCGTAGTTCTCGTTGATCTGCGACGGGAACTCAACCCAGTCGCGCGGCACGTTGGTGCCGGACAGCGACGGGTAGCGCACATCCGAGAGCAAGCCGTGGAGGGCGTGGCCGAACTCGTGGAAGACGGTGGTGACCTCGTCGATGGTGAGCAGCTCGCTATTCACGCTCATCACGTTGACCACCACCGGCTTGGTGTCGGCAAGGTGCGACTGGTCGACGAAGCTGCTCATCCAGGCACCGCCGCGCTTGGATTCGCGCGCGGCGTAGTCGGTGAGCAGCAGGCCGAGGCCTGTGCCGTCGTGGTCTTTGACCTCCCACACTTGTACGTCGTCGCGGTAGGCGCGCAGGTCCTCGCGGCGGGTCACAGTGATGCCGTAGAGCAGGTGCGCCGCGTAGAAGACACCATCCTCGAGCACCTGCCACAGCGGGAAGTACTTGCGCAGCTCCGCCTCGTCGACGTCGAGTTCCTCGGCGCGGCGCTGCGCGGACCAGTACGGCCAGTCGGCACCGTCGAGGCCGTCCTCGCCGAGGTCTGCCCCGCGCGAGATCGCGAGCTCACCGTCGAGCTTACGCTCGGCGGCCGCGTTCGCCGCCGCGGCCGGCGCGAGGTCCGCGATCAGCGCGCGTGCCGCGTCCGCGTTGCCCGCGGTCTCCTCCGCGATGACGTAGTCGGCGTGCGTGGCAAAGCCGAGCAGTTGCGCGCGTTCCTGGCGCAGCGCGACCGACTCGCGCACGAGTGGGGCGTTGGATTCAGTGCCGCGTGACAGTGAGGCGTCGAAAAGCGCGCGGCGGGC
Organism: Corynebacterium sp. HMSC071B10; assembly: GCF_001814825.1. Lineage (NCBI taxonomy): Bacteria > Bacillati > Actinomycetota > Actinomycetes > Mycobacteriales > Corynebacteriaceae > Corynebacterium > Corynebacterium sp. HMSC071B10. The sequence goes on along the minus strand of NZ_KV817937.1, from coordinate 125,465 downwards.
GGCGGGATCGCTGAGGTCGGCCTGCAGCGACTGGGTCGAGGGCAGTTCGATGGGGACGAGGTAGCTGTCGCCGTCGACGAACGCGGCGAGCTGGTCCTCGCTCGCGCCCGCCAGCTCCTCGCGGGTAAACCGAACGGCGAGTCGCTTGGTGTCGGCGAGCAGGTTGCGGCCGAAGTGCTCGGAGAGTTCGGCGAGCCGCTCGTTGATCTCGCGCAGCCGCGCCTGGCCTGCGGCGTCGAGGTCCGCGCCGCGGCGGGTAAAGCGGCGCAAAAGCAGGTCGTGGAGGCGCTGCGACTCCTCGTCCACGGGTACCTCGACGGCGCGCAGCCGGCGGTAGAGCTCGGCATTCTGGTAGATCGCGTCGGTGTGCGCGGTCAGCCGCGGCACGATGCGATCGGCCACAGCGTCGAACTCGGCGGTGGCGTCAGTGCCCTGCAGGTTGAAGAACCAGGCAGCCACGCGCTCTAGGTCCACGCCGGCCAGCTCGAAGGCCTCGACGGTGTTTTCCCACGTCGGGGTCGCTTCCGCGCAGATCGCCACGATCTCTTCCTTGTGACGGGCGAGCGCCTGATCAAATGCCGGCTCAACGTGGGCCAGCTCGATGGCGTCGAAGTCGGGCAGTTGGTACGGCAGCGTCGATGGTGCAAGCAGTGGATTGGTCATGGCGGCCATCTTAGGCGTTTAAGATTGCGGCATGGCTACGCGCGAAACCCAAGTCACTTGCCCGGCCGGCGCGATCGTCGGCACCAGCGACGGGCAGGTGCGCAGCTTCCACTCCATCCCGTACGCACACCTCCCGGCCCCCTTCGACGCGCCCGAGCCCGCGCCGAAGGGCTTGCTTATCGACGCCACCGCACCCGAACACGGCGCCAACCGGCTCTCCATCGCCACCCCGGAAGGCGCGCGCAGAAACGACGACCTGCCGGTGATCGTCTTCATCCACGGCGGGCGCTTCGAGGAAGGCAGCCACACTGATACCTACAGCAACGCGGAAGGCTTTGCGCGCGAGGGTTTCGTGCACGTGCGCGTCGGCTACCGGCTGAAGTTCCCCGGCATGCTGCCGTTTGCCGACGATGCTTCGTACGAATACCGCGCCGTGCAGGATTGCGCGACGGCGCTCACGTGGATCCAGCGCAACATCGAGGCCTTCGGCGGCGACCCCACCAATGTGACGCTCGTCGGCCACAGCGCCGGCGCCGACATCACGCTCTGGCTTGCACGCCGAGACCACTTCAAAGGAGAGTTCCGCCGCGCGGTGGCGGCCTCCCCAGTCTTCCCGCGCCGCAGCTTCGCTTCCCGCAAGTGGGCGGCGCGCGGCGCGCTCGGCACGCCCCTTTTGCGCGGCGAGCTCAACGCGTTAGCTGCGCGGAACCCGCAGCGTCTCGCGCGCGCCTACGGCCGCTTCCGCACCCAGTACATCACCGACATCGCGCTCGGCCCCTACCCGTTTGATGCGGGCGCGCTCGCCGACGTCCCTCTGGTGGTCACCTCCACCCGCGACGAATTCATGCCCACCGGCAGGCCCTTCGACCGCGCCAAAGTGGGCAAGCCAGCCGCACGAGTGATGGCCCGGCACATGGGGGTGGCGAAAGGCCAAGCCCGGGCCTACCTCGAGCGCGCGGCGGCGCTGGACCCGCGCGCCGTCGGCGGCCGGCTCATCTCGGATGCAATGTGCAGGCGCTGGGTCGACGACATCGCCGAGGGCGCGCCCGGCGCGCTGTGGCAGGCCGAGCTCTACCCCACCGACACGCGCTCCGCGTACCACTCCAAGGAGCTGCGCCCCGCGTTCACACTCGGCTCAGGGCTCAACGCATGGCTCACCCGCTTCGCACGCACCGGCGAGGCCGGGTGGCGCCCCTACGCCGACGGCCGCACCGTCATGCGCGTGCGCCTCGACGGCACGGGCTCGGAAGAAGTCACCGACCCGCTCGGCTACCTGCGCGGCGTGTTTGCGCAGGTCAGTTAAAGCGCGTCGCGCAGACGCTCATCGGCGAGCTCTTCGACCAGCCACGGCGAGAACGCGAACGGCGTCGCCTCCGCGGCGCGGATGAGCTGCAGCGGTTCCACCCACGCCCAGGAGTCCACCTCGTCCGGGTTCGGGTCGAGCTCTACGCCCGGAGCCATGCGGGCGGTAAAGACCGGGCAGACCTCGTTTTCCACCACGCCGGAAGAGTCCACGGCGCGGTAGCGGAAGTCGGGCAGGACCTCGGTGATCGCGTCGATCGCCGGCATGCCGAGCTCCTCGGCAGCGCGGCGGCGCACCGCGTCCACCGTCGCCTCGCCCGGGGCGGGGTGGCCGCAGAACGAGTTCGTCCACACACCCGGCCAGGTCAGCTTGCCGAGCGCGCGGCGCGTGAGCAGCAGGCGGCCGTCCGCGTCCAGCAGCCAGCAGGAAAACGCCAGGTGCAGCGGCGTGGAGTCTGTGTGTACGTCGGTTTTGTCGGCGGCGCCGATGGGGGTCCCCGTGGCGTCGATAAGCACTACTTGCTCTCGCATTAGGTATTCAGATTCCCTTTAAACGTCACGTTACCAATGGTGAACTCGGCATCCCACAGGTTGCCGGTGGACACGTCGAAGGCATACTTCGCGTTCGTGGTCGCGCCGGGGCCGAGCGGCAGGTCGACGCCGATGATGTCCACATCCGCGTTTTCCGCGCTCTTCGGGTCCGCCGTCTGCATCGAGGACCCGCCCGCGTTGTAGCGCAGCTGCGGGGTGAGCGTGTCGGCGGGCATCGGCACGTCGCTCTCGTTGGTCACCGCGACCACCACGACCGTGCCACCGTTGGGCTCGTAGCTTGTGCCCTGCCACTTGTAGGAGAGGTCCATCGCCGGGTCTTCGACGCGGTCGCCATTGAGCTTGTCGGTGACGACCGGGTCGACCTCCTCCGCCTTGAACTCCGGGGCGGGCGCGCCGGTCGGCGTGGTGATCTCAATCTCCTCTTCCTGGGCCTCCTCGCTCTCCCTACCGCTGACGCACCCGGACAGCGCGAAAACGGACGTGGCGGCCAGAAGCACGGCGATGAACTGCGAACGGTGTGACATACACGCCTCTTTTTACTCGTTGTGGCAGTGGACGTTTCGATTCTCCCCTACTCTACAGCGCGGGTACCCTAAGCCAAACTATGCAGTCTTTATTGCGTGTGCTCCGCAGCGCGTCGGCGCTGTGGCCGTACTACTTGGCCGTGGTCGTCATCTCCTCCGGCGTCGCCGCACTTGGGTTGGTCTCGCCGTTCCTCATCCGGGAGGCGACCGACACCATCATCGACTTCATCGGCTCCCCGGAAGGCCCGGCACCCACCCGCACCATCATCTGGCTGGCGCTGGCGCTCTTTGCCGCCGAGTCGGCCGCGGCGCTGTTGCGCAACCTCTCCGGCTACCTCGGCGACGTGATGGTGGCGCGGATCCGGCAGATCATGTCCACGCGCTACTTCGCCAAACTGTTGTCGCTGCCGCAGCGCTACTTCGATACGCAGATCACCGGCACGATCATCGCGCGGCTGGACCGCTCGATCGCGAACGTCACGCAGTTCATCCAGTCCTTTGCCAACAACTTCCTGCCGATGCTGCTGCAGGTCGCGGCGATTCTGGCCATCACGGCCTACTATTACTGGCCGCTGACGGTGCTGCTCGCGCTGCTCTTCCCGCTCTACATGTGGCTGACCGCGCTCACCTCGAAGCGGTGGCAGCGCTACGAGCAGGAGAAGAACGCCAACGTGGATGAGGCCAACGGCCGCTTCGCCGAGGTGGTCGGCCAGGTCAAGGTGACCAAGTCGTGTGTTGCCGAGGTCCGCGAGCTGAACAAGTTCGGCCGCCACTACCACCAGACGGTCGCACTCACGCGACCGCAGTCGCGCTGGTGGCACAGCATGGATACGGTGCGCGGCATCGCCATGACCGCGATCTTCTTAGGCATCTACCTCATCCTGTTTTTGCGCACGCTCGGCGGCCACTTCACCATCGGCGAGATGGTCATGCTCATCCAGATGGTCACCATGGCCCGTCAGCCCGCGCAGATGATGAGCTGGATCGTGGATGCCGCGCAGCGCGCCATCGCCGGCTCCCGCGACTACTTCAAGGTCATGGACGAAGACTGCGAGCCGACCGCGAACGCCCAGCTCGTCGCCGCCACCGAATCCACCGACGTGCCCGCGCTCCGCGACACCACGCACCACCCCCTACCCGTCAACGAACCCGTCCTCGCCTTCGACGACGTCTCCTTCGCCTACACGCCCGGCGAACCCGTCTTGCAGGGCCTCACCTTCTCCGCGCGCGAGGGCGAAAAGATCGCACTCGTTGGCGAGTCCGGGGGCGGCAAGTCCACCATCGTCAATCTGCTCTTGGGGCTCTATCCGCTTGTCGACGGCACGCTCACCATCTGCGGCCGCAACCTCGAAGACCTCAGCGTGGAGGAACTGCGCGCGTCGACCGGCGTCGTCTTCCAGGAACCCGCCCTGTTCTCCGGCACGGTGCACGAGAACATCGCCTACGGCAAGCCGGGTGCGACCCGCGAGGAAGTCATCGACGTGGCCAAGCGGGCCAGCGCCCACGACTTCATCATGCGTTTCAAAGACGGCTACGACACCGTCATCGGTGAGCGCGGCCTGCGCCTTTCCGGCGGACAGCGCCAGCGCGTGGCCGTGGCGCGCGCCATGCTCAAAGACGCGCCCATCCTGATCCTCGATGAGGCAACCTCCGCGCTGGACACGAAGGCCGAGCGCGCCGTGCAGGCCGGCCTCGACGAGCTGATGAAGGACCGCACCACCATCATGATCGCCCACCGACTCTCCACCATCGCGGACGTGGACACGATCATCACCCTGGATCACGGCCGCATCGACGAGATCGGCTCGCCCGCCGAGCTCGCGGTCTCCGGCGGTATTTATTCAGAGCTACTCGCGCTGACCGCCTCCTCCTCGGCCGCGGACCGCGCACGCCTGAAGTCCTTCGGTTTCCAGCTCGATGGCGCAGACGACGAGGACGAGGACGACGCGCGGGTGTGAATGTAGCGCTGGGGTGGAAAGCGAGGCGTCGATAAGCTTGGGCCCTATGGATTTCCCTGAACTTTCAACGCTCCGCGCACGCGGAACCCGCAAATGGACCCAGTACGACGACGATGTGCTGCCGCTGTTCGTGGCGGAAAGCGACTTCACCACCGCCGAGCCGGTGCGCGCCGCCATCGCTGACGCCGTCGAGCGCGAAATGTTCGGCTACACGCCCGCCCCGCAGGCGCAGCAGCTGCCCGAGCTGACCGCCGACTTCTACGACGCGCGCTACGGCTGGCGGCCCGACCCGGCGCGCATCTTCCCCATCCCCGACGTGGTGCGCGGCGTGCTGCTGGCCATCCAGCACTTCACCCAGGGCCCGGTGATTGTGCCGGTGCCGGCTTACCACCCGTTCTTGGAGGTCGCCGAGACCGCCGGGCGCGAACGCATCAACGTTGCCGCTGTGCCGGGGCTCGACTTGGACGAGCTGGAGGCGGCGTTTGCGCGCGGCGCGGGCTCGCTGATCTTGACCAACCCGTACAACCCCGGCGGCTGGACGTTCGACGCCGAGCGCCTCGACGAGATCTGTGCGCTCGCCCGTCGCCACGGCGCGCGCGTGATTGTCGACGAGATCCACGCCCCGCTCGTCTTCGACGGTGCACATACGTGCGCGGCGGCGAACAATCCGGACGTGTGCATCACCATTACCGCCGCTTCAAAGGCCTGGAACGTCGCGGGGCTGAAATGTGCGCAGCTGATTTTCTCCAACGATGAGGACGTGCGTACCTGGCAGGGCTTGAGCGGCGTGGCGAAGGACGGCACGGGCACGCTCGGCATCGTCGCGGCCGAGGCCTGCTACCGCGACGGGCGCGACTTCCTCGATGATGAGGTGGCGCAGCTGCGCAACAACCGCGATTGGTTGGCTGAGGTGCTGCCGGAGAAGATCCCGGGCATTGAAATCCAGCTGCCCCAGGCCACCTACCTGATGTTTTTGGATTTCCGCAACACCAAGCTCACCACCGACAAGCCGGCCACGTGGCTGCGCACGCACGCGAAGGTAGCCATGAACGAGGGTATAAGCTTCGGGCCCGGCGGCGAGCACAAGGCGCGGCTGAACTTCGCTACCAGCCCGGAGATCCTCGCTGAGGCCGTCGACCGCATGGCGGAGGCGATTCGCCTACTGTAGGAGGGCATGGAGCAGACACCACAGGCCTCAGATTTCTTGCCCCCCGCACCCCCGGAGCAGCCCTGGGAGCGGCCCGAGCCCGAGTGGTATAAGGACGCGGTCTTCTACGAAGTGCTCGTCCGCGCCTTCTACGACCCGGACGATACCGGCTCGGGCACGCTGAAGGGCCTGGAGGAAAAGCTCGACTACCTGCAGTGGTTGGGCGTGGATTGTCTGTGGTTGCCGCCGTTTTATGATTCGCCGTTGCGCGACGGCGGCTACGACATCCGCGACTTCCGCAAGGTGCTGCCGGAGTTCGGCACGGTGGAGGACTTCATCTCGCTGATCGACGCCGCGCACAAGCGCGGCATCCGCATCATCACCGACTTCCCCATCAACCACACCTCGGACACGCACGCCTGGTTCCAGGCGTCCCGGCAGGACCCGGACGGGCCCTACGGGGATTACTACGTGTGGAGCGACGACGACACGAAGTACGACGGCACCCGCATCATCTTCATCGACACCGAGGAGTCCAACTGGACGTGGGACCCGGTGCGCAAGCAGTACTTCTGGCACCGCTTCTTCTCCCACCAGCCGGATCTGAACTACGACAACCCGGCGGTGCAGGAAGAAATCCTGGACATTATCCGCTTCTGGCTGGACCTGGGCATGGACGGCATCCGCCTCGACGCAATCCCCTATCTCTTCGAGCGCGAGGGCACCAGCTCCGAAAACCTGGCGGAGACCCACGGCTTTATCAAGCGCGTGCGCAAGCTTTTCGACGAGGAGTACCCCGGCCGCTTCCTGCTTGCCGAAGCCAACCAGATGCCCGATGAGGTGGTGGCCTACTTCGGCGACGGCGGCCCCGACGGGGTCGGCGACGAGTGCCAGATGGCGTTCCACTTCCCCGTCATGCCGCGCATCTTCATGGGTATTCACCAGGAATCCGCCCAGCCGATCATCGACATTTTGCGCGAGACCCCGGCGATCCCCGCAACCGCCCAGTGGGGCATCTTCCTGCGCAACCACGACGAGCTCACCCTGGAGATGGTCTCGGAGGACGAGCGCGACTACATGTACAAGCACTACGCCTACGACCCGCGCATGCGCGCTAACGTGGGCATCCGCCGTCGGCTCGCCCCGCTGCTCGGCGGCCACCGCGACCGCTTGGAGCTCGCGCACGCCCTGCTGTTGAGCCTGCCGGGTTCGCCGTTTTTGTACTACGGCGACGAGATCGGCATGGGCGACAACATCTGGTTGCCCGACCGCGACGGCGTGCGCACCCCAATGCAGTGGTCCAACGACCGCAACGGCGGCTTTTCCAAGGCGGAGCCGGAGCGTCTCTACCTGCCGCCGGTGCGCAACGACCAGTACGGCTTCCACATCATCAACGTGGAATCGCAGATGAACCGCGAAAACTCGCTGTTGCAGTGGGTGCGCAAGCAGGTGCACATCCGCAAGCAGTACAAGGCGTTTGGCCGCGGCTCCTACATCGAAGTCGAGCACGGCAACGAGCAGGTACTCGCGTTTATCCGCGAGTACGACACCGGCTCTGGCGTGGAGCGCATCCTGTGCGTCAACAACATGAGCTCGCGCCCGCAGGCCGTGGAGATGCAGCTCGGCCAGTATGACGGTATTGTCCCGCGCGAGCTTTCCGGCGGGCTCGAGTTCCCGGCGATCGGCGAGCTTCCCTGGCTGGTCACCCTGGCCCCGCACGGTTTCTTCTGGTTCGACATCTCCTAGGAGCACCATGTTTGATATTGCCTCGCAGCGCTTCTACGGCGCAAAGTCCGAACCCGTCGACGCCATCGACATCGCCGCCACCTGCCCCGTCGAAGGCGCGCAGTGGCAGCTTCTCGACGTCACGCACGGCGGGGTGACCGACACCTACCAAGTCCTCCTCGGCGGCACCGACTTGGACACCGACGTGCTGCACACCGACGCCGGTGCTACCGCCTACCTCGGCGCACTTCCGCAGCTGGGCGACGTCCACGGCGAGCTGCGCACCGGCCCGGCCACGCCCCTGGGCGCGGAGCAGTCCAACGCCTCGCTTGTGGTCGGCGACACGATCGTGAAGGTCTTCCGCCGCCTCGAAGACGGGCTCAACCCGGACGTGGAGTTGCTCAGCCGGATCGGTTCCTGCTCAAACGTTGCCGCGGTCAACGCGTACGTCACCCGCGGCGAGCAGACGCTGGCGATGCAACAGGAGCTGGTCCGCGGCGGCGTCGACGGCTTCGACCTGGCCACCGGCGGCGGGCTCGACGCTGACGCGACGCGCGCGCTCGGGGAAGCAATGCGCACCGTCCACGACGCGCTGGCCGAAGAGTTCGGCGTCGAACACGTCGAGGCCGCTGGGATTGCGCAGCGCCTGGCCGCGAATCTGGAGGACTACGTGCGCCGCGCACCTGTCCTCGCGGATGTCGCGCCGCGCATCCGCGACCTCTACGCCGCACTTGACGCTCCCAGTGTGACGCCGGTGCAGCGCGTCCACGGCGACCTGCACCTAGGCCAGACGCTGAAAACGCCCGAGCGCTGGTACCTCATCGACTTCGAAGGCGAGCCCGCCCGCCCGCTCGCGCAGCGCCGCCGACCCGACCACCGGCTGCGCGACGTTGCCGGCATGGTCCGCTCGCTCGGCTACGCGCGCGCGGTCGGCGGCTTCGACGCTGACTGGGAACAGGCGCGCACCGCGGAGCTGCTCGACGGCTACGGCGTGGCGCGCGATGCGCTCCTTGCCGCCTACATCGTGGACAAGGCCGCCTACGAGGTGGTCTACGAGGCGAACAACCGGCCCGACTGGGTCGATATCCCACTCACCGCGATCAGGCAGCTGGTCTAAACCGGGGGTAGTCGGTCCGCGCGCGGGTGCGGTGCGCGCGGACTGGGTGTGAGCTGGGGTTTGTGGGGGGGTGGGGAGCGTGGCGTCGAGAAGCGAAAGCTCAAAATGTTCCCACTAGGCGGGATATGTTTCCAAAAAATGGAATCTTCAGGGTACGCTAAAGCAACCTGATACTTACGAGGAGGTTCCAATGAGCTCCACAGCAACGCCCACCGCCAGCGGCGGGCACACCAAGACGATCGTCATCACGGCGCTCGCCCTGTTCTCCATGTTCTTCGGCGCGGGCAACCTGATTTTCCCACCGATGCTCGCGGTGCAGGCCGGCGACAACTTCTGGCCCGCCATCCTAGGCTTTTTGGGCACCGGCGCGCTGCTGCCGGTGCTCGCCGTGATCGCGATTGCGCTGTCCGGCGCGAACGTCCGCGACCTCGCGCAGCGCGCAGGCTCCATCTTCGGCGTGGTCTTCCCCGTGCTCGCTTACCTCTCCATTGGTGCCTTCTACGCGCTGCCGCGTACCGGCGCGGTCTCGATGGAAACGGCGATTACCCCGCTGTTCGGCTGGGAGGGTCTGTTCGCCTCCGGTGCGTTTAACGTCGTCTTCTTCGGCGTGGCGCTCGCGCTGGCGTGGAATCCCACGCAGATTATGGAAACGCTGGGCAAGTTCCTCGTGCCCGCCCTGGTCATCCTGCTGATCATCATGATCACCGTGGCCGCTTTCCAGTGGACCGCCGAGCCTTCCGCTCCGGCCGAGGCCTACGCCGACGGGCCGTTCACCGCGGGCTTGCTCGAGGGCTACCTGACCATGGACTCGATCGCGGCACTCGCGTTTTCCATCGTGGTCATCTCCACCCTGCAGTTCAAGGGCTTCAGCGAGGGCAAGCAGACCGTCCGCGGCACCATCTGGGCCGGCGTCGGCGCAGGTATCATGCTCGGCGCGATCTACCTCGGCCTGGGCACGATTGGCCGCGTCATCCCGAACCCGGGTCAGTACGACAACGGCGCCGCGCTGCTTGCCGACGCCTCCAACCTGACCATGGGCACCGCAGGCCAAATCATCTTCGCACTGATCGTGCTGCTCGCCTGCCTGACCACCGCCGTCGGCCTGATCACCGCGACCGCGGAGTACTTCTCCTCCCAGTTCCCGGGCTCCTACGCCACCTGGGCCATCATCTTCACCATCACCTCTACCGTGATTGCGACCCAGGGCCTCGAGTTCGTCATGTCCATCGCAGCACCGGTGATCGGCTTCCTGTACCCGCCGGCCATCGCGCTGATCTTCGTCACCCTGATCGAGCCCGCGTTTGCCAAGCGCACCCGCTTTACCTGGGCATTCTTCCTGCCGATCTGGGTCGCCGTGATCTACTCCGCCATCGAGACCTTCATCAGTCTGGGCTGGGCTGCCGACGCCCTGAGTCCGCTGATCACCTGGCTGCCGCTGCAGGCCGACGGGCTGGGCTGGGTCGTCCCGGTCGCCGTGACGTTTATCATCGGCATCGCCATCGACTGGGCCAACCCCAAGACCCCGATGGCCATCGGCACCCACGAGACGATCGACGGCGAGGTCGTCACCGCGTAGTGTGGGGGCATGCATACCCCGCTGTCGCTCATTGATTTTTGCACCCGATACCCCGACGAAACCGTCAACGAAGCGCTCCAACGTTCCGTGGAGTTCGCGCAACAGGCGGAATCGTTGGGGTATTCGCGTATCTGGTACTCCGAGCACCACAACATGAGCTCCATCGTTTCCTCCTCCCCGGCCGTGCTCATCGCCCACATCGGGGCGAAGACGAACACGATCCGGCTCGGCTCCGGCGGCGTCATGCTGCCCAACCACGCCCCCTACGTCATCGCCGAACAGTTCGGCATGCTTGAGGAGCTCTACCCCGGCCGCATCGATCTCGGCCTCGGCCGTGCGCCCGGCACCGACCAGCAAACCCTCGGCCGGGCGCTGCGCCGCGACCCGCGCGCCGCCGAGAACTTCCCGCAGGACGTCATGGAACTGGCCGCGTGGCTGTCCAACGAGTCGCCGCTGCCCGGGGTGACCGCCGTGCCCGGCTTTAACACCAACGTGCCGCTGATCATCCTTGGCTCCTCCATGTTCGGCGCTTCGCTCGCCGCCAAGCTCGGCATGCCCTACGCGTTCGCCTCGCACTTCGCCCCGCAGCACTTGGAGCAGGCCACCGCCTACTACCGCGAAAACTACGAGCCCTCCGAGCGCTACCCCGAGCCCTACTGCGTCGCCGCCGTCAACGTCACCGCCGCGGAGACGGAAGAAGACGCAGAGCGCCAAACCGCGCTTGTGCACCGCAACCGCGTGCGAGCCATGCTGGGCAGGCGGGGCCAGGTGCTGAATGAAGAACAGCTCGACGCCGTGGTCGACTCCTTCCAGGGCCGTCAGATCATCGACATGCTCCGCTACACCGCCAAGGGCACCGGCGAGCAGGTCCGCGAGTACCTCGAATGGTTCCAACAACACGCGGGTGCCGACGAGCTGATGATCTCGCTACAGGCCCCCAGCCACGCGGAGGCCCTCGCGTCGATGGACATCCTGTCCAAGCACTGGGACGCCTAGGCGCGCCCCAATGCGCCCACTTCGGCCGCCGCAGCAGCACGAGGAGATCGCGGCGTACTTGCGCGACGAGATCTTCGCCGGCCGCATCCCCGCCGGCGAAGCGCTGCCCTCGGAGGCGGACCTATGCACGCAGTTCAACACTTCCCGCGGCCCGGTGCGCCAAGCCTTGTCGACGCTACGCGCCGAAGGGCTGATCTCCGCCGGGCGGGGGCGACGCTCCCTCGTGCTGTCGAATACGCGCACCGAGTCCTTCGACGAGATCCTGTCGAACACGGCGTGGATCACCAACATGGGCAAAGCGCCCGGCCAGCTGCTCGATTTCTTCGGCCACGTCCCGCTGCCGGCGCGCGCCGCGGATGCGCTGCGCGTCGCCTCCTCTACGCAGGCGGTGCTCATCCGCCGTACCCGCACCGCGGACGGGGTGCCGCTGCTGTTCGAGTCGCTCTACTTCCACCCCGACCTTAGCGACGAGCTTGCCACGCTCGACCCGGCACGGGATTCCATTCACCGCCATCTGAGCACCTGCGGCATCAACTGCAACAATCTGTCGCGTCGCCTCAACGTCCGCGCCGCCACCGCGGCGCAGGCCGACGCGCTTCGCATCGCCGCAGGTACGCCGGTCATTCAGGTGCAGATGACGGTGTTTGACCACGCGGGCGCGCCCGTCGAATTCGCGGTGCAGACCTACCGCGCCGACACGCTGACCATCGGGCTGCACAACGTGCGGGGGCACGCGTCCCCCCTGTGGTTCGAAATCGATTCGTAACCCCAGCTAAGCGCCAATTACACTGTGCAGCCATGGCGAGATCCATGGACACTCGGCGACGCATCGCGGGCACGGTGCTCGCCGCCTCCGGCGCGCTGTTCGGCGCGAGCGCATGCGCGATCGACGGCGGCGCGCCCCCGCGCGACACCGTGGTGGTGGCGACCCAAGCCGCGCCCGCGAGCCTGGACTTTACCTCCACCGGCGGCGCCGCGGTACCGCAGGCGATGATGGGCAACGTCTACGAAACGCTCGTGCGCATCGACGACACCGGCACGCCGCAACCATTCCTGGCAGAACGCTGGGAGGAAAGCGCCGATGGCACCATCTACACCTTTCACCTGCGCCAGGACGTCACATTTTCCGACGGCACCCCGTTCACCGCCGGCACAGCCGCGTTTTCCATCGACTACGTCAAGAACCACTGGACCAACGGGCTGAAGAAGCAGATGGACGCGGTCGCGGAAGCGCACGCGCTCGATTCGCACACGCTGGTCGTCACGCTCGCCGCACCGGACCCGGATTGGCTGTGGTCCATGGGCACGCTCACCGGCGCGATGATGACCCCGGCGAGCATCGACCGGCTTGCCACCGACCCGCTCGGCACCGGCCCCTACCGCGTGGCCAGCTTCCGTGTCGGCGAGTCCATCGCCTTTCACGCCCGCCCCGACTACTGGGGCGGGCCCGTGCCACGCGACGCGGCGATCCGTTACTTCGACGACTCCACCTCCGCCGTGAACGCTTTGCGCACCGGCGACGCGGACGTCGTCTGGGCGATGCAGGCGCCGCAGCTTCTCGACGCCCTGCCCGAGAACATCACCGTCGACATTGGTACCACCAACGGCGAGGTGTTGTTCTCCATGAACAACAACCGCGCCCCCTTCGACGATCCGGATGTCCGCCGCGCCGCCGCCTACGCCATCGACCGCGACGCCATCAACGCGGTCGTCTACAACGGTCTGGCCACCGACACCGGCGGCGCACCCGTCCCGCCGACCGACCCCTGGTACACCGGCGAGAACTTCTACCCCTTCGACCCCGACCGCGCTCGCGAATTACTCGCCGGCCGCACCCCGGAAGTCACCATCACCGTGCCGAACCTCGCCTACGCGCAAACGGCGAGCGAGCTGATCTACTCGCAACTTGCCGACGTCGGATTCCGCGTCCGGCTCGAAACCGTCGAATTCCCGGCGGTGTGGCTTAACGACGTGCTCAACGGGCATGACTACCAGGCCTCGCTGGTCGCGCACGTCGAGCCGCGCGACCTAGGCATGCTGTTCGGCAACCCCGACTACTACCTCGGCTACGACTCCGCCGCCGTGCGCGCCGCGCTTGCCGACGGCGACCGCGAGTCGGCCGTGAACACCATCATGGCCGACGCCGGCGCGCTCACCCTCGCGAATGCCCCCAACGTGGTGCTCTACGCCCCCGGCGTGCGCGGGCTGAACCCGAACGTGGTCACCGACGCGCTCGAGCTACGCAAGGTGGAGAAGTAGTCATGTCAACCACGTTTGCCGCCCGCGCCGGCCGCGCGCTCGCTCGCTTCGCGCTCCTGCTCGCCGCCGCCAGCCTCATCATCTTCCTACTGCTGCGCGCAGTACCCGGCGACCCGGCGCGCGTCGCGCTCGGCGTTTCTGCCACCGAGGACGACGTGGCCGAGCTCGCCCGCCAGCTCGGCACCGACCGCCCGCTTGTCACCCAATACTTAAGCTGGGTCACCGGGATGCTCACCGGCGACTTCGGCATCTCCATGGCCAGTGGCACCCCGCTTGGGCCGCAGCTCGCGGAGCGCGCGGGCGTCTCGCTTGTGCTCACGCTCACCGCGATGGCCGTCTCGGTGTGCATCGCGGTCCCGCTGGGCGTGTACTTGGCGCGCCGCCGCGGTCACGCCGACGCCGCAATTGTCGACGGGCTGACCCAAATCGGCATCGTCGTGCCCTCCTTTCTCGTGGGCATCCTCGCCGTCGCGCTGTTTTCGGTGCGGCTCGGGTGGCTGCCGGCCAATGGTTGGGGCACGCCCGCGCACGCCGTCCTGCCGGTGGTCGCGCTCACGCTGGTGCAGGCGTCGATCCTGACCCGGTACGTGCGCGCCGCGATCGCCGAGGAGTTGGAGAAAGACTATGTGCGCACGGCGAGGGCGAGCGGGGCGTCGATAAGCACTGCCCTGGCGCGCCACGCGCTGCGCAACGCCGCGCTGCCTGTGCTCACCGTGACCGGCGTGCAGCTGTCGGCGCTGATCGTGGGGGCGGTGGTCATCGAGCGGGTGTTTGCGATTCCCGGGCTCGGGAGCATGCTTCTCGACGCCGTCGGCAACCGCGACCTCACCCAAGTCCAATCCGTCATGATGTGCATCGTCGCGTTCACCCTCCTGGTGAACCTGGTGGTGGATGTAAGCTACGCTGCGATCGACCCGCGGACCCGGAGGCGCGCATGACTCGCACGAACACCTCGCGCGCCCTCGGCTGGGTGCTCATCGGCACCGCAGCTGTCGCCGCCCTGGTCTCGCTCGTCTGGACCCCCTACGACCCACTCCACGCCGACCCCGCCGTACGCCTGGCGAGCCCGAGCTGGCAGCACTGGATGGGCACCGACGCGCTGGGGCGCGACATCGCCTCGCGCATCATGCACGGCGCACGCTTCACGCTGTCGGTCGCCTGCGCCGCGGTTGCGTGCTCCGCGCTCATCGGCGTGCCGCTCGGCGTGCTCGCGGGCATGCGGCGGCGCGCCGGGCACGCCGTGATGGCGGGCGCTGATCTTTTGCTCGCTTTCCCCGCGCTGCTGCTCGCGATCGTGTTCACGGCGGTGTTCGGCGCGTCGACGTGGGTGGTCATTGCCGCCGTCGGCATCGCCGGCATCCCCGGGTTCGTGCGCGTCGCGCGCGTCGGCACCATGCAGATCATGCACCAGGACTACATCCTCGCCGCCCGGATCAGCGGCGTGCCCGCCTTGAGGATCGCCACGCGCCACGTGCTGCCCAACATCGCTCCTATTATTACAGTGCAAATTTCGACTGCGCTCGCGCTTGCCATCCTCGCCGAAGCGGGCCTGTCCTTCCTCGGCCTGGGCACGCCCGCACCGTATGCGTCGTGGGGGCGGATGCTGCAGGCCTCGCAGCCGTACCTGGCCACCTCCCCTCACCTGGCGCTGTGGCCCGGCTTCGCCATCTCACTCACCGTTTTAGGCTTCAATCTTCTCGGCGATCGGAGGACACCGTGACCGCCCCCGTTATTACGGTCGATTCGTTGAGCGTGCCGGGCATTCTCCACGACGTCTCCTTCACCGTCGCCCGCGGCGAACGCGTCGGGGTCATCGGCGAATCCGGCTCCGGCAAATCCGTCACTGCCTTAAGCATCATGGGGCTTGCCGACGCGCCGGGGCTGCCCGCCGCGCGCGGCTCCGTCACCGTCGCCGGCGTCCAGATGGTCGGCACGCGCGACCGGGTGCGCCGCAGCGTGCGCGGCAGCCGCGTCGCCATGGTCTTCCAGGAGCCGATGACCGCGCTCGACCCGCTGACCAAGGTTGGCCGCCTCGTGCCGCGCGAGCTTTTGCGCCAGGTGGGCGTCGACCGGCCAGACGCGTACCCGCACCAGCTCTCCGGCGGGCAGCGTCAACGCGTGCTCATCGCGCTGGCGCTGTCGCAAGACCCCGACGTGCTGATTTGTGACGAGCCCACCACCGCCCTCGACGTGACCACGCAGGCGCAGATCCTCGACCTCCTCGACGAGCTGGTAAGCGAGCGCGGCATGGGGCTGCTGTTCATCTCCCACGACCTCGCCGTCGTCCGCCGCATGACCGACCGCACGCTCGTCTTCCACCAAGGCCGCATCGTCGACGGCGACAGCGAGTACGCCCGCCAGCTCGAGTCCGCCGCCCGGCCGGGCCCGCCCGCGCCGGCGCCGTGCGAAATCGCTTCCTCGGCGGCGGTCGAGTTGGATGGCGTGTGCGTCGACCGCGGCGGCACGCGCGTGCTTTCCGACGTCAACCTCACCGTCCACGAAGGCGAACGCCTCGCAATCGTCGGCGGCTCCGGCTCCGGCAAAACCACCCTGCTGCACGTCATCGCGGGCCTCATCACCCCTTCGGCGGGCGAGGTGCGCGCCGAGAAACACCTGCAGATGGTCTTCCAGGACCCGTACTCCTCACTCGACCCGCGGATGCGGGTGCGCGATTCCATCCGCGAGACCGGTGTCACCGCCGACGCCGCCGATAAGGTCCTCGACGCCGTCGGACTCGCCGGCACCGGTGATCGCCTCCCCCGCGCGTTTTCCGGCGGCCAGCGCCAGCGCATCTCAATCGCGCGCGCCGCCGCCCCGCGCCCGCGCCTGTTGCTTGCCGACGAGCCCGTCTCCGCCCTCGACGCCACCATTCAGCACCAGGTGCTCGAACTGCTGCGTGCGACCGTCGGTAAGCACACGCTCATTTTTGTCACCCACGACCTGCAGGTCGCGCGCGAGCTGTGTCCGCGACTGGCGGTGATGGAGCGCGGCCGCATCGTCGAGCACGGCGCCACCGAGGAAATCTGGGCGAACCCGCAACACGAATACACGCAGGCACTGCTGGAGGCGATCATTCCGTACGATGAGTAGGCATGAGCCACTCATCTGCAGACATCGTCGTGGTCGGCTCCATTAACGCCGACCTCACCGTCACCGTGCCGCGCCACCCGAACCCCGGCGAAACCCTCCTGGGCGACGGAGGCGGGCTCACCGCCGGCGGGAAGGGTGCCAACCAGGCGTGCGCGGCGGCGAAGCTGGGTGCCAGCGTCGCGCTCGTCGGCGCGGTCGGCGACGATGCGAACGCCGGTCCCGCGACTGCCGTGCTGCGCGCGTCCGGCGTCGACTTAAGCAACGTCGAAGAGGTCGAGGACGTCACCGGCCTTGCCGTGATCACGGTTGCGGCCGACGGGGAGAACACGGTGCTCGTCGTGCCCGGCGCGAACGCGTGTGTCGACGCTGCTTATGTCCGCGCCCACAGTGCCCCCGTCGAGGACGCGCAGCTCGTTCTCCTGCAAGGCGAAATCCCGGCGGACGGTTTCGCCGAAGCGGTCGCGCTTGCCGGCGGGCGCGTCGTGGTCAACCTCGCCCCAGTCGTCGACGTCCCGCGCGAGGCCCTGCTGCAGGCCGACCCGCTGCTAGCCAACGAGCACGAGGCGGGGCTGATCCTCGCCCAGCTCGGCGCCGACGACACCGGCGAACCGGAGACGCTCGCGCAGCGCCTGCTGGACGTGGGTTTCCCCTCTGTGGTGCTCACTCTTGGTGCCGCCGGTGCTCTGGTTGCCGACGCCGACGGCCTACGCCCCATCCCCACCCCGCGCGTCGACGCCGTCGACACCGTCGGCGCGGGCGACGCGTTCGCGGGCGCGCTGTGCCATCGGCTGGTCGCAGGCGACTCGCTCGACGAGGCCGCCGCCTTTGCCGCCCGCGTCGGCGCGTTCGCCGTGCAGCGCCCCGGCGCGCAGCCGTCCTACCCTTCGGCGGCGGATGAACTGCCTAGTTGTAAATCTGCGGAATAAGCGCCCAGCTGAGCACGTGCTCTTCGACGCGCTCGAAACCACTGGTTAACAGCTCGAACTCGGTGGCCTCTGCCTCGCTGAGCTGCGCTTCTTCGCGGGGAAACGGTCGTTGCATGCCCTGATCATAGCCCGCTTTGGCTACCGCGTGCCCGCCGCGCGCTCCAGCAGCTGCCCCAGCACCGCCGCACCGTGTTTGCGCAGTCCGTCGTGCTGGTAGTGCGCTGTCTCCCACGCGTCGATGCCGAGCGTGCGCGCCGTTTCCAGCGACAGTTCGCGGGGTACGTAGATGTCGTCGGTGTAGACGGCGGCGACGCGCTTCCCGCCCGCGGCGTCGTGCGCGGCCACCCCGTCGACGATGCCCGCATACTGGTTCGCCCAGTCGCCTTTCTCTGCGAGCGCGTGCGCGGCGTTTTTGAAGGGGCGCAGCGCGGGGTCTTCGTCGAATTGGAAGGGAAAGATGTGCTCGCCGGTGAGGTAGAACTCGTCGTCGTCAGGCGTGGCGTCGAGGCCGAAACCGGCGATCGCGCGCGAGACCCGCTCAGCGGACCAGTCGGTCGCGCCCGCCACCGTGCCGCCGTAGATGGATTCGTGGATGGCAGCGTAGAGCGGGTTGGGCGCGAAGCTCACACGCTGGCCGATCGCGGCGAGAAAGTCAGTGCGCAGCCGCCCATTGGGGTGGAACGGCACCTCGAGCAGGTTCGCGAGCGAGGCGAAACCGCCCTCCTGCCCAAGCTCGATACCGATGGTGCGGAAGCGGCGCGGGGTGAGCCGCTCGCCGGTGGGCAGCGTCTCCTCAGTCGTGGCGAGGTGGCGGCACACCTCGCGGATCATCCGCTCCGCGTCCGGCAGCGCCAGGTTGAACGCACGGTGGCGGGTGCGCAGTTTGGCAAAGGTCGCCTCGTAGACCGCATCAGGGCCCTCGCTTATCGACGCCAACCCGCCCGTAAACACCGCCACCCCGATCCGCTCCGGCGCGGTTGCAAGGTAGTGCAGCAGGCAGAAACCGCCGAAGGACTGACCCAGCACGTCCCACCGGGTGATGCCGAGCGCCTCGCGGATCGCCTCGGCGTCCTTGATGATCTCGGGCGCGCGCAGCTGTACGAGCGTTTCCGCAGTGATGAGTTCCGGTGTTGCGGCGTCGATGCGCGTCGAACGGCCCGTGCCGCGCTGATCCAGCAACACGACCCGGTAGCCGCGGCGCAGCGCCTCCTGGATCCACTCGAAGCGCTCCCGCGGCGCCGGCGAGCCGGGCCCGCCCTGGAGGAACAGCAACGCCGGCGCGTCCGGCTGGCCCATCACGCGCGCGAAGATTCTCCACTGGTCTCTGGTGATTTCGACGGTTGACTCCATATGCCCGATCGTAGACACTATCCGGGTGATTGCCGCCTACCATCGCCTCGCACGCCGTGACCGCACCCGCCCGTACCGCTGGTGGCGCCCGGGCGTCGAGATTACCGTTGCCGGTCTGCTCTTCGTCGTGCTGCAGGCGGTGTGGGTGGTGCCCTTCTTACTGATCAACGGCGTGGAGCAGCCGGGCGGCATCGCCGAGGGCAACCCCACTTCCATGCTCTTCGGCTACGGGGCGATCGCGCTGACGATCCCGGCCGCGTTTGTTGCCGCCTGGGCGTCGGGCCGTGACGTGCGCGTCCTCTGGTCGATCGAGCGCAGATTCCGATGGCGCTTCTTCCTCCCCGCGCTCGCCGCGTTTGCCGCGCCGAGCCTGCTCGCGCTCGCGGTGGGTGTACTCGCCTTCGGTGCCCCGCCCGCGCGCCTCGACGCAGTCTTCTTCTCCTGCGTTGTGATCACGCTGTTGGTGCTGCCGCTGCAGTGTTTGGCCGAGGAGCTTCTTTTCCGAGGCAGTCTTGTGCAGTGCGTTGGCGCGTGGGCGCCGTCGCCGTGGGTTGCGTATCTCGTGCCGGTGCCGCTGTTCGTTTTCGGCCACACCGGCGGTGGAGGGCAACTCGTCACCGTGACGATCTTCGCGCTATTAGCCGCGCTCCTTGTGCACCGCACCGGCGGGCTTGAGCTCGCGCTGGCGCTGCACATTGTCAACAACGCGAACGTCTCTTACGCCAACTTCTCCGGCATCGCCGATCTGGATTCGTCGCGCGCGTTCCTCCCGATCGCGGGCCTGCTCGGCGCTTTCCTGCTCGCTGTGCTCGCCAGCGTCGTGGTGGGCGCTAAGGTTGCCCCCATGCCGACTTTCGACGCCCACCTGCGCCACCTGCCCCACACGACCGGCGACCTGCTGTTCCAATCAGCTGCCAACCCCGCCCACGGGGGCGTGCCCGTCGTCGCGCCCTGGTTCGCGCAGACGCTTGGCCCGCAGATGCACGGCTGGGCCAACCAGCTGCCCTGGGTGCGCACTGCGCAAAGCGACGGCACCACAGCCGAACTGACCAACGACCACCTGCGCCTGACCTACACCGTGTGCACCGAACCCGACATCTCGTTTCACCTGCGCGTCGACAACCTCGACGACGTCCCGCGCCGCATCCAGCTCGCGCTGCACCCATACTGGGCGGTCGACGCTGCCGGTGCCCGCGTTACGGGGCTTGAGGGCGCGCCCTACTTCGATAAGATCGCCGGTGCCACGAGCACGCTCGAGTCCCCCATCGTGTTCGGCGAGGAAGTCGACCGCGTGGTGGGCACCACCGCGCAGTGCTCGCTTAGCGACGCCCACCGCACCCTCACCTTCACCACCCACGGCACCGACCACGTCGTGGTCTGGAACCCCGGCCCCGAAGTATGCGCCCATGACGAAAGCCTCGGCACCGACGACTGGGCGAGGTTCGTCTGCGTCGAACCGGCGCTGCTCGGCGAGAACCGGGACGGCGTAGTACTCGCGCCGGGCGAGTCCGCGGAAATCGGTCTCGACGTACACGTCACCGCGCCGACGCAGCCATGACGCAGTTCCACAGTGCCGCGCACGCCGACGTCGGCGTGCGCGTTGGCGAGCTTGTGCTGCTCGTCGTCTTTGCGACCGCCTTCGGCGTGGCCGCCGCGTTCGGTCTCCAAACGACGGGCACGGTTGACCCCCGGTTCGAGCCGCTGTGCATCCTCGCCGCGACCCTGCCCGCAGCCCCGCTCGCACGCGCGTGCACCGGGCGACACCCCGCCACGCTCATCTCCGCGGAAAGGCGCATCCGCTGGGGACTTGTCGGCCGCGCGCTCGCGGTGACGGTGTGTGTCTACGCCGTCGCGACCCTTGCATCCCCTGGGTCACCTGCACTCGGCTGGGGCGCGTTCCTCTTCCTTTGCACCGTCGTCGCGCTGCAGGCCGCCGCAGAAGAACTCGTCTTCCGGGCCGCGCTGCCGCAAATGCTCGGTGGCCTGGCCGCGCCACTCGCCTACGGCCTGCCGACGCTGGGTTTTGTCGCCCTGCACACGGGTAACGCGGGCACGCTTGCTGACGTCGCCGTCTTCGCCACCTGCGCCGCCTGGCTCACCTGGCGCACCCGCGGCATCGAGGCCGCGTGGGTGTTACACCTGGTAGGTAACGTGTGGGGGCTCGCGGCGTCGATAAGCGAAGGGCCCTGGGGCACGGTGGCCACGGTTGTGGCGACCGCCTTGATCGGGGTGTTTAGCCCTCGTCGGTAGACAGCGCCGCGACGAACGCCTCCTGCGGCACGGTGACCGAACCGATCGCCTTCATACGCTTCTTACCCGCCTTCTGCTTCTCCAGCAGCTTGCGCTTACGCGAAATGTCGCCGCCGTAGCACTTCGACAGCACGTCCTTGCGCATCGCGCGGATGTTCTCGCGGGCGATGATCTTCGAGCCGATCGCGGCCTGCACCGGCACCTCGAACTGTTGGCGCGGGATGAGCTCCTTGAGCTTCTTGGTCATCTTGTTGCCGTACCACTGCGCAGAATCCCGGTGCACGATCGCCGAGAACGCATCCACCGGATCGCCCTGCAGCAGAATGTCCACCTTGACCAGGTTCGACTCCTGCCAACCAGCGTCCTCGTAGTTCAGCGAAGCGTAGCCCTTCGTGCGGGACTTGAGCATGTCAAAGAAGTCGAAAATGATCTCGCCGAGCGGGATGAGGTAGCGCAGCTCCACGCGGTCCTCGGACAGGTACTCCATGTTCTTCATCTGGCCACGCTTCGACTGGCACAGCTCCATCGTCGAGCCGACGAACTCCTGTGGCACGATGATCGTCATGTTCACCACCGGCTCAAACACCTGCTGCAGCTTGCCGCCCGGCCAGTCGGACGGGTTGTGCACCATGTGCTCGGTGCCATCCTCGGCGATCACGCGGTAGGTCACCGACGGCGCGGTCGAAATCAGGTCCAGGTCAAACTCGCGCTCGAGGCGGTCGCGGGTGATCTCCATGTGCAAAAGCCCCAAGAAACCACAGCGGAAGCCGAAGCCAAGCGCCACCGACGTCTCCGGCTCCCACGTCAGCGATGCGTCGTTGAGTTGCAGCTTCTCCAAGCTCTCGCGCAGCGCCGGGAAGTCCTCCTGGCTCACCGGGAACAAGCCCGAATACACCATCGGCTTGACCTCCTCGAAGCCATCCAGCGGCTCGTCGGCACCCTTCTGCGCCCACGTGACGGTATCGCCCACGCGGGTCTCACGCACGTCCTTCACGCCGGTGATGAGGTAGCCGACCTCGCCGGGGCCCAGGCCCTTCGTCTTCTTCATCGTCGGCGAGACCACGCCGATCTCCAGAATCTCGTGCTGCACGCCGGTGTTCATCATCTGCACGCGCTGGTTCGGCTCCAACTTGCCGTCCATCATGCGGACGTAGGTGACGACGCCGCGGTAGGTGTCGTAGACCGAGTCGAAGATCAGCGCGCGCGCCGGTGCGTCCGCGCCGTGCTCCGACGTCGGCGCCGGGATCAGCTCGACGACCTTGTCCAACAGCTCCGGCACGCCCTCGCCTGTCTTGCCGGAAACACGCAGCACCTCATCCGGCTCGCAGCCGATGATGTGGGCGATCTCGTTCGCGTACTTCTCCGGATCGGCCGCCGGCAGGTCAATCTTGTTCAGCACCGGGACGATCTCGAGATCGTTTTCCATGGCCATGTACAGATTGGCAAGGGTCTGTGCCTCGATCCCCTGCGCCGCGTCGACAAGCAAAATTGCCCCCTCGCAGGCGTCGAGCGAACGCGACACCTCGTAGGAGAAGTCGACGTGGCCCGGGGTGTCAATCATCTGCAGGACGATGTCTTGGCCGGCGAACTCGCCCGTCTTCGGTGTCCACGGCAAGCGCACGTTCTGAGCCTTAATGGTGATGCCACGCTCACGCTCGATATCCATATTGTCCAGGTACTGGTCACGCATCTCGCGCGCGGCGACTACGTTGGACAGCTGCAAAATGCGGTCCGCGAGCGTGGATTTACCGTGGTCAATATGAGCGATAATGCAGAAGTTTCGAATCCGCGAGGGATCGGTAAACGTCTGTTCCGCAAAATTCTTCGTCGTGGCAGCCATAGTTCCACCATCCTACCGGGGCCAACCCACCCCCAACCACTTGTCCCACCCGCACCAAGCGCCTAAAGTGGCGAGCAACACGAACGGGAGGTTCGCCAACGTGGAATCACACCGAGAAGTCGGCACCCGCGGCGATGGCCCGCGCCTGGTCAAGCGGCAAGGCAGCTTCGCGCCGCTCAACAAGCTCAAGGCGAAAACCTCCCACCTATTTAAGCGACGTTCGCGTCGGGAACGACGCACCGCGTCCCTCGACCAAGGCCTCGCGCTGCTCAACGAGCGCCTCGGCACACGCAACCCCGCGCACGAACCACGCACCGCCACCTACGTCACCGTCAAACCGACCGCACTCTTGCCGCGCAATATCTACTACGCGCCCGACATGGACGGCAACGCCGAGCCCGGGGAAGTCGTGTGGGTCACCATGCCTTCGCACCCGCCGCGCCAACGCAGCATGCTCGTCGTCGGCCGCGAGCGCAACGAGGTGCTCGGGCTGCTCATCTCCCCCGAATCCGAGCACGCTAACGACGAGCGCTGGCTCGGCATCGGCGCAGGCGAATGGCACGAATCCGGCAAACCCTGCTGGGTGCGCCTGGACAAAACGCTCATCGTCCCCGAAAGTGACCTGCACCGCTCCGGCACGATTATCCCGCCGCGTCGCTTTGAGCGCGTCGCCAACCGGCTTCGGGACCGCTTCGACTGGGGCTAAGCAGTTTGGAGCTTGCGCCTGCACCCTGCTAGTTTGGAGGAGTTGTTCTCGCCCGGAAGATTTCAGGGCTGTTTGACGACGCGGGCAGGACCTTGGGTCCGCGTAAACCGCGCTGCGGTTGCCACAGTCAAACGCTTACGCCCTTTCCGGTGAAGATCGACATGACCGATCCGAATACGAAAGACCAAGAGGTACATCATGGCAAACATCAAGCAGCAGAAGAAGCGCGTTCTCACCAACGAGAAGCGTCGTCAGCGCAACAAGTCCGTCCGCTCCGCCACCCGCACGGAGATCCGCAAGTTCCGCGAGGCCGTGGAGTCCGGCGACAAGGCTGCCGCTGAGGCACAGCTGCGCGTTGCTTCCCGCAAGCTCGACAAGGCCGTGACCAAGGGCGTCTTCCACCGCAACAACGCGGCGAACAAGAAGTCCAACATGGCACAGGCGCTGAACAAGATGGCGTAACAAACGCCTTCGCGCCGACGGCGCGAGCGCGTGTCACCCCCGCCCTAGCCCTTCAAGGCTAGTGGCGGGTTTTATCTTTTTATGCGCTTACCCCCGGAGTGTATTTAGCTTGCGGCTAGATTACGATACTCGTTCGTGAAGAAACCTCGTCGCTACCAGCGCGCATTGTGCTCCGCTGCCATTGCAGCCGGCCTGGCGCTCGGCTCCACTGCCGTTGTGGACGCCCCTTTGACCGAAGAAGCGCACGCCGCTTCGCTTTCCGACGTCATCCCGGAGATCCCCGGCGTTGACCCCGTCATCGCACAGCGCATTGGCACGCTGATCGCGCTGCTGGTCATCCTCGGCATCGCACTTCCCGTTGTGGGTACCGAAGGATCCTCCGGCGCTGGCGGTACTGGTGGCGCGTCTGACGGCGGCTACCGCGGCGGCCGGGACGCAGGGTTCGCGCCCGACGGCACGATGCGCCGCACCATCAGCGTCGGCGGCCGCACCCGCTCCTACAACATGGTCCTGCCACCGGGGTACGCAGAGGGCAACTCCTACCGCATCATTTTCGGCTTCGGTGGTTGGCAGCACTCCGCGGAGCGGGCTCATGAGTACCTGCGCCTGGAGGACGCTGCCACGGACACGATCGTTGTCTACGGCCAGGGCGTCGACAACGCGTGGGCCGGCGCCCCGTATGCAAAGACCAGCATCAACCATGACATCGCCTACGTTCGCGCGGTGATTGCGGACCTCGCCGAGAACTTCGGCGGCGACCGCAACCGCGTCGCCGCAATCGGCCTGTCGAACGGCGGCGGCATGGCCGCAGTGCTTGGCTGCCACGCCTCCGACACTGTCAAGGCCATCGCTTCCGCGGCCGGCGCGTACTACGACCCAACGGTCAGCAACTGCGACTTCGGCCGCGTTGCCACCTTGTTGATGCACGGCACCCGAGACGATGTCATCAACTACAACGGCGGCACCCGCCACGGCGGTGCCTACCAGCCGGTGACTCGCGTGCTCGACACGTTCGGGCAAAAGAACGGCTGCTCGACCCGCACCTTTGAATATGGTGGTCTTTTCGGCGCCACCTCCATCGAGCCAATCGGGTGCATCACCCCGACGCGGCTCGTGCGCGTCAACGGCGGCGGTCACACGTGGTTTACCCGCCCCGACGCGACGAGGGAGTCCGTAGACTTCGTCATGCAGCAGCTCTAGCTGATGCTGCGCGCGGGGGCTACGCCAACGCGAGCGCCCCACGCGCGCACAGCACCGCGCCCACCACGATGAAGAAGAGGCCCGCCGCGATATCGATAAACGGGCCCGCCCCGAGCAAACGGCGGCGCACCTTTTCCGTCGAAATCACCTGCGTGTAGACGGCGAAGAGCGCGAAAGAGCTCAGCCACAACGCGGCGATGACCACCACCGCGGTAGCCACCGAAGGGTGAGCTGGGAGCAGTGGCGCAATCATCGCGGACAGGGCGAGCACGATTTTCGGGTTAGCTAGATTCGTCGTCAGTCCGCGCCAGTAGCTCGCCCGAGGACTGCCAAGCCGCTTCGCCGCCTCCACCGTATTCGGCGGCGGCTTGCGGCGATCCGCCCACCCACCGCGCACGTTACCGACGCCCATCCAGACCAAAAACGTCCCGCCGACGAGCTGCACCGCCTCGAGTGCCCAGGGAAACGCATTCAGCAGCGCGGTCGCGCCAATGACGGTGAGCGTGCACCAGAACAGCACGCCAGTCTGCACGCCGAGGGTGGTCGCCCACGCGTGCTTGCGTGAGCGGGTGCCCGTGCGGGTCAGCAAAATGACGTCGGGGCCGGGCGATGCCGCACCCAATACGTTGAGCCCGACGATGACGGCGAGGTCGCCGAACCCGATCATGCCTCGCGCCTCGGCGGCAACAGGTCGATGAGCTCTGCGCGCCCGAACATGGTGGCGGTCTCGCGGGCGGTGGGGTGGCCGGCGTCGGGGTCGGCGTTGGCGTCGATAAGCATGCGCACGATCGCCTCATCACCTTGAAACACTGCACCTGCCACGATGCTCTGGCCGCGCTCGTTAAGTTTGTTCACGTCAGCGCCGCGCTCGAGCAACCCCCGCACGAGCTCGGGGTGGCCGGCATAGGCGGCGAGCATCAAGAAACTACTACCGTCCTGATTGCTCAAATCTACGTCGACCCCGCGGTCAACGTACTCCAGCAGCTGCAGCTGCCCAGATCTGGCCAGGGAAAACAGCGCAGTAGCGAACTCCTGCACGTCCTCTGGATTCTCATCGCTCATAACGAAAAAAATATCACGCGAGCTGTGCAATACGGCGAACCGCATTCTCCACCGCGAACTCGGGCACGCCCCCGTTTCCCTTCACTTCCGCATCCAGGTCCGCCACTATGATGACCGCCTCCGACACCGCGGCAGGTGACCAGCGGCGGGCAATCTGCATCGTCTTCTTCACTCCCCACGGTGCCATGCCCAGATCGCGGGCGAGCGCGTTTGGATCCCCTCGCATACCCTGCAGCTTCGCAACGTCGCCAACTTTGTAAGCCAGCGCGGCCGCGATCGCGACCGGATCGGTTCCGAGCTGCAGCGCCCGGCGCGTCGACGCGAGCGCGCGATCCGCGCGTCCTTGCACCGCAAGCTCGGCAATATCGAACCCAGCAACCTCTGCCACCCCCGTGTAATAGTCCCGCACAGCCTGGACTGTGACCTGCCCGCCCGTGTCCGCGACAAGCTGCGAGACGGCAGAGGCCAGCTCGCGCAAGTCTGAACCAACGGACTCGAGCACCGCTGACACCACGTCCTGGTGCGGGCGCACCCCGTGGCGACGGAACTCCGCGGTCAGCCACGCCGGACGGTCACGCGCACTGACCGGGTCCACCGCGTGTACCTCCGCCAGCTTCTTGAACTTCGTCACCGCCGCCTTCTGGTGGCCTTTGCCGGTGTGCTCGATAACGATGGTCATGCCCGGGGCAGGGTTCTTGCACGCCTCCAAGAGCACCTGCGTCGGCTCTTTGCGAGCCATCTCTGTCTTCTTGACCACCACGACGCGCTCCTCGGCAAACAGCGACGGGCTTGTCGCCATCGCAATTTCGCCCTCGGTGACGTCGCCGGCACGCAGCGTCGTCACCTCGACCGCCGGGCCGAGGCTGTCGATGATTTCCTTGGTGACGCGCTCGGCGAGAAACGTCTCCTCACCAAGTACAAGGTGAACCGGGTTGAGCATGCCCCCAAGCTTACGGGCCGAGCAGACGCTGCGTCCCGTCGGCGTAGAGCACCACACGCCCATCTCGGTTGGGAAACAGCACCGGAATGCCAGTGGTGGTTACTACCGGGAAGCGGTGCGGGCGGCCGCCTTCCAATACGATGACGAGTTCGGTGCCGGCGGGGATCGGCTCGACGTCTTCTTTTGTTTCGACCACGTGCGCGCGCAGCGTGGTCGGGTCGATCGGTCGTGCCGCATGAAACGACACGTTGGTACCAAGAAGCAACGCCGCCACCACCGCAAACGTGACCCGCGGCCGGTGGAGCAGAAAACCAGCAACGATCCACCCGTAGCAGACCAGCACTACCGGCGGGGACGCGTTCACCGTTGCCGAGGGAAGGTTCGCGCCGTACGCAGCCACAGCCTGCACCCACCAAGCAAGGGGCTCAACTATCCATAGCACGAGCGCCTCGAAACCTCCGGGGACAAGCGAAAGCACACACGCGATAAGCCCCAGCACCGTAATCGGCGGCACCACAGGGGCGACGAGCACGTTGGCGGCTACTGAGACGAGCGAGACCTGCCCGGCCATAAGCGCGATGATCGGCATCGTCGCAATATCAGCGGCGATCGCCACGGCCAGCGCGCGCACCACGATGTCCGGCCATTGAGTAAACGCCAGCGCGCGGTACAGCAGCGGCGAGAGAGCGACGATCCCCGCCGTTGCGGCGACCGAAAGCGCAAACCCGTAGTGCACTGCCAGGTCGGGGTCAACCAAGACGAGGCCGATGATGGAGAAACACAGCGCGTGGATCGGCTCCGCGCGGGTCGAAGCCATGACGGCGGTCAGCCCCACCAAACCGGTGACAGAGGCCCGCAGCACGCTTGGGTCCGGCCCCACCAAGCCGGCGAACAGCAGCAGCGCAGCCGTGGCGGCAGCGAGCCGATAGCGCAGCCCGAAGCCCAACAGGGTCGCAGCGATCACCGCCGCGCTCGTCACGATGGCGACGTTGGATCCGGACACCGCAGACAGGTGCGAAAGGCCCGTATCGATGTATATCTGCTGCTCCGCATCGCTCTGCGAACTGGTGTCTCCGAGTACCATCCCCGGGATCAGCCCGCGGGTTGCCTCGCCAACTTGCGCTTGTACCGCCTGGTCAAAGGTGGTTCGCACATAGTCGGCGAGCCGAGCCATCCCCTGCGGGCCGGCGTGCACTGCGATGTCGCCATTGATCGTCGCGGTACCGACGCCCGGCACCGTGGACTCTCCGACCGTGCCGATGGCCTCAACGCGCGCGCCAGGAACCGCGTGCGGCGGTAGATCCTCGGTGAATACCGGCATGGCCGCGGGGTAGCCGTCGACATTCATCCGAATCAAGTAACCGCCGCTCGCAAGCTCGCGCGGCTGTCCGCTGATGGTTCCCACCACGCTCCCCTGTGCATGCCCGGTCGGCCCCCAACGGCTCGCGAGCACGCAGCGCAGCTGCGTCCCCAGCGCGGATGCAGCCCCCAGACCTGCGACCAGAATCGCTTGGCCGTACTCCTTGTACAGCACGCACGCGCCGGCCCCGACTGCAAGCACTCCCCCAGCCCATACCGGGCCCCACAGCAGGCAGCACAGCGCTCCTGCCCAGACGCCCACTGCTGCAGGCACGAGTCGTAGTTCCTGCATGGTTACGGCCCGACGAGGTCCTTGAGCGCTTCGAATTTTGCCGGACCGATTCCTTTCACGTCCATCAGGTCCTCAGACTTCGCAAACGGGCCGTTCGTTTCGCGGTGTTGCACGATCGCCTGCGCCGTTGCTTCGCCGACACCGGGCAACGCGGTAAGTTCGGCTGCGGTTGCCGTATTGAGCGACAGCACTCCCCCGCCGGCGTCTGCCGGCGCATCGGGTACTTGTGCACCGGATTCGCCGCCAGCCTGCACAGAGGGCACGACAAGCTGCTGCCCGTCGACCAAGAGTTGCGCTTGGTTGAGCGCGTAAATGTCTGCGTCTGGCCGGGCAGATGCAGCGTTGAGGGCATCCGCAACACGCGCACCATCTGGGAGCGTTACCAGCCCGGGGCGCTCCACTTCACCGACGACAGACACCACGATTTCCCCGTTTGGCGCGCTTTCCGTTTCGGTCGCCGCAGAGTCCCAGGTGGCCGGGGTCTCCGGCGGCGGCGAGGCACGGAGGAACGCCCACGCACCGAACGCTAGCAGTACACATGCGACGGCGATGCAGGCATGTTTAGGCGACACGCTAAGTCGCGGTTTCGGGTATTCGACGTTGAGAAGGTCTTCTTCCCCAGTTGGGCGTGTAAGTTCTTTGATTCGGTCAAGAGTATCCATGCCCGCATAATACGAAACGTATATCGAAAATGGAAGACCTTAGTGAAATCTATCCAAAACATCCAGCACAAGTGAAACGGGCGGGACAGAAGGGGCTACTGAGGTTCCGCCCTCGCCGCGACCTACCCCTCGCGCTGCGAGGAGAACACCACCGAAAGCCCGATCGCCCCCTGACCGGTATGCACCGCAATCACGTCCACCAGCGGCTCGATCAAAATCCGCGAGCCATCCGGCAACACCGCCTCCAGCGTATCCGCAAGCTGATTTGCGGCCTCAGCCGCATCAGTGTGCTGGATCGCCGCAAAGACCGGCTTCTCCCCCGCTCGCTCCATCACCAGCTCGGCAAGCTTTGCAAAGGCTTTCGTCTGCGTCCGCGTTTTACCGGCGAGTTCAAGTTTGCCAGCGTTGAGCCGCAGGATCGGTTTGGTGGCGAGCAGTGCGGCGGAAAGGACTGCGGTGCCCGTCGATAAGCGACCGCTCTTGCGCAAATCATCAAGCTGGCTGAGGTACAACCATGTTTCGGAGCGCTCGATGGTCGAGCGCGCCATCGCCTCGCACTCGTCCAAGTCAGCCCCTTCGCGCGCGAGCGTCGCCGCAGCCATCGCCGCAGCACCAATACTCATCCCCGCAGTGTCCGTCTCCACGACCCGCACGGTATTCGGGAACACCCCCGCGGCTTGGACTGCGGCCGACCACGTTGAGGAAAAGTGCTTCGACAAGTGCAACGCGACCACGCCATCGTCCCCGCCGCGCTCCAGCTGCCGCGCGTAGCACGCCGCCAGCTCAATCGCGCTCAGCCCGCTTGTCGACGCCCCCTCGTCCCCCTCCATCACATGCAGCGCAGCCTCGGTAATATCAAGCTCCTGCAGCAATTCCTCAGACAAGCCTGCGGCAGAATCAACCACGATGCGTACCGTCATGGGGCAACCAACCCCTGATTCCACGCCTCCAGGTACCACTGCACCTCGTCGTCGCTGCCTGAGTCCTCGGCGCGGTACGCAGGCAGCGCATACAAGCGCGCGGTATTCGTGTTGCCCAGGCTCTTAAAAAGCGGGTACTGCGCTACGTCGAACCCAAGCAGACTGGCGGTCAGCGCAGAGATCGTCCCGCCGTGCGCGACCAAAAGCACCGCCGAATCGCCCCACTGCGCATAGTCCGTGAGCAGCTCGTCCACCACCGGGCGGGCCCGCTGCGCCACCTGCACGCGGCTCTCACCTTCCGGCGGCGCCCATGTCGCGTCGTTGCGCCAATGCGCACGCGCCCCCGGGTGAGCCCCGTCGACTTCCTCGTGCGACTTGCCCTGCCACGCCCCCAAGTGGGTCTCCCGCAGGCGCGGATCCGTAGTCACGGGCACACCGACTGCGTCAGCAATAATCTCCGCGGTGTCAGCCGCACGCGAAAGGTCGGAGGCGACAATCTTCGTCACACCGAGCTGCGCCACCATGCTCGCCGCAGCGCGCGCCTGAGCAATCCCGGTCTCCGACAACTGGGTGTCCAGGTGCCCTTGCATCCTCCGGGTCGCGTTGTACACGGTTTGCCCATGCCTCAGCATGATGAGTCGGCGCTGCATCGGCGATCCTCCTTACGTAAGTGGGCGGAACTTCGGGCTACGGAAACCACACAAGCGTGGCTCGCGTTTAGTCCTCGTCTTCGGGTGCCTCGCCAGCAAGCGGCAGATCCTCAAGATCCTCAACCCCGCGGACTTCCGTGAAATCCTCCGGACGCTGATACGGCTCGATCCCTTCCACGGTGATAGCCGGGCAGTCCGCGTACAGGCGGTCAAGCCCGTAGAACTCGCGCTCCTGCTCACGCTGCACGTGCACTACGAAGTCCCCGTAGTCCAGCAGTACCCAGCGGAACTCGCGGTTGCCTTCGCGACGCTTCGGCTCCAGGCCCGACTCGGTCAGCTCAGCTTCCACCTCGTCAACAATCGCGGCGACCTGACGCTCATTATTTGCCGATACGACAACAAAAATATCCGTAATGCCCATCACCTGGGACACATCAAGCACGGCAATATTCGTGCCGAGTTTCTCATCAGCAGCCTTCGCCGCAATGGTGGCCTGTTCAATGGAGATTTGCGCTGCGCTCAAGAAGCAATTCCTTTTCAAGTACCAAGATAAAATGTAGCGCCTTCATTGTCCCATGACAGGCGCGCAAAGTGCCACTTACTGATAGAGCCGATTCTTCGCGATGTACTGCACCACCCCATCGGGAACCAAGTACCACACCGGACGGCCCTCATGCGCGCGCTTGCGACAATCCGTGGAAGAAATCGCCATTGCCGGGATCTCGATCAGGTGCACACGGCGCTGAATCTCTTCCGGAAACATCTCCTCCGTCAGCTCATAGCCTGGCCTGGTGACCCCGACGAACTCGGCGAGCTTAAACATCTCTTCCCAATGCCGCCAAGACATAATCGAGCTCAACGCGTCCGCTCCCGTAATGAAGAACAGCTTCGCGTCGGGGAACTGTTCCCGAAGATCCCGCAACGTATCCAACGTGTACGTGGGGCCACCCCGGTCAATGTCGACCCTTGAAACCGAAAAACGCGGATTAGAAGCAGTAGCCACCACGCTCATCAAGTACCGATCCTCGGCCGCAGTAATCTCCCGATCTGCCTTCTGCCACGGGTTACCCGTCGGCACGAATAGGACCTCGTCTAAGTCAAACCTGTCAGCGACCTCGCTCGCCGCCACGAGGTGTCCGTGGTGGATCGGATCAAACGTACCGCCCATGATGCCGATGCGGGAGGCACCGGCGAGCGAATCAGCAAACTCTTCCATGGTCACCAGGCTACGCGGAGCGGGTCGCGACGAAGCCTCCCCGCCCCCGCTTAGCGGTACCGGACCTGATCCACAAACCTGCCGAAGGTATCCGAAACCTGGTTATCCCAGCGCGAAGGCCAGATGTAGTAGCGCCCGTGATTGCCACCGTTGCCTTGGGAGGCGCGCAACGTCTGGATCGACAGGTCACACACGCCATCCAGCGGCAAGCAGTAGTTCACGCGGTTGCGTGTCCCCGCAGCAGACTTCATATTGAACGGCAAGAAGCCCAACATGCCGCCGGCGCCACCGCCTGCAACACCAACCGTGGCCGGATCCCAGGGGGCTGTGTTCGGGCTACCGAAGTAGACCACGCCCGCAAGCTGTCCGCGCCGCGCCAGCTCCCGCTCATGCTCCAGCATGATCATCGTGCCC
Source organism: Corynebacterium sp. HMSC071B10 (assembly GCF_001814825.1). NCBI lineage: Bacteria > Bacillati > Actinomycetota > Actinomycetes > Mycobacteriales > Corynebacteriaceae > Corynebacterium > Corynebacterium sp. HMSC071B10. The sequence continues at coordinate 92,307 of NZ_KV817937.1, read as the reverse complement.
TGCGAATAGCCGGACAAAATGTACTTCGGACGGCACCCAGTGGATCGCTCATAGTTGTTGATCATGGCCATCACGCCAGTGCGGCCAATCTGCACGGAATCGAGGAACTCATTGCCGGCGCGCACGGCCATGCGCAGCACCGGCATGCTGTACTGCACCGCCAGGCCAAGCGCCTGCAGCGCTGTCGACGGCGCAATGACATTGGGGACTTCGTACTCCGGGTAGACGGCCGGGTAGTAGCGCGGCTCAAGGCCGAGCACCTCCACGTCCTTCATCAGCGAATTCCCGCCGTGCGTCGCCCGGTAGCGACCTTCGGCGTGGTGCAGGAAGGCACGAATCGTCTGCCCCTCCCACCCGTTGGACACCCACGGCGCCTGGGAGGAGTAGCGGGTGCGGTAAATCTGGTCGTTCTGGCCGGAGCCGCGGGCCGCGACAAACGCGACCGCTGGGCAGCGGTGCTGCGCTTCAGCCTGCGGGGCAGGGGCAATCGGAGTAAGCACCGCAGTAACCGCGGCGACAAAGGCGATGACGAGGGCGCTCACGCGAAGGCGCCAGGAGGCATGGGATTTCAACACGTCAATGAGCATAGAGCCAGAATGCCCCAATGTCTCATTAAGGTTACGGCCTGGTGTGCCCAGCCCCCTCGACGATCCACTTTGTGCTGGTCAGCTCGGGCAGCCCCATCGGGCCACGCGCGTGCAGCTTCTGGGTTGAAATCCCAATCTCGGCACCCATGCCGTACTGCTCGCCGTCTGTGAACGCGGTGGAAGCATTGAGCACCACTGCTGCCGCATCAACACCATCAGCGAAACGCTGCAGGGCCCGCGCGCTATCCGAGGCGATAGCTTCGGTGTGCCCGGTGCTGTACTTCGCAATATGCGCAATCGCGCCCTCCACACCGTCAACCACCGCGCACGCGATATCGAATGACAGGTACTCATCTGCCCAGTCTTCCTCCGTGGCAGCCACGATGTCGCGGGCACCGCACGCCGAAAGCGTTTCCACGTCGCCGTGGACCGTGACCGAGGCTTCCTGGAGCGCCTCGATGACGCGGAGTTTGTCGGCGTCGGGCAATGCGGCGTCGAGAAGCACTGTCTCCGTCGCATTACACACCGAGCAGCGACGTGTCTTGCCGTTGAGCAGCATGTCGATCGCCGAATCCAGCGGGGCATCTTTATCGATGTAGAAATGGCAGTTGCCCGTGCCCGTCTCAATCGCTGGCACAGTCGCGTGCTGCACCACCGCGTGAATCAGCGAGGCGCTCCCGCGCGGGATGACCACGTCGACCAGGCCGCGAGCTGTAATCAACTCCTGCACCGTCGCGTGGCTCTCGCACGGCAGGAGCTGTACCGCCTCACGCGGAAGCCCAGCGGAGGCGAGGACGTCCTGCAGCACCGCGACCAGCGCCGTGTTCGAGCGCACTGCAGATTTCGAGCCGCGCAAAAGTGCCACGTTGCCCGACTTCAGGGCAAGCCCGAAGGCGTCGACCGTGACGTTCGGACGCGCCTCGTAGACCATCCCCATCACGCCCAGCGGAACGCGCACTTGCCGCAGCTTCAGCCCATTCGGCAGCGTTCGGCCCTGCACGATGTCACCGACCGGATCCGGCAGCCCCGCAACCTGAAGCAGGCCATCAGCAATGCCCGCGACGCGATCGGTGTCAAGGGCAAGGCGGTCGATGAGCGACTCATCCATCCCGTTCTCACGTCCGGCCGCGATGTCAGCGCGGTTCGCCTCAAGGATCTCCTCTGTGCGCGCGACGAGTGCCTCCGCCGCCGCGCGAAGCACCGTGTTCTTGTCTTCGGTCGACAGCTCGGCAAGCTGCGGCGCAACGCGCTTCGCGGCTTGCGCGAGCTCGTGGACGCTCCCGGCCACACCCTCTGCGTGATCGTGCATGTTAGTACCCCGCGTCCACGTCGACTTCGGTGTGCATTTGCTCACCGCTGGCAAACTTGTCCCAGTTCTTCGCCGCGAGCGCGCCCACGCGTCGCTCCATGAAACGCGGAGTGTTGGCAGTGTGCGGTGTAATGACGACCGCGTCCATGTCCCACAGCGGGTGATCCGCGGGGAGCGGCTCGGGCTCCGTCACGTCCAAGCCCGCCCCCGCAATGGTGCCGTTACGCAGCGCGTCCGTCAGCGCCTCGGTGTCAATGAGGCCGCCACGACCGACGTTCACGATCACCGCGTTCGACGGCATCGCCGCAAGCACCTCAGCGTTCACGAGGTGCTTCGTGTCCGGCGTCAGCGGCGCGAGCAGGACAAAGTACTCATTGTTGGCCCACACCTGCGCCATCGCTTCAGCATCGGACATCGCGACAGTTTGGACCGCGCCCTTTACCTCGCGCCCAGAACGGTTCACCGCAGTGACCTCGACCCCGAACGGGGCGAGGAACTCGATCAGCTTCTTGCCAATGCCGCCAGCACCGATCAGCGCCAGCTTTTTGTTATCGAAGAGGAACTCGGTCTCATCGAAGAGCTGGCTTTGGTTCCATTCGCGTCGCACAGCTTTGTGCCGGTGCGACACCGCGAGCAACAGCCCAAGCGTCGACTCGGCCACGGTGTCGTCGTAGACTCCTGCGGCGTTAGCGAAGCGGATGCCTCGCGCCGCGTGTTTGGCCAAAATCCCGGCGTCCAGGAGCATCTCAATCCCGGCGTAGCCGATCTGCACGACCTTCACGCTCTCCGGCAGCGTGTCCGGAAAGTCTTTCGGGCCGCCGCGGAACACAAGCATGTCCGGGTCCTGGTCAAGGTCGACCATTTCGTGGCCTGCCGCTTGAAGGTCAGCGACCGAGGCCTCCCACGGGGAAGGAAGAAAAGCAAACTTCATGCCCCTACCGTAGCCGTTACAATCGGCTCGCGTAGTGAGATAGGTAATCCGCGTGCACAACCGGGCGTCGTTTATCTTCCGCAAGCTCTGATGTGTGCTTGCCACACATATCGGCAAGCTCCGTCGCGTCGTAGGCGACCTCCCCTCGGCCAATCACTTCAGAGTCCGGGCCAAGAATCTCCACGATGTCGCCGGCATGAAATTCGCCTTCGACGCTGGTAATCCCCACCGCGAGCAGGCTCGTCCCGCCGCGAGTCACCGCCTCAACAGCGCCCGCGTCCAGCCGCAGGACCCCCTCCGCATCCGCGGCGTAGAGCGCCCAAAATTTCCAGGCGCGAAGCTGCGACGCCGGTCGCGTGTGAAACACTGTGCCGCAGTCGGCGCTGCCCAGCGCTTGGGCAATATTGCTTGCCGACGTCAACAGCACCGGCACCCCACCGCGCGTCGCCAACCGCGCCGCCGACACTTTAGCTGCCATCCCGCCGGTGCCGAACACGCCACCATCGCCGGCTGCGACCCCTTCGAGGTCGTGTCCACTGCGCACCTCGGTGAGCATGCATGCTGTCGGGTCTGCAGGATTTCGGTCGTACAGCCCGTCCACATCCGACAGCAGCACGAGCGCATCGGCAGCAGTGAGCGTCGCAACGATTGCCGACAGACGGTCATTGTCCCCGAAACGCATTTCCGAAGTAGCAACCGTGTCGTTCTCGTTCACAATCGGCACAGCCCCCAACTGGCGCAACCTGTCGATCGTGCGCTGTGCGTTCCGGGCCCGTTCACGCACACCAGCATCGGCCTGCGTCAGGAGCACCTGCCCAGCCGTTCGGCCATAACGAGCAAACGACGCGCCCCACGCCTGGGCGAGGTGAACCTGGCCAATCGCGGAAGCCGCCTGCTTCGTCGCCAAATCGCGCGGACGCTGCGACAACCCCAGCGGTGCCATACCAGCAGCGATTGAACCAGATGAGACAACGACGATGTCGGTGCCTGCGCTCATCCGTGCATGCATGGCGTCGACAAGCGCATCAATCTTTTCGGGGCTGACGGACGAGTCCGCGTTGACCAGCGAGCTCGACCCAATCTTGACCACAATCCTTCGCGCGCTCGCAATGTGCGCGCGAAGCTGGGATTCGGAAAGGTCAGGCGTTAAGGCAGCAGGCATAAGGACTCAGTCTAGCCCTCCCAGCGCTTGCGCTCCGCTTCTTCCCCGTCGCCGTAATCAAACTCATCGATGAGGCCACGCCGCGCCTGCGAGGCACGCTTGCGTTCCGCGGCAGAGATTCGGTTGGTGTCGTACAGGCGGGCGTCCGCGCCGCGGCCTGCAAGCGTCGGGTCCCCGCCACGCATCGGTTCCCAATCGAAGGAAATGTCTCCAATGGTGACGGTATCGCCCTCTTGCGCGCCGATCCGCCTGAGTTCGTCCTCGACGCCAGCCCTTTCCAGACGATCCGAGAGATATCCGACCGCTTCATCGTTTTCGAAGTCGGTCTGGCGGATCCAGCGCTCTGCCTTCTCGCCAGTGACAATCCAGCCCTCGGGGTACATCGGGTCACGCTCGACCACGATGCCGCTGTCTGCCTTACCTTTACTGCCCTTGCGCGACACACCGCGCGGGCGAATGACCTCTTGCTGCTCGACAGCTGCAGCGGACTTCTTCGCCTTCCGCTGCGCCTTTCGCGTTTGCTCGACAACATTCCACATTGCCCATTTGAGCTCTTCTAAGCCCGCACGGGTCGCCGTCGAAATCTGGAAAACGGGCCACCCGAATCGCTCCTTGATGTCTTCGAGGAGAAACTCGGCGAGCTCTGCCGCTTCTGGGATGTCCATCTTGTTCAGCACAATGATGCGCGGCCGCTCACGCAGATCCCCGAGGCCCGAGTCGTGGTCGAGTGCATCCGCGTAACTATCCAGCTCTGCTTCCAGCGCCTCCACATCAGAGATCGGGTCACGGCCGGGCTCCATCGACGCTACGTCAACGACATGCACAAGCACAGCGGTGCGCTCAATGTGCCGCAAGAAGTCGAGCCCCAGGCCCTTGCCTTGGCTTGCCCCCGGAATCAACCCGGGGACATCGGCAACCGTAAACGTGTCGTCGCCCACGTCCACAACGCCCAGGTTCGGAGCAAGCGTAGTGAACGGGTAATCCGCAATCTTCGGCTTCGCTGCAGACAGGACCGAGATGAGGGAGGACTTACCTGCCGACGGGAAACCAACGAGCCCCACGTCAGCCATAGACTTCAGCTCCAGGATGAGGTCGTGCGCCTCACCTGGCTCGCCCTTGAGCGCAAAGCCCGGGGCCTTGCGCTTTGCGGTAGCGAGCGCCGCGTTGCCCAGCCCGCCGTACCCGCCTTCGGCAGCCATAAACCTCGTGCCGGGCACCGTCAGGTCCGCCAGAATCTCGCCGGCCTCATTGCGCACCACGGTGCCCACTGGGACCTCCAAGATGAGGTCCTCGCCGCGGGCACCGTTGCGGTGATCGCCTTCACCGTTGCCGCCACGACCGGCCTTGACGTGCGGACGGTACTGAAAGTCGAGAAGCGTGTGCACCTGTGTCGACACTTCCAACACAATGTCGCCGCCGTGCCCACCGTTGCCCCCGTCTGGGCCGCCGAGTGGCTTGAACTTTTCGCGGTGCACGGACACGCACCCGTGCCCACCGTCACCTGCTTGCAAATGCAGCACCGCGCGATCAACAAACTGCGCCATGGTCTTGCCCGCCTCCCTCTCGTAAATGATCCGCCTGCTCGTGCGCGTCTCACGCATTACAACGTGTGCGGCACCTCCAACAAGGTTTCTTACATGCAGGGTACCGGGTGAACCGCAAAGCAAGTAACGGCTCCGGTCTTAGTCCACCGAGAGCGTGTGCTCTTCCCCGACTATACGAACCGTTTCCTCCGTGATCGTGCGCAGCGCTTCACCGCTCGGGTCGTTTTGCGCGATCCAAAGCTTATGACGATGTTCCAACCGGTCTGCAAAGTTGCGCGCCCACCGCCCATTGCTGCGCTCAGCAGACGGTAACGCTTCATACACCGCGACAACGGTCCCTTCCAGTAGTGCCGCATCGACGCTCCAACCCCTTGCTTTCAGGCTTTCTGCGACAATGCGCGCAACCTCTTGCGGGGTGTAGTCAGGAAACTCGATCGCGTTTGGAATACGGGAGCGCAGTCCAGGGTTCGCGTCCATGAATGCTTCCATCTCGTCGGTATATCCGGCAAGAATCGCGATGAACTTGCCCCGGTCATTCTCCAATCTGGGTAGAAGCGTCTCAACGGCCTGCAGGCCAAAATCATTCGCACTTCCAGCGCTGGTGAGTTGGTACGCCTCGTCGATAAACAGCACTCCACCCATCGCTTCGTCGAGTGCTCGGGTGGTCTGCTTTTCAGTCGCGCCGATGACAGAGCCAACGAGGTCTGCTCGCGTGACTTCCTTGACGGTGGGCGACTCCAGAATCCCCAATGCGTGGAAGATTTCCGCAACGATGCGCGCAACGGTCGTCTTGCCCGTGCCGGGATTGCCAGAAAACACCATGTGGTACGTCGGCGTGGAGGCCTGTAGACCCTGCGCTTCGAGCCGCTGGTTTGCCTCCGCGACCTGCACCAGATCCGCAGCCCACTGCTTCACCTCTTCCAAGCCGATAAGGTTTTCCAGCTCATCCAAAAGAGACTCAACACGCTCGGCACTGGCCGCCCCACCTGTGACTGTGCGGATATCTGCGGCGGTCACGCTCGTGATCTCCTCGTTTGTCACCTGGGACAAGTCGCCGGCGTGAGTCAGGGCCAAACGGGTACTGATCGCCCCGATGAGTGCATCCTCAAAATTACGCACCCACCTGCCGTTCGAACCGTCGCCAGAGCGCCGGTACTGTCGACGAATCGCTGCTTGCAACGCATCCCGGTCAAAGGTATAGCCCTTCTTCGACAGGCTCGCCGCGCCGATTGCCGCAAGTTCATCCGCAGAATAGTCCTCAAAGTCGAAGCGGTTGGGGATACGCGACTTCAATCCCGGGTTCATGGCAAGGAAGTCCTGCATCAAGTCGGGGTAACCTGCGAAAATGATGACGATGTCGTCGCGGTGGTTCTCCATGAACGTCAGGATCGCAGTCACCGCTTCTTTGCCGAAGTCCTGCCCGCTTTCCGAGTGCAGGTCATAGGCCTCATCGATAAACAGCACACCGCCACGTGCCTGCTCAAGCACCTCGTTGGTTTTTTGCGCTGTTTTCCCGATGTATTCGGAGACGAGGTCAGCCCTTCCAACCTCGACAAACGTGTCCGTTCGTACTGCGCCGGCGCTATAGAGCGCCTGCCCAAGCAAGCGCGCCACGGTAGTCTTCCCCGTCCCGGGATTACCGAGGAACATCGAATGCATCACCAGCGGCTCAGGTGCCAGCCCAAGCTCAGCGCGCCGTTGATTAAACTTCACACGGTTCATGAACGCATTGATCTGGCGCTTTACCGTGTCAAGGCCGATGAGTTCGTGAATCTGCGACATTGGATCACCAGGCGCACTTTGCGACGATGCCGCCGCTGCCGCATTCTCGACGCCCACGGCACCGGGAGACGGCGCAGCGTCCACAGGTTCACGCACGCATTGCCATTGCCCATCAACCTGTTCAAAGAACGATGCAGCAGAGAACTGCACTTCTCCTTGATCTACATAGACTGCCGCGCTGGCTGTCTGCACCAGCCAAGATTCGCCCACGGTCAGGGAGGCGTGATCGACGAAGAATTCCGCGTAGCTCGTCAGAAGCGTCAACTGGGAGAATTCGCAGCGGCTCCCGCGCTGAATCACCAACTGTCGCTGGTTTGTAAGTGAAGGATGAATGGCGAGCGAGCCAGACACCCGTGACGCCTCTGCATGCACAGCGTATGCAGACGATGCGTCGACGTCGACGACTGCCCCATCGACAAACTGTGCCCAACCGAGGAAGGACGTACTAGTGGAAACTTCTCCGCCGAAAGCCGCCACCGTAGGGTCTGACACCCCCGCAGGAGACTCAACAATGGTCTGATCTAGGTAGAGACGGCCATTGCGGACAAATAACGCCGGAATCTTGCCGAAGCGTTGCGCGCTAACCACCCTTGTACGCAGGAGATACGCCTCAGAGCCTTCAAAAACATTACAAGCGTTATGCCCATCTGCCTGTAACAACGTCATGTCTTCGACGATGAGCCTGCCACCATTGTCCGCGTTCAGCGAGCCTGAAATTGCCAGCACTGTGGCGTCGCGCTTCGCGCCCCGAAGGGTCAAATCGCGGATGTGTTTCGGCACTGACTCAATTGAGTAATTTCCCTCTTCCAGTATCACTGTTGCGTCGGATGCAAGCAGCGGCGCGACCACACGCTCAAAATCTTCATTATCCGCAGCTCGCCATCGCACTTCAGATGTGGTCTCGCCCTCACGGTGCACGACACACGAGCGGGGATCAACATCGCAGTGACCCGCCCCTTCTGCCTTCACCACTACTGTGGCACCGTTGTCGCTCACCACCTGCGACAAACGCAGGTTGGCGTTTCGCACAAGTATCTCCGGCTTGCCAGTCTTCACCAGCACACCTGACGAATCCAGCGTTGCACCATCAACGACGATCGCTAAACGGGTGAGCGTGGGCGTCTCAATGGTCACGTCGTTCAAGAGGTGCATCTTTGCGCCAGTGGACGCAAAAAGCATGCCTACCACCGTCGCCTGGACGCTCCCCTCCGACCCTGACTCCAAATCCAGCCTGTCCAGCGTGCTGCGCTCGATCGCGCACTGCGCATGCTCGATGCCGAGCACCGCCTTCTTGTCTTTCCCGCCCCTGACTACGCTGTCCCACACCTTGAGCTGTGCACCTTTGACACCAATCGATGGAAACTCTGTCTCATCAGGCACCTCAACATGGCAGTTGCGCACCAGTGCATGACCGTCGTTGCAAATGATGGCGTTGCCACCACGCGGGCCGAACACTGACACCCCGACAAGCGACGCCCCTCGAGCGAGCACAATGCGACCATAAATTCGCACCCCTGAATTCTCGGCCTGCAAAGTACGGGATTCGACCAGCAACGTTTCTACCCGGTAGTCGCCCGGCGCAAGCAAAAGCGCTTCTCCCGGCGGTACCGACGCAAGCATCTGGGCGAGATCATCGTTCGGCGTTGCGCGCATAGTGGGACTCTCCTTTTAGGGCTTCGACACGGGACTACTCTACGCGTAGCCGCCGCATCGACCACTGCCGCCACCACAATCTAGGAATTTCGTATTTTTCCTTGACTCGACAGTGCCAGTTGCGTATCTTTCGGTTCATGGACTTTATAACGCAATTGAAACAGTACTTTTCCCTACGAGACCGTGGCATGGACATTATTACCTGGGCCGCACATACACAGCAGAATCACGATGACCTTACTGCGCTTGGCATGCCCAACGATTACGCAACAAACGTACTCCGGTTGGTCGAATTATTCTTCCACGAAGAGACACATTCGCGTTACCAAGCACGAAGCAAAAGAAAAGCAGAAGAGAACAACCACAGTGTGGAGACGCTCGCCGTGATCTGGCAGGCTTCCCGCAACATCGAAGACCCCACGAAGCGCTGGCAATTTAGGGAAGCACTCTGCGGCACGACAGGCGATACACACGATGTCCAGCGGACGGCGCGCCGGATCAAGAAACACTACGTCCCGAAAAAGGTGCCCAAGGATGGGGTGAGAACCCGCCGCGTTGGCGACAAGATTACTGTTTCCATCACCGGATCCCCCGACTCGATGCAGCATCTTGTGGATGCCTTCAATGAAGCCCCTGCTGCAGGCGGTTCCCCTACCGACCCTGTTGATTGGGTGCTCCACCATCGCCCCTCTGGTGCCGGTGACCTTACCGCACATGCAGTGATGACCATCGACGACATCGAACACGTCTTGAGGGGTGACAGCGTTGAAGACGACGTTCTCGTCCAACTCACGGACGGCACGGTACTTACCGGCATGGAAGTCGCCCAGCTCTCTCTACGCGATCGTGGGTTCATCACGCTTCTGTCTCCAGGGGCCGGGCCGATCAATGTCTACGAGGCCGCCTTCGAACCTGCAGACGCGAAAAAACGCCGCGGCCCCAAAGATATGGGGCACGCGGCGTAGAAGACACGTGGTGTGCGCTTCCGGCTAGGCGGTAGCTTCGTCCTCGACGACGCCTGCTGCCTCTGCCTGCTCAAGCACCTCGGAGGAGACGCCCTCACCATCAGCCGGGATGATGTTGACGATGCGACGCTTCCGCTTGATGCCGAACTGGACAGAGCCCGGCTTCAGCGCGAACAGCGTATCGTCGCCGCCGCGGCCGACGTTGTCGCCCGGGTGGAACTTGGTGCCACGCTGACGAACGAGGATTTCACCGGCCTTGACCTGCTGACCACCGAAGCGCTTCACACCGAGGCGCTTCGACTCAGAGTCACGACCGTTCGAGGAGCTGGATGCACCCTTCTTAGTTGCCATGTTTCTTTCTCCTTAGAAGTTGGTCTTACTTGATGCCAGTGATCTTGACGGTGGTCAGCTGCTGACGGTGGCCCTGGCGGACCTTGTAGCCGGTCTTGTTCTTGTACTTAAGAATGTCGACCTTCTTGCCCTTGCCGTGCTCGACGATCTCGGCCTCAACGCTTACCTTGGCCAGTGCATCTGCGCCAGCGGTCACGTCAGCGCCATCTACGAGAAGGATCGGGGTGAGTGCAACCTTGTCGCCTGCTTCACCCTCCAGCTTCTCGACCTTGACGAGGTCGCCTTCGGCAACCTTGTACTGCTTGCCGCCGGTCTTGACGATCGCGTACATAGAGGGTTACCCCTTATCTCTACTCGCACGTCCTCCGGCATGCTTCGGTGGACGTATGGAACATTTACTTTCTGCGTTTCGGGGCCCGAAAGACCCGCCGTGCCCGCATGCGTAGGCAACGAGGCGGCACGCCCCAAAACAGCGACTGCCAAAGACTACACCGAAGTGGGGCGATTCTCCAAACTGCGATGGCTTTTAAAGAATCGCCTCACCATCTGTCCCCTCCAGAGACGCCTTACCGTCCTTGGCGAGGGATACGGGGCTCGGTACTATGCGCCGCCCCTGCGGGTAGCGCGGCGCCGACCTCGGCGCCCACCACCAGCGCGCTGCCTATTGCTGGAAACCGATGCGTTCTTTTGGGCCTTCCTCGGAGCGGCCGCACTGCCATTCCCATTCGTCTTCTCGGTGTCGCTCTTTGCAGTCGAGGCCTGCGCCTCTGGCTGTGGCGTCGTGGTGCGCCGCACTGCGCGACGACGACGTCGACGCGGAGACGTGCCAGAACCACCCTTACCGCGGCTGCTCCGGCGTTGCTGCTTGTTTTCACCACTTTCGCTGCCCGCAGCGTTACCGTCAGTCGACGTGCCTGAGTGCTTGTCGCCTTTCGGGGTTTCCTTGCGACGATCATCTGTCGTTGCCGGTTTCTCCTCGACGACAAAGTCTTCTCGCTGCGGACGACGATCCGAGCGCGAATTTCCGCGCGTTGGTCGCTTCCTACGGGGAGAGTCCTCGAACTCCTTGAGCGCCTGCTCGTAGTCCTGCGTCGTGTCGGGCTCGTGGCGTGCTTCTACGCCAGCGCCCTTTTCGACGGCCTCCGTCTGCGAGGCCGAGTTCGAGCGAGCAGCACGTCGCGTCCTGCCACCGCGCGTGCCGCGGGTTCTCCGCCTGCTAGGAGCGGAGCGGTCACCGGCGTTCTCCTGATCGCGAACACTGGTATCAGCGCTGTCACCGCTCGTTGCGTTTTCAGAAGCAGTCCCACGGTGCTTATCGCGCGAGGAGTCTTCTCCGGTCTGCGCGTTTGATGGTGCATCTTGCGCCGGTTCAGCAGCGTGTGTGTTGGCCCCATCACGTCCGCGCCCACGTCCTCGTCCGCCACCGCGACGGCCACGTCGCCGTGACGAGCTGGGCTTTTCAGATTGCTTCGCGCGCTGCGTGTCCTCCTGCGTATCCGCGTCGTCGTCCTCGATGACGACGGCCCCAGCGAGTTCTTCAATATCTTCATCAGCCATCGGTGTGCTGTGGCTGTGGCTGTGCATCGCCTTTGCAGCGGGGTGCTCGCCGACAGGACGACGCCTCTTTGGCTTCGCGTTTTGCGGCCTAGAGCCTTGCTCGTGCACCGGCATTTGCTCAACAGGGTCGTCAAGGAGGATGAGTCCTCTGCCTTCGCAGCACTCGCAGGGCTCCGAGAAGGTCTCCAAGAGACCGGTCCCCAAGCGCTTCCGCGTCATTTGGACAAGACCCAGTGACGTCACCTCAGACACCTGGTGGCGGGTTCGATCTCGCCCAAGTGCTTCCTTAAGGCGGCGCAAGACCAGATCCTGGTTTTCCGGCAGGATCATATCGATGAAGTCAATGACAATCATGCCGCCGATATCGCGCAGGCGAATTTGACGCACGATTTCTTCGGCTGCCTCCAGGTTATTCCGCGTCACTGTTTCTTCCAGTGACCCACCCGAGCCTGTGTACTTGCCGGTATTGACGTCAATGACTGTCAACGCCTCAGTGTGTTCGATGATCAACGTGCCACCAGAGGGCAGCCAGACCTTTTGCGAGAGTGCCTTGCGCAGCTGCTCGTCTACCCGATACAGCCCGAATGCATCTGCTGCTTTGTGCTTTTCCGTGCTGAACTTTTCAACCCTGTCCAGCAGATCTGGTGCGACCGACTCCACGTACGCGTGCACCATGTTGTACGGGCGCTTGCCGTCGATAATCAGCGAAGTGAAGTCCTCGTTAAAGAGGTCCCGCACAACCTTTACGAGGAGATTCGGCTCTTCATAGAGCGTGACGGGCTGCGCACCCTTCGACTCGATTTCGCGCTCGGCGTGCTCCTGAATTGCTTCCCACTGCGTGTGGAGACGGCGCACGTCTGCGGCGATGGCCTCCTCACTGGCCCCCTCAGCAGCAGTGCGAATGATCGCCCCACCCGTCCCCGGGACCACATTGTGCAGGATCTCCTTCAGACGCTTGCGCTCAGGTGCTGGGAGCTTGCGAGAAATACCCGCGCTGCGCCCGCCGGGGACGTACACCAAGTATCGGCCGGCAAGCGAGATCTGGGTGGTCAAGCGGGCACCCTTGTGCCCTACTGGGTCTTTTGTTACCTGCACGACTACCTGGTCACCGGACTTCAACGCATGCTCGATGCGGCGTGAGCGTCCGCCCAGCCCTGCGGATTTCCAGTCAATTTCACCGGCATAGATCACGCCGTTGCGTCCCTGCCCAATGTCGATAAAGGCAGCTTCCATGCTCGGGAGGACGTTTTGCACCCGGCCAAGGTAGATGTTGCCAATCAGCGTTGTCTGTTCATCGGAAGTGACAAAGTGCTCGACAAGCAGGCCATCTTCAAGCACACCGACCTGGGTGATGCGCCCGTGGCCATCGTGGCGCTCACGTTCGCGTACCACCATGGTGCGTTCCACCGACTCCCTGCGTGCCAAGAATTCAGCTTGGCTGACGATGCGGGAGCGCTTTCTGGCCTCTGCGCTCTTCTCGCTGCGCCGACGCCGCTTCGCTTCAAGACGTGCTGAGCCCTTGATCGCTCTCGGTTCTTCGATGAGCTCAGTGGCCTCCGAGTCACCAGCGTGCTCCGTATGCCCAGCTTCCTGCGTCTGGGCGTCATGCGCAGCTTTCCGGCTTCGGTTGTTGCGTGTCCGCTGAGCAGATCTCCCGCGATGGGATTGCGGGCGGGCTTGACGCTCCTCGGTGCTCGGCGAGGATTCTTCGTCACTGCGCTCTTCGTCTGCACGAGTTGCGGTATCGCTCGTCTGGGGACGGCTTGCACGACGGCGCTGACGGGATCGGGACGGTGCTTTAAAGATCGGTGCGTAGCCCGCCGACGGCTCATTCTCAGGGACCGGGGTGACCTCGGGCTCGACGTTGGTCAGTGGACGTGCATCATCTGATGCCGATGCCGCAGATGGGTCAGCGGCCTCTTCGCCCTTGCCAGAGTCGTCTTCCCGCTGTGCTTCGGCACTGTCCTCGCTGGCCGGGGGAACTTGTGCGGCGTCGTCCTCTTTGCGTGCTTGCACATCATCGTCGGCAGGCGTGCTGCGATCGCTCGCTTCGAGTTCGGCGTCTACTTTGTCCTCGATCTGGTGAATTTCGTTTTCCACGTCCTTGCGCACGCGGTGGCGAATCTTCTCATCAGCATCTGCCGCGGCTTCCTTCTTCGCGCCAGCCCGGCTTGCTTCACCCTGCGCACCAACGGCAGTAGAAGCCGCCAACGCGTCGAGAAGCTGCTCACTTTCAGCCTTAGTGAGCGAAGACTGTGCAACCTTGACAATCCCCATCTCAGAAAGTGCTACCACCAAATCCTTCGACGGTACGTCCAGCAACTTCGCCAGCTGGAAGACGCGCTGTTTCTCCTTCAGCTGTGAGCGGTCGAACGCGACGTAAGGATTCTGCGGCTTCGATTTCGCCGCCCGCGCGCTTGTGCCTTTGCCTGATTTCCGGGTCGACTTCTTCGTGGTCTTTTTAGTTGTCCGGCGTTGCTTCTTCGGTGTGGTTTCCTCGTTTTGAGCCACGGGCCAATTCTCCTGTTATGCGTGATCCCGCGTGGTGGCACCGGGCGCTGGCACGATTGGTGCCGCCGCCGCACAGTGCCACGCTTTCCCGCGGGCAATGTATGAAAGCTTGACAGCGTCCGTGCCTAGTTAGCCACGACGCCTGCTCTCCATTGTGGCACAGCGGAGGATTTAGTCGCGCGATGGTGACGCGTTGTGCTCCGCGAGCTCAATAAACTGGACGAGACCGTCGACTGCTGTTTCAACTACCGGCTTGTCCCAGCTCGTCCCGACGAGCGCCGCACCTACGAGCGCGCCAAGTGCCTGCCGGCCGTTTACCTGCGTGACTCCGGCGTATTCAAGCATCTGGTCGATGCACCGCACGGCTTCTTCAACTTGGCGTCTGACCATCTTCTGCAAGACTGCCCCTTCGCGCCCAGCATCGATGGTGACGGCGATAATGCTGCGCACTTGCTCCGGACAACCGTTGGCGGTCAGATTCAAAATGGCAAACGCGAGCGCTTCACGGTCCTCGCGGACCTTTGAATCAGCAAGCGCATCTTCAAGGATCTGGTTTTGCAGCGCGTGCACCCGCTCGAAGCAGGTCATGATGAGTTTTTCGCGGCTGTCAAAGTAGTAGCCGATTGACCCAACTGGCACGTCCGCTATCGCGGCGACCTGCCGGTGCGTGACTGCGCGCATTCCCTCGGCGAGAAGAAGGCGGACTGTTGCCTCATGAATCGCGTCGCGCTTCGTTCTCGCCCGCTGCTGCTGCACCTTCCGCTCACTCACCAGTATTGTCCTTCCCTTGCAGGTCTTTAAACCGTTTTTCCTGCTTTTTAGTTTAACAAGCTAAATCAAAGCAACTGTGTGCCATCACACAATTTTTGGGGTAGCACGAAAAAGCGCCACCCTCGCTGCTTGCACAGCGGGGTGGCGTGAAGCCTGACGAATCGGTTACTTGTTGGGGAACCAGATCGCGATCTCTCGCTCAGCGGACTCCGGGGAGTCGGAGCCGTGGACGACGTTTTCGCCAACGGTCAGTGCGAAGTCACCGCGAATGGTACCCGGGGTGGCCTTTTCGACCGGGTGGGTGCCACCGGCCAGCTGACGCCATGCAGCAATGGCAGACTCGCCCTCAACGATGCCGGCGACCAGCGGTGCGGACGTGATGAAATCGACGAGCTCACCGAAGAACGGCTTGTCCTTGTGCTCTGCATAGTGCTTCTCAGCGGTTTCGCGGTCAGCGGTGCGCAGGTCCATCTCAACCAACTTGAGGCCCTTGCGCTCGATGCGGGAAATGATTTCGCCGACGTGGCCGTTGGCAACACCGTCGGGCTTGATCAGAATCAGAGTGCGTTCAGTCATGGCCCAAACTTTACCTAAAGGTCGTCCACGATGCGCATTGCGTCAGCGCGCGTGGCATCACGCTTCCACAGCTGCACCTGCCGCACCGCAGTTTCCATATTTCCTTCTCGCTTCATGTTCGCGATGGTCTCGCGTTGGTCGTCGGTAAGCACAAGCTCAGGTGCCGAGCGCAACCGGTATTGCAGAACGAGCCACGTTACGAGCGCAAGTGACGCGCCAACGATGACAAGCGGGCCGACCCAGGCGGGTAGGGAAAGCATCGCCGCGCCCACGGCGAGTACGGACAACACGGCGGCAATGACGAGGAGGACATGGCGCATGTGTTTGAAGCTACTAAGCTTTTCGTCGATGTTCCAGCATGTGCCGATTCACCAGCTCGCTTTAGGCCGTGGCCGCCGTGACGCGCCCGCGTTGACAGATCTCACCGCCGGTACAACCGTGACGTATGGGCAGTTGAGTGAGCTCGCAGCGAACGTTGCACATGTGTTGGCCCGCACTCCCCTGCCCGATCGCCCCGTGCTCGCCGTCCAGTTGCCCAACTCTGTAGAGTTTGCCTCCGTTATTCTGGGGATTTCTCAGGCGGGAGCCACCACAAGTCTGATTGGTCCGCTGCTGCGCGACCACGAAGCGCAACACCTCGCAGAGCTTGCTGGCGCGAACGCTGAGGTGGGGATCATCCGCATGGCGCAAGCACGCGCGCTGCTTCAGGGCAAGGCGCCGGAGGGTTGGCCGCCGCTGTCTTCTGCGGCACGCGTCAACAATGCAGCCACCGATCGCGGCGACACTCTCGCGTTTATCCCCTTCTCGTCAGGTACGACAGGGCTGCAGAAGGCAGTCGGGTTGCCGGCAGCGTCGGTAAGCGCGAATATGGCGCAATTCGCAACGGCGATCGCAAAAAGTGGCGTGGGCGAGCACACGCCAACAATGTCCCCCTTGCCGTTTTCCCACATCTACGGCCTGACCGCGCTGCTGCTCACGCCACTGATGCTCGGCCATCACATCGTTACGATGCAGCGCTTCGAACCTGCGCTGTTCTCACGCGCGCACCGGGACCATGACGTAAAGCTGACGTTCATCGCTCCCCCGCTTGCCCGCGTGCTCACGGAAGCACCGCCGGAGGATTTCGCAGCGCTCGAGTTGATCATCAGCGGTGCCGACCGCCTGGATCCGGCGGTAGCCCGCACGGTAGAGCAGCGCCTGGGCGCGAGCGTAATTCAGGGTTACGGGATGACGGAGACGTCGCCCGTGACGTTCGTTGGAGTGCGCGGCGAAACGCCGCCCGACTCTGTCGGTTTCCCGCTGCCGGGCACGCGCTTCCGCCTCGGGGCGCATGGCGAGCTCTCGGTTGCCGGCCCGCAGTTGATGCGCGGCTACCTCCGGCATGCCCCCATTGGCGAGTGGTTCGATACCGGCGACCTCGCGCGGGTTGGAGAGCACGGCGAGCTCTACCTCATCGGGCGCGCGAAGGACACCATCAAGTACAAGGGCTACCAGGTCGCCCCCGCGGAACTCGAGGCGGTACTCACCCAGCATGAGGCGATTGCCGACGCCGCCGTGACCGAGTTCGACCTCAATGGCACGGAGGTCCCGCGCGCGTTTGTGGTCCGAACCCCGGGTGCCGCGCTGGACGAAGCCGACGTCATCGACTTCGTTGCCGCCCGCGTCGCGCCGTACAAGAAAGTGCGCGTGGTCGATTTCGTCGACGAGATCCCCCGCAGTGCTGCCGGGAAGATCCTGCGCACCACGCTGCGTGACTTGCCGCGTGCGTCTACCTTTCCGGGTCCTCCGCAGTGCCCAGGTGCTGAGTGACCAGGTAGCCGGCCCGCATGCGCTGCAGCATTTCGGAGCGCAGCTTAATGATGAAGAACCAAACGATGCCGAAAGTAATGCCCACCACGGTGACCGACCAGTGGATGAAGAAGCCGAAGATGAGCGGCACCTGGAGCGCTAAGTCCACCCAGAGCATCCCGGGACGTTTTTGGAAGAACGCAGCGATGATGTGCGCAACCCCAATCACAGTCACGTAGACCCAATTGAAGGTGGTCCACAGCGCGCCTTCTTCAACCTTGAGGATCACGGTAAGGATAAGCAAGATGGTGATCGCTTCCATGATCAGCGTGCCTGCGAGCACGCCAGTCAGCCCTTCCATCGGGTCTTTGACTGGCGTTTTCCCGGGGCCAAGCGGCCCCATTTCCGGTTCGCGGCGGAAGCGTGCGCGTCGGGGGGGTGTTCTGGTCAGCCATGAGACTCATCGTATCTGTGTTGCGGGTTCGGCCATAACTGCTGCGAGCAGCTCGGCGACGTGACCGGCAACGTCGACGCCGGTGACTTCCGTGAGCGAGGCAAATTGTGCGTTCGAGTTCACCTCACCCACGAGCGGCGTTGCGGCGTCCAGGAAGTCGACGGAACCGACTTTCAGGCCGAGGGCGTCCATCGCTGCGCGTGCCGTGTCCACGTACTCCGTCGGCGGGCTCCACGGCTCAGCGCGGCCCCCGCCGGTGATGTTGGCGCGGAAGTCGCCGCCCGTGCCGTAACGACGCATCGCGGCGACGGGCTCACGCCCCACCATGTAGATGCGCGCGTCACGGCCGTGGGAGTCGGCGATGTATTCCTCCACGATGACGGGTGCCGGGTACGCGCCGCGCAGAAACGCAATGAGTTCTGCGCGGTCTCGCACCAGCTCCACGCCCTGGCCCCACGATCCGACGGCGCGCTTGGCCACCGCGGGGTAGCCGAGCGCTTCTTCAACGGCGCCCAAAAACGCACTTGCCGCCCACTCTTCGGGCTCGAGGTTTCGGTAGGCCAATGGCGCGGTGCAGGTACGCGGGTGCGCAATGCCGGCGGCGCTGAGCACGGCGTGCGTGTAGGCCTTGTTGTCGCAGGCCGCGATCGCGGCGGCGGAGTTGGTGGTGCGCACGCCCGCGGCTTCGAGCTGGGCGACGGCAGCCACGTCCTTGTCCATGATCAGCGCCGCCTGCGGCAGGCTTGCGTCCCGCGCCGCGAGTTTCGCCAACGCCTCGTCGGTGCTGATGCGCTGCAGGTCCACCCCCAACGCGGACGCGGCGCGGATGAGCTCCCTGAACTGCCACTCGAATTTGTCCCAGTGCAGCCAACGGTTAGTGACCAGCCACGCGTACTTAGCCATTGCCGCCTTGCGCGTCGGCGGTGAGGAAGGCGCGCGCGTCGCCGGCGGTGGCGACGGATCCGGTGATCAGCACGCCCATGCCGTCCTCGTCGGCTTCCCCGGCAATCTCGCGGGCGAGTTCAACCGCCGCGGGCAGGTGCGCTTCGACGCGGACCCGGTCATCGCCGAAGATTGCGTACGCAAGCTCGGCGAGTTCGTATGCGTCCATGGCGCGCGGCGAGGAGTTCTGCGTGATCACGACTTCGCGCAGCTCGGGCTCGAGCGCAGTGAGCATGGCGGAGGCGTCCTTGTCGGCGAAGATCGACACCACGCCGACGAGGCCCGCGTAGTTGAAGTCGCGGCGGAGTGCGGCGGCAAGGGTGCGTGCGCCGTGGGGGTTGTGCGCGGCGTCGACAAGCAGCACGGGTGCGGTGCCGAAGCGCTCGATGCGGCCCGGGACCTGCACGCGGGCGAAGCCTTCGCGGACGGCGTCGAGGTCGAGCGGATGCTCGCGGGTAACCCCAAAGAAGGCCTCGACCGCGGCGAGCGCGAGCGACGCGTTGGCTGCCTGGTGCGCGCCGGCGAGCGGGAGGAAGATGTCGTTGTAGTCGCCGCCCAGGCCGCGCAGATCAAGCTGCTGCCCGCCGACGGCCACCGTGGACTCGCCGACGCCGAACTCGCTACCCGCGCGCGCGACGATGGCGTCGACCTCCACTGCGCGCTCGAGTACCGCGCGCATCGCTTCCTGCTCCTGCTCGGCGACGACGGCGATGTTTTCCGCCGGACCGAGCCCCTCGGTGCCGCGTGCTTTAATGATCCCGGCCTTCTGGGCGGCGATTTCTGGCAGCGTGTCTCCAAGGAAGCCCTGGTGGTCGAGCCCGATCGGGGTAATTACTGCGACGTCGGCGTCGGCGACGTTCGTCGCATCCCACGTCCCGCCCATGCCGACTTCAACCACGGCGACGTCGACGGGCGCGTCGGCAAACGCGACGTACGCCATCGCCACGAGCACCTCGAAGCGGCTCAGCGGGGTGGCGAATTTCGCGTCGACCATTTGGAGATAGGGCGCGAGCTCGTCGTAAGTCTCGGCGAGCCGCCCCGGCGCGATCTCGGCACCGTCGATCTCGATCGTCTCGGTCACACGCGTCAGCTCGGGGCTGGTGAACAGGCCAACGCGGTGGCCGAGCGCGCGCAGCAGCGACGAGGTCATGCGCGCGGTGGACGTTTTCCCGTTCGTGCCCGCGACCTGGATCACTTTCAGTGTGCGCTCGGGTGAGCCGAGCAGGTCCAGCAGCATGGCGATCCGGTCCAGGCTCGGGTTCGGGTCGGTCGCCCCGGCGCGCGCATCGAGCTCCGCGTTGAGCCGCTCGAGCGCGGCGTGGTCGAAGGGCTCCTCGCTGACGCTTGCGTCATCGCCCGCCAGCTCGCCAACGCGCACGCCGACAAGGTCCGCGAGGTGCTTAAGCTCGCCGTCCTCCGGCTCCGGCTCGATGTGCTCCTGCTCGGTCCCGCCGAGGTTGAGCGTGATGCCGCTGTCGGTCATGGAGAGGCGGCCGAACTCGGTGTCGCGCTCCGGGGGCAGCTCGCCGTACGGTCCGCGTTCGCGGGGAGTGTCCTCGTCGTGCTCAGTCATACCCGCAGTCTACTTCTGCGGCAGCGCCTCGAGGCGTGCGGTGACGCGCTCGAACTCTTCCTGCGCGACCTTCTGGCGCACCTTGATCTTCTCCACCACCTGCTCCGGCGCGTTCGCCAGGAACTGCTCGTTCGCCAGCTTGGTACCAGTGGTATCCAGCTCCTTTTGGGCTGCGGCGAGTTCCTTTTCCAGGCGCTTACGCTCGGCGGCGACGTCGACGGTGCCGGAGGTATCCAGCGCAACGTCGAGGTTCGCCTTGCTCAGTCGCATCTCAATGCTTGCCGACGCCGCGAAGTCCTCGCCCGGCACCTCAACCCGCGCAATCTGGCGCACCATGTCTTCCTGCGCGCCGAGGTCGGCGGAGGCGAAGTCCAGCTTCGCCGGCACCTTCTGCGAAGGCTTGACCCCCTGGTCCGCGCGGAAGCGGCGCAGCTCGGTGATCAGCTTGATGGAATCCTCGATGCGGCGGCGCGCCTCCAGGTCGGTCTCTGCCCCACCGTTGGTGTCGTCGGCGGTCGGCCACTCGGCGAGCGTGACCGTCTCCTCGCCGGTGAGCGCCGTCCACAGCACCTCTGTGATGAACGGCATGGTCGGGTGCAGCAGGCGCAGCAGGACGTCGAGGACGCGCCCCAGCACGATCTGTGTGGTGCGGCCGCGCTCCTTTTCTTCCGCTGACGCGTCAGCCGCAGCGCGCGGGATCTGCGTCTTCGCGATCTCGAGGTACCAGTCGCACAGTTCGTCCCACGCGAAGTGGTAGATGACCTCGTTGGCCTTGGCGAACTGGTAGTCGTCCAGGTAGGCGTCGACGCGGGCGCGAAGCTCTTCGGCGCGGTCGAGAATCCAGCGGTCGGCGTCGGTGAGCGTGCCGCGCTCCGGCAGCTCGCCCACGGCCGCGCCGTTCATCAGCGCGAACTTCGTCGCGTTGTACAGCTTGGTGGCGAAGTTGCGGGCGGCGACGGCGTGGTCGTCGCCGATCGGCAGGTCCACGCCCGGGTTCGCGCCGCGGGCCAAAGCGAAGCGCAGCGCGTCCGCGCCGAAGCGCTCGACCCAGTCCATGGGGTCGATACCGTTGCCCAAAGACTTCGACATCTTGCGGCCCTTTTCGTCGCGCACCAGGCCGTGCAGGTACAGGTCCGTGAACGGGACCTGCGGGTGGCCGTCAGTACCCTCGCCGAGCACCTCGGGCGTGGTCTCGCCCGCAAAGGTGCCGAACATCATCATGCGCGCCACCCAGAAGAACAGGATGTCGTAGGCCGTCACCAGCACCGAAGTCGGGTAGAACTTCGCCAGCTCCGGGGTCTTCTCCGGCCAACCCATGGTGGAAAACGGCCACAGGGCGGAGGAGAACCAGGTGTCCAGCACGTCCGGGTCCTGCTCGTAGCCAGCTGGCGGCTGCTCGTCGGGTCCGACGCAGACCACGTCGCGCTCGCCGTTTTCGTCCTCCGACCCGTACCAGATTGGGATGCGGTGGCCCCACCACAGCTGCCGCGAGATGGTCCAGTCGTGCATGTTGTCCACCCAGTCGAAGTAACGCTTCTCCATCGACTCGGGGTGGATCTTCGTATCGCCGTTGCGCACCGCGTCACCCGACATCTGGGCGAGTTTGTCCACCTTGACAAACCACTGCAGACTCAGGCGCGGCTCGATCGGCTCGCCGGAGCGCTCCGAGTGGCCCACCGAGTGCACGTACGGGCGCACTTCCTTGACAATGCGGCCCTGCTCGGCCAGCGCCTCACGCACGGCGACGCGCGCCTCTTCCCGCGGCATGCCGTCGAAGCGGGTGCCGGTGTTAGCGATGCGGCCCTGCTCGTCCATGATGATGGGCATGTCCAGGTCGTGGCGCAGGCCCATCTCGTAGTCGTTCGGGTCGTGCGCAGGCGTGATCTTCACCGCGCCGGTGCCGAGTTCCATGTCGACGTAGTCGTCGGCGATGACCTTCAGCTTCAGGTCGTCGCGCAGCGGGTGCGCGAACTCCTGGCCGATCAGGTGCGCGTAGCGCTCATCGTCCGGGTGAACCGCGATGGCGACGTCGCCCAGCATCGTCTCGACGCGGGTGGTGGCGACGACGAGGTGCGGCTCGGCGTCGTCAAGCGAGCCGTAGCGGATCGAGACGAACTCGCCCTCGACGTCCTTGTACACGACCTCAATGTCGGACACCGCGGTCTCGAGTACCGGCGACCAGTTGACCAGGCGGTAGTCGCGGTAAACCATACCCGCGTCGTACAGCTGCTTGAAGATGGTCTGCACGGCCTTCGACAGGCCTTCGTCGAGAGTAAAACGCTCGCGCGACCAGTCGACGGAGTCACCGATGGCTCGCATCTGCGTGGTAATCGTGCCGCCGTACTGCTCTTTCCACTCCCAGACGCGGTCGATGAACTCCTCGCGGCCGTAGTCGTAGCGGTCCTTGCCCTCCTCGGCCTTCAGTTTCGTCTCGACTTTGGTCTGGGTAGCGATGCCGGCGTGATCCATGCCCGGCAACCACAGCACCTCGTATCCCTGCATGCGCTTGCGGCGCACCAGGGAATCCATCAGCGTGTGGTCGAGGGCGTGGCCCATGTGCAGCTGGCCGGTCACGTTCGGCGGCGGCAGCATGATGGAGTAGGCGGGCTTGTCCGAGCTGGGATCCGCCTCAAAGTACCCCTTGTCCACCCATCGCTGATAGATGGTGGACTCGTGGTCGCCGGGCTCCCAGCTCTTGGGCAGAGCGTCCGCGCGGTTGTTGCCTACTTGATCATTCCTCGCATCAGTCACGCTTGCCCATCATAGTCCCCGCTTAAAAGAGGCCGTCGGCCACTGCGGCTTCCTCGCGCAGCGCGGTGACGTTCGCGTCGATGCGCTGACGCTGGGCGTCGCTGATCTCGAGGCCTTCAACGAGCTCCCACTCGCCGCCGTTACCAGTCACCGGCACACCGAAGACCAGGCCGGCGTCGATGCCGTATTCGCCTGTCGACGGCCGCGCCACCGTCGTCCAACGCCCCTCGGTGCCCTGCACCCAGTCCCGCATGTGATCCACGGCAGCGGACGCCGCGGACGCCGCGGAGGACTTGCCGCGCACCTCGATGATCTCGCCGCCTCGCTTGGCCACGCGCGGGATGAACTCGCCCGTGTACCAATCCTGGTCCACCTTGTCAGCCAAGGGCTCGCCGTTCACGGTGGCGTAGGTGATGTCCGGGAACTGCGTGTCGGAGTGGTTGCCCCACACCACCAGGCGCTCAAAGGCCGTGGACGGAACCTCAAGCTTCTGCGACAGCATCGACGCCGCGCGGTTGTGGTCCAGGCGCATCAGCGCGTTGAAGCGATCCGCCGGCAGGTCCGGTGCCGCCTTGGCAGCGATGTAAGCATTGGTGTTGGCGGGGTTGCCCACCACGAGCACGCGGACGTCGTCAGCCGCGCCGTCGTTCAGCGCGCGCCCCTGCTCGATGAAAATCTTGCCGTTGGCCGCGAGCATGTCAGCACGCGACTCACCCTTGCCGCGCGGCTTCGCGCCGACCAGGAAGGCCGCGTTCGCGCCTTCGAAAGCCTTGCGCTGATCGTCGGTCACGGTGATGTCGTTGACCAGCGGCATCGCGGAGTCGTTGAGCTCCATCGCGGTGCCCTCGGCAGCGCGGGCGGCGGCCGGGATTTCCAGCAGCGTCAGGTTGACCGGCTGCTCCTTACCAAAGACGTCACCTGCGGCGATGCGCCACAGCAGGGAGTATGCGATGTTGCCGGCAGCGCCGGTGACCACAACGTTGACAGGACTGGACATGATGGCTCCTTGCAAGTGTTCTTCTCGGCGCGCCGACGTTTCACCGCCAGCGCTTCAATGGCACGCCCCAAGTATAGGAACCAACGACCGCGAGCCGGTGGGTTCACTCCCCCCGTTTGGGCGCTTTTCCGCAGGAAAATGTGGGCTTTTTCTTCAGGCTGGGACATTGGGGGTGCCAGTAGGGCACGATGGAGGCGTATGGCCGCAACGCGGCGACCGGCGTTTGCGCCAACCGGTTGGAGAGACAAGGAGACACTGTGACGCCGCTGCCTGAAAAGCACACCGCAGACGCTTCGACCCCGCCGCTCGACGCCCCCGCTGACGCCACAGTTGATGAGGTCGTGGCCACCGCGCTGCGCATGTTCGCGGACGCGGGCTTCCACGCCACGAAGCTGGAGGACATCGCGAAGGCGTCCGGCATGTCCAAGCGGAAAATCCACTACAACTTCGGCGACAAGAAAGGCCTGTATGCTCGCGCCGTGCTGCGCGCGCTGGAGCAGCTGCGCCCGCCGGAGTCCGTCCTCAACCGCTCCTACGCGGTGCCCGTCGAGGGCATGCGCCGCTTTATCGACGCCCTGTATATGGCCATCAAGGACCACCCGGACGCGGTCGTGATCCTGCTGCGCGAGCAGCTCGACCCGGCCCTCGAGGACGCAGACTCGCTCTTTTCCCAGCGCCCCGAAGACGTCGCCCTGCACCTGGAGCGCCTGCTGCTCATCGGCCAGGATTCGGGCGCGTTCCGTCCCGGCATCTCCGCCGACGACGTGCTGTTGCTGTTGATCTCGATCTGCTTCTTCCCCGCCGGGGTGGGCGATGTGGCCCAGGGCCTGCGGGGTGTGAACTTCCGCTCGGAGCGCAACATCACGGGGATGCGCCGCATGGTCATCGACACCGTGATCGCGTTTCTGACCACGAGCATTTCGCCCTCCGGCTACGACAGCTACCTGGAGGCCACCCCGCCGACGCCCGCTGAGGACTCCTCGGACAACCACGACTATCTCAGCGAGCCAGAGGGCGGGATCTACTAGCCAGCGACTACGCCGAGCGCTTCTCGTCGGCGCTCAAGTACTCCGGCTCGGCCTCGCCGCGCACCACCGCGCCGTCGATGACGACCTGGGAAACGCCCTCCCGGTCGGGCAGCTCGTACATGACCGGCACGAGCAGCTCCTCCATGATGCCGCGCAGGCCGCGGGCACCGGTTTTGCGCTCTGCGGCCTTGTCGGCGATGAGTCCCAGCGCGTCGTCGCTAAGCACGAGCTCCGCGCCGTCCATGGCGAACAGGCGCTCGTACTGCTTGACCAGGGAGTTCTTCGGCTCGGTGAGCACGCGCACCATCGCGTCGCGGTCGAGGTCCTCCACGGTGGCGATCACGGGCAGACGGCCGATGAACTCGGGGATCAGGCCGAATTTGACCAGGTCACCGGGCTGCACGCTGGCCAGCAGGTTCGCCTCGTCGCGCTCGTCCTTGGAGTCAATCTCGGCACCGAAGCCGATGCCCTTCTTGCCCACGCGCTCCGCGATGACCTTGTCCAGGCCCGCGAACGCGCCGGCGACGATGAACAGGATGTTCGTCGTGTCCAGCTGGATGAACTCCTGGTTCGGGTGCTTGCGACCGCCCTGCGGGGGCACGGAGGCAACGGTGCCTTCCAGGATCTTCAGCAGCGCCTGCTGCACGCCCTCGCCGGAGACATCGCGGGTGATCGAGGGGTTCTCCGACTTGCGGGAGATTTTATCCACCTCGTCGACGTAGATGATGCCGGTCTGTGCCCGGTTGACGTCAAAATCGGCAGCTTGCAGCAGCTTCAGCAGAATGTTCTCCACGTCCTCGCCCACGTAGCCGGCCTCCGTCAGGCTGGTTGCGTCAGCGATGGCGAAAGGCACGTTCAGCATGCGCGCCAGCGTCTGCGCCAAATAGGTCTTGCCGGAGCCAGTCGGGCCGAGCAGCAAGATGTTGGACTTGGAGATCTCCACGTCGTCCTCGCGGCGGCGCGCAGGCGAGGCCAGCGTGTCCGCCTTGATGCGCTTGTAGTGGTTGTACACCGCGACCGCCAGCGTGCGCTTGGCCTGATCCTGGCCAATGACGTACTGGTCCAAGAACGCGGTGATCTCGGACGGGCGCGGCAGCCGCTCGGACTCGCCCGCCTGGTTCTGCTGCGAGCCGGCGAGCTCCTCCTCGATGATCTCGTTGCACAGCTCGATACACTCGTCGCAGATGTACACTCCGCCGCCCGCAATGAGCTTGCGTACCTGCTTCTGGCTCTTGCCACAAAATGAGCACTTGAGCAGATCCGAGCTGTCGTGTGTTCCTGCCATGTGAGCTGTCTTCTCCTGAGTTCCTACGATGCACAGTCCGTGGCTGCCTGGCGGCACGCACCCCGGGCCACGGACGGGGTTGAAAAGATGAACCCCAAGTGTAGTTGCTGCGTCAAACCGGCGACGGACGGGCGCACATGGAAGCACCCGCTCCCCCACCACGCTCTATTTTCACGCACAATGGGGTCTACACGATCACCCCAAGCATCGAAGGAGCCGCAATGACCAACCTGCACGTCACCGAACACGGCAACAGCAGCGCCCCCGCCGTCGTGCTACTCAGTTCTATCGGCACCACGCACGAGGCCTGGGCAAAGCAGATCCCCATCCTCGCGGAGCACTTCCGCGTGGTCACGGTGGATCACCGCGGCCACGGGCGCTCTGATGCGGCGCGCGTCGCCCCGGGGACGACCACGATGGATACGCTTGCCGCCGATATCCTTCAGGCCCTGGACCAGGTCGGCGTCAACCGCTTCCGTATCGTCGGCCTGTCCCTCGGCGGGGCGCTCGCCCAGTACCTCGCCGCGAAGAGCGGGCGGGTAGAAAAAGCCGTGTTCGCCTGCACCGCGACCTACCTCGGCGGCGAGGAGAAGTGGCGCGAGCGCACCGCAATCGCCCGCGGTAAGGGCATGGAGGCACTCGCGGACGGGATGATGGAAAACTGGTTCACCGAGGGCTTCCGCGCGCAACACCCCGACGAGGTGCGCCGTGTCCGCGACATGGTCGCCGGTATCGACGGCGAGGGCTACGCGCAAAACGGCGACGCGCTCGCCGGCTGGGACTTCGCCGAAGAGCTGAGCGCGATCACCTGCCCGGTGCTCACCATCGCCGGCGCGCAGGACCCGTCGACCACGCCCGCCGAACTCGCGCGCATTGCCGAGGGCGTGGCGGGGCCGGTGGAGCAGGTCGTGATCGATCCCGGCTCGCACCAAGTGGCCATCGAGCGCCCGGAGGAATTCAACCGGGCCTTGACACAGTTCCTCTAAGCCCGATCGGCTACGCTAGTAGCGTTATCCACTCGTGAGGGAGACCGAAAGGAACAGCGAAGTGAAACGCAACCGCACCCAGTCCCTTCTCGTCGCCGTCATCGCCACGGTGGCGCTCGCGGGCTGCGCTGCATCCGCCGAGGAAGAGGCGCGGTTGGCCGAGCCGGTGATCGATTTCCCGGCAACCAGCACTACGGCTACCCCCACGACGGAAAGCTCGCCGACGACTACCGCGAGCGACGACGAGGACGATGAGGAGACCACCTCGTCGTCGGCGACATCGTCTTCGTCGAAGAAGACGTCCACGGCAACGTCGACAAGCAAATCGACCTCGACGCGGAAGACCAGCACCCGCAGGTCCCCGCGCGAGGAGGTGCGCGAGCAGGTCATCACGGAGACGATCGCGGTGGACGATGGCTCCAACGGCTGCGCCTGGCCCGAGCAGGGCGCAGGCAGCGGCAACCAGGAGTACAGCACGTTCTGTGACGGTGCGTGGGCGCGCACCGTTATGCCGGATACCGGGCAGGAGTACTTCTGGGCGTCGAAGGACGGCGGCTGGGTCAGCGTTGACCCGCACGGCACGAACGAGAACGGCGCGTGCTGGGCGCGCGAGGACTTCGCGCAGGCACCTGCCGCGGTGAAGAACTCGGTGCCGTTCTGTAACTAGGCACCGCACAACACGCAAAAGCGCCGCCCCGTAAACTGCGGGCGGCGCTTTTCGTAGCTCGCTACTTAGGCGTTGAGCTTGCGGTAATCAAAGACCTGGTCGATGATCCCGTACTCGACGGCTTCTGCCGCGGTGAGGATCTTGTCGCGGTCGGTGTCCTCGCGGACCTGCTCAGAGGTGCGGCCGGTGTGGTGGGACAGGGTGTCCTCCATCAGGCGGCGCATGCGCTCGATCTCGTTTGCCTGGATCTCCAGGTCAGAGACCTGGCCCTGGGTACCCTGGGTGGCGGGCTGGTGGATGAGCACGCGCGAGTTCGGCAGCGCGGCGCGCTTGCCCGGGGCGCCGGCGGCAAGGATGACGGCCGCTGCGGACGCGGCCTGGCCGAGGCAGACCGTCTGCACGTCCGGGCGGACGTACTGCATCGTGTCGTAGATCGCCATGAGCGCAGTGAAAGAGCCGCCGGGCGAGTTGATGTACATGGTGATGTCGCGGTCCGGGTCCTGCGACTCCAGCACCAGCAGCTGCGCCATGATGTCGTTGGCGGAGGTGTCATCGACCTGGGTGCCGAGGAAGACGATGCGCTCCTCGAAGAGCTTGCCGTAAGGGTCGATCTGCTTAGTGCCGAAGGAGGTCTCCTCCAAGAACTGCGGCAGGACGTAGCGAGAGTTCGGCATCTGGAAAGTCATGTATTAAGTCCTTTGCGTATGTAGGTGTTCCGGGTTAGTTGCCTACTGGGCCGTCGGTCTGCGCGACGTGCTCGATGACGTGGTCAACGATGCCGTATTCCTTTGCCTGCTGGGCGGTGAACCAACGGTCGCGGTCCGAGTCCTTGGTGATCTGCTCAAAGGTCTGGCCGGTGTGTTCGGCGATCAGCTCGGCCATCTCGCGCTTGGTCTGCGCAAACTGCTCGGCCTGGATCGCGATATCAGCCGCAGTGCCGCCAACGCCTGCAGACGGCTGGTGCATCATGATGCGGGCGTGCGGCAACGCGTAGCGCTTGCCCTTCGTGCCACCAGAGAGCAGGAACTGGCCCATGGAAGCGGCCAGGCCCATGCCGTAGGTGGCCACATCGCACGGAGAGTACTTCATCGTGTCGTAGATCGCCATGCCCGCGGTCACCGAGCCGCCGGGCGAGTTGATGTAGAGGGAGATGTCGCGGTTCGGATCCTCCGCGGACAGAAGCAGGATCTGCGCGCAGAGCTTGTTCGCAATCTCATCGTCGACCTGCTGGCCGAGGAAGATGATGCGCTCGCGCAGCAGGCGCTCGTAGACGGAGTCCCCGAGGTTCATGCCGTTGGTTGGCGATGTCATATGACGCTCCTTGAAGTCTAATTTCGTGTTGTAATGCCCCTACCCTACTCGGGGCAAGAGCATTTGTGGCCCCTGTTCGCTACCGGCGTACACGCTTCCAAGCATGCAAAAAGCCACCGCCCTTAAGGGCAGTGGCCTCATGCATGTGCTTATCGACGCCTACCGCACCGGCCTACTTCTCTTCAGCCTCGGTCTCGACGGCCTCGACCTCTTCGTCCTCTTCGATCTCGCCGAAGTAGTCGTTCGGGTCAACGGAGTTGCCCTTGTCGTCGGTCACGGTGGTCAGGCAGATCGCGCCGGCGAGTGCCTTGCCGCGGCGCACGTCTGCGAACAGGTTGCCAATCTGGCCCGACTGCTGCAGCTGGGCCACGAACTGGTTCGGGTCCATGCCGTAGGACTGTGCGGTGAACAGGATGTGATCGGTCAGCTCCTGCTGGGAGACCTCCGGCTGCTCCTGCTCCGCAACCGCGTCGAGGAAGAGCTGGGTGCGCACAGACTCCTCGGCCTGCTCGCGGGACTTCTTGTCGAACTCCTCGCGGGTCGTGCCCTGCGCCTCGAGCAGCTGGGCCAGCGCAGCCTCGTCGTGCGCCATCTGGCCGAGCAGCTGGTGCAGCTGGTTGTGCACCTGCTCTTCCACGACGGACTCCGGCAGCTCAAACTTCGCCTCGGCGAGCGCGGCCTTGAGGACCTCGTCGCGAATGTTCGCAGCCTGCTCTGCCTTGGTGTTCTCCTCGAGCTCGGACTTGGTTGCCTCGCGCAGCTCCTCGACCGTGTCGTATGCGGACGCTTCCTGCACGAAGTCGTCGTCGAGGTCCGGCAGCTTGCGCTCCTTGGACTGCTGGACGTGGACCTTGAAGGTGGCCTCCTTGTCCTTGTGCTCGCCCTGCTGGATGGTGGAGGTGAACTCGTTGTCCTCGCCGGTCTTCATGCCGCGCAGCGCGGTGTCCAGGCCCTTGATCAGGTCGTCGCCGCCGATCTGGTAGGTCAGGCCCTCGGTAGAGGCCTCCTCGACCTTCTCACCGTCGACGAATGCCTCGATGTCGATGATGGCGAAGTCATCGGTCTTCATCTTGCGCTTGGTGTCCTTGAGCTCACCGAAGCGGGAGCGCAGGTTGTCCAGCTCCGCGTCGACGGCCTCGTCGTCGATCTCGATGGCCGGGACGGTGACAGCAATCTTGGAGAAGTCCGGGACCTCAATCTCCGGGCGCACGTCGACCTCAGCCACGAACTCGACGACGTCGTTGTCCTCGATCTTGGTGATCTCGAGCTCAGGCTGCGCGAGCGGGGTCAGCTCGTTCTCGTTGATGGCCTGCTCGTAGCGCTGCGGCACCATGTCGTTGACGACCTGCTCCAGGATCGGGCCGCGGCCGAAGCGTGCGTCGATAAGCTGGCGCGGAGCCTTGCCGCGACGGAAGCCCGGGATGTTGACCTGCTGGGCGATGGACTTGTACGCCTGGTCAATCTCCTTCCCGAGCTCGTCGAAGGGGACGCTCACATTGAGCTTCACGCGGGTCTCGCTGAGCTTCTCGACGGAAGTCTTCACGGATAACTCCTGTACTAGTTGATTGCAAAATATGTCTATGTGCAGCAAGCCCGCTCACGAGGAGCGGGCTTGCCTTTGTCGGGGCGACAGGATTTGAACCTGCGACCCCCTGCTCCCAAAGCAGGTGCGCTACCAAGCTGCGCCACGCCCCGCAATTTCACGACGTGAGCTGCGATTAAGCAGAGTGTTGGGGCACTCCACAAACTCACGCCAAGCAATTGTAGCGTGCAGCACGGATAATACAGAATTCAGCCCCACGAAACGGCGCCGGCGGAGCATGGCGTTTTCACTGATGACTGTTTTATGAATTTTAGAAAACAGTCGTCAACGCTATTTTTGCCTTTTTGACGGAAGCTCACCTGGGGTTTTGGTGCTCCATTCTCGCTGATGACTGTTCTGCGAATTTTCAAAAACAGTCATCAAGGCTGACCAAGGAACTTTCAGCGCCCGTAACCGCCAGAAATACGACATACTGTCACCATGGTCGGGGGAACAACCGCGCAGGAAAAGCGCGAAGAAGAACTTGCGCTCATCAACACTGTCTTAAGTAGGCGAGGCAAAGCAGTCATCACTGGTCCGGCAGCTGCCAGAGTCTTGGGATTGAGCACCCTGCACTGGGTCACCCGCGTCGACCTCCTTTATACGAGCAGGTCTCACGCGAGAGTGAAGTCGGACTCGTCTCAATTCATAGTTCACAACGCCAAGCTCGCAGAGAGTGACTTTATCACCGAAGACGGGGTACGTCGGGTGTCGGTGATCAGAACGCTTTTCGATTCCTACCGTTACTACGGGCGTATGGAAGCACTCGTGCAGATCGAGTCCGCGCGCTGGAAGTGGCCAGACCTGACTGTTGCTGCACTGCTGGATCGGTGCGAGACGCTGCCTCGGGCCAGGGGGCTTCGTGGGTTTCGGGAACTGATTCGGCATTCGGCGGATACTTCGCAGAGTCCGCTGGAAACGATTGTGCGGGATCGACTCCTCAACGCAATGCAATCCGGCGCGCTTACCGGGGTTGAAAGCTTGGAGTTCCAGGTTGGGTTTCGCATCGAGAACCAGCAGGGCCTGACCACGACTGCCTGGGCCGATGCGCTCATCAACGGCCACATCGTGTTGGAAGCGGATGGTGCGGAGAAGACTCACGGCGGTTTTGGCGACCCGGTGGAAGCGTTGAACAGGGAGCGTCACCGCGAAAAGGAGCTCCAGAATCGTGGCGCGGTGTTCTACAGAGTGGGCTGGCAGGCTGCACGGGAACCGGACTTCATCGCGCGTCTGCAGCGGCTCATTCAAGCACACCCTGGGCAAAAACAGCTGCCGGGCAGAATCGACGCAAAGTAAAAAAACCGGCACCTAACGGCACCGGTCGTGGAGGGAATGACGGGAATCGAACCCGCGTCTTCAGCTTGGAAGGCTGAGGTATTAGCCACTATACGACATTCCCAATCGCGCAAAACGCTACCGGAAAAGTGTAGCTTAAGCGTCCCACGCATTCCAAACCCACCCAGCTTGAAACAAGCCCGGAACTTTTGCCGGGGACGATCCGTTGTTCTAGGTAAGAAACGGTTAGCTAATCCAAGGACGTGAGTTTCGTGTTAACGCTAGTTCTCATTCTCGCCGCAGTCGGTGTTGGCGCGTATTTACTGAGCAGTAGTGGGAGTAACCGCAAGCAGCTTGACCAGCAGCAGCTTGACGACGCTATGGCGGACGCGAAGCGGTGGACAGACCGCTTGGGTTCGCAGGTGCTGAGCTTAACGGGTAGTGACGCGGCGTCGACGCAGGCGTTGGCGGATGCCTCCGAGCGCTTCAACGCAGCGAACTCGGCGCTAGGCACTGCGCAGACCGTGAAGCAGGCGCAGCTGGCGCGCGAGTCGGCGCTGGAGGGCCTGTATTACGTCAACGCCGCGCGCGAGCTGATGGGCATGCCCGCGGGCCCTGCCTTGCCGGAGCTGGAGGGCCAGCGCCGCGCAGGTCGGGTGACCGAGGAGCGCACGGTTCGCCAGGAGGACGGCACGACGGTGACGGCTTCGCCGAACCCCTCGGCCGCCACGCCGCACTACTACCCCGGCGGCGCGGTGGCGGGTCGGCCGGTGCCGGCTGGTTGGTACTCGTCCGCGTGGTGGGGCCCAGCGATGATGACGGGCGTGTGGGCGGCGAGCTCGATGATGTTTTATTCAGCCATGTTCGCGGGTATGGCGGGCACGCCTTCGGCGGACGCGTTTGAGGCCGGGGACTTCTCCGGCGGGGACATCGGCGACGCTGGCGGCGACCTTGGCGCTGGTGATATGGGCGACGTGGCTGGCGGCGATGCCGGGGGTGGCCTCTTCGATGGCGGCGGGTTTGACTTTGGGGATTTTGGCGGCTTTGACCTGTGACGGGGCGTCGATAAGCGAAGGCGAAAGCGCGCGCGATAGACTGCTTGGCGTTCGATTGCCCTATATATAAGGAGCCGCAGTGCGCATTGCAGTGTTGCTGAAAGAAGTCCCGGACACCTACAGCGACCGCGACATGAACCTGGAGACTGGTCTGACGGACCGCACAGGTGAGGTCGCCGCCGATGAGGTCGGCGAGCGCGCGGTCGAGGCGGCACTGCGTATCGCGGAGAAACTGGGCAAGGACGACGTGCACGTTGAGGTGCTGTCGGTCGGGCCCGAGCACGCGGCCGAGTCGGTCCGTCGCGGGATCGCGATGGGCGCGAACGACGCGACGATAGTCACGGACGACCGCCTCATTGGCGCGGACGCCACGATGACGGCGACCGTGCTGGCGGAGGTTATCCGCCGCGGCAACTACGACCTGGTTATTGCGGGCACGATGTCCTCCGATGGCGGTACTGGCGTGATCGCGCCGATGCTGGGCGAGCTGCTCAACTGGCCCGCGCTGACGAACCTCACGGAGCTTGAGGTCGAGGCCGAGCAGGTCACGGCGACCCAGATGGGCGATCACGTCACGTCGAAGCTGCGCGCGGAGCTGCCCGCGGTCGTGGCGGTGTCGGATGAGTTCGCGGACGCGCGCTTCCCCAACTTCAAGGGGCTGATGGCGGCGAAGAAGAAGGAACTGACCACGCTCAACCTGGATGACCTGGGCATTGACGCGGAGGATTACACGCCGGCGCGCGCGATCATGGTGAGCATCGATCGCCGTCCGCCGCGCGAGCAGGGCGAAATCATTGACGAGTCCGCGACCTCCGCCAAGCAGCTTGTCGATTTCCTCGAGTCCAAGAACCTTATCTAGTTAGGAGCCACAATGACCAGCACAGATCCGGTTCTCGTCCTGCTTGCCGAGTCGCTCGATGGCTCGCCCGACCCGGCGGCCGCGGAGCTCATCGGCGCCGCCAGCACGCTCGGCACGCCCGTAGTGCTCGCCACCAGCGCCGCACACGCCGAGGCGCTCGGTGCGCTCGGCGCGGCCAAGGTCGCAATCTCCGAGCTTTCGCTTATCGACGCCGCGTTGGCCGCCACCGAGACCTTCAACCCCACCGCGATCATCACCTCCCACGACGTGCGTGGCCGCGACCTGGCTGCGCGCGTGGCCGTGCGCTTGGGACGCGCCGTGCTCACGGATGCCGTCGGGGTCCGCCGCGACGAGCAGGGCATTGTGACCGACCACTCCAACTACGGCGGTGCCTTTACTGCCGTGGCTGCGGCGACGCACTCCGCGCCGGTGATCACGCTGCGTTTGGGCAGCGTCGAGGAGCGCGCGGAGGCGGCAGCCGGTGAGGTCGTGGAGGTCTCCGGGGAAGCGCACGAGCGCCGCCTCGCGGAAGTACTCGAGAGCGCAAAGGTCGAACGTACCTCCACCCGCCCGGAGCTGACCACGGCCGACAAGGTCGTCGCCGGTGGCGTCGCACTTGGCGATGCCGACATGTTCGAAGAACTCGTCGGCGGTCTTGCCGACGCCCTCGGTGCCGCGGTGGGCGCGACCCGTTCCGCGGTGGACGAGGATCAGGTGCCTTATGAGGCGCAGATCGGCCAGACGGGTGTGTTGGTCTCGCCGAAGCTCTACATCGGCATCGGTATTTCCGGTGCGGGCCAGCACCTGGTCGGCATGCAGACCGCCGACACGATCGTGGCGATTAACAACGACGAGGACGCCCCCATTTTTGAGGTCGCAGACTTCGGCATCATCGGCGACCTCTTCGATGTGGTGCCCGACATTATTAACGAGCTCGAGTCCAGGAAGTAGGCGCTTTATGCAGGTACCCGTACGTCAGGGCCTGCCGCGCGTGCCCGGCGGGGCACCGTGGCCCCCGGTCACCACTGCCGAGGTAGCGCAAGCACCCCGCGCAGCGGCCGCCGACGCCGAGACCGATACTGAAGCCGAGATGGCCGACACCCAGGCAGCAGCACTGATCACCGTGCCGCTGCGCCGCGGCCTACCGCGCACCCCGGGCGGCGCCGCCTGGCCGGAGGCCGAAACCGCACAGGTCCCCGCACCGAAACATGCGCCCGAGGAGTCCGCGGCCGCGGACTCGACACCGGAGCCAGTCACCGAGCTGGTGACCGTGCCGCTGCGCCGCGGCCTACCGCGCACCCCGGGCGGTGCCGCCTGGCCGGAGGCCGAGACCGCACAGATCCCCGCGCCGAAGCACGCGCCGGAGGAGTCCGCGGCCGCAGAAGCCGCGCCGGAGCCAACCGCACCAGCACCGGAACCGACGCAGCCAAAGCCGGCACCGCAGAAACCGGCACAGCAGAAGCCCACGCCGCAGAAGCGGCAGGCGGCGGGCAAGGCCGCGCCGAAAGCCAAGCCAAGCAAGGCCCCGTGGCTGTGGGGCGCGGCGCGGGTCGTACTGGCCGCGATCGGCGTGCTGGCCGCGCGCTGGTTTGTCGGCACGGAGACGGGCGCGGACTTCATTAACCGCTACGACGGTCGTCAGCCGCTGCCGGACTCCGCGCCGGTGGGGCTGCCTTCGTGGCTGGCGTGGTCCCACTTCTTCAACATGTTCCTGATGGCCATGCTGATCAAGACGGGGTTGACGCAGCGTCGAGAAGCGAAGCCCGCGGCGTACTGGGCACCGCGCACGAGGCCGCGGGAGAAGATCTCCGTGAACCTGTGGCTCCACCTGGTGCTTGACCTGGCATGGGTCGTGCTCGGCGTGATCTTCTACGTGCTGCTCTTTGCCACCGGCCAGTGGATGCGCATCGTGCCCACGAGCTGGGAGGTCTTCCCGCACGCACTCTCGGCGGGCATCCAGTACCTGAGCCTGGACTGGCCGAACGAAAACCCGTGGGTCTACTACAACGCGCTGCAGGAACTGTCGTACTTCCTCGTCGTGTTTGTCGCCTCCCCGCTGGCGATCATCTCCGGTGCACGGATGAGCCCGGTGTGGCCGAAGCGCTGGACTTTCCCGTCCATGCGCACCGCACGAGCCTTGCACTTCCCCACCATGATCTTCTTCGTGGTGTTCTTGCTCATCCACATCGTGCTCGTGGCCACCACGGGTCTGCGTGGCAACCTCAACGCCATGTTCGCCGCGACCGACGACCCGACTGGCTGGACCGGCACCGTCCTCTTTGTCGTCGCGGCGGCGATCATCGCCGGCGGCTGGGCACTCGCCCGCCCCATGCTCGTCGCGCCGCTCGCTGCAAAGACGGGCAACGTCACGCAGCGCTAACCCCACTTAAGGAACCTCATGACCTCAGCAATCCCGCGCCTGCAGCTTAACGACGCCACGTCGATCCCCCAGCTCGGCTACGGCCTCCACCGCGTGGACCCTGCGCGCGCCGAGGAACTCACGCTGGCGGCGCTCGAGGCGGGCTACCGGCACCTCGACACCGCGTACATCTACGGCAACGAAGAGGGCGTGGGCCGTGCGATCGCCGCTTCCAACATCCCACGCGACGAGCTGTATGTGACGACGAAGCTGTGGAACGACCGGCACCGCGACGCCGACGCAGCGCTTGGCGAGTCGCTCGAACGTCTTGGCTTGGACCACGTGGACATGTACCTGATCCACTGGCCGGTGCCCTCGCAGGGCGCGTACGTGGACGCGTGGAAGTCCATGATCCAGCTGCGCGATGAGGGCCTGGCCACCTCGATCGGGGTGTCGAACTTCCTGCCCGCCCACATCGACGATTTGGAAATGGCCACCGACGTCACGCCCGCGGTCAATCAGGTGGAGCTGCACCCGCTGTTCCAGCGCTGGAAGGAGCTCGACGCAATGCGGGTGCACGGCGTGGCGATTGAGGGCTGGGCGCCGCTCGGCGGAGGCGAGCTGGACCTTGAGGACTACCCGGAGATCACCGACGCCGCCGAGGCGCACGGCAAAACGCCCGCGCAGGTCGTGCTGCGTTGGCACATTCAAAACAAGGTCATCGTCTTCCCCAAGACAACCTCACCCGCACGGATGGAAGAGAACCTGGACGTCTTCGACTTCGAGCTGACGCAGGATGAGATGGCGGCACTGATTTCGCTCGATGAGGAGGAGTTCGGCCGCATCGGCCCCCACCCCGCCGACTACGCAGACATCTAGAGTCCCAAGCGCTCGAGCTCTTCGCACAGCGCGTCGATCTGCGCGGGCGCGTGCGTGGCCATGAGTGTGACGCGCAGGATCGCTTCGCCCCGCGGCACCGTGGGCCAGCGGATTGCTGGCACGATGAAGCCGCGCTCGTAAAGCTGCGCAGCCGCCTCCATCGCGGCCATCTCGTCCCCAACATGCACGGGCACGATCGGCCCGGCACCGGCGGGGTCGCATGCCTCAGTGCCGCGGCGCGCATGCCACCTGGCGATGCTCGCGTGCAACCGCTGCACCGGACCCGGGTCATACTCCAGGATCTCCACTGCCGCCGTGATCGCCGCGCACGTCGCAGGCGCAGGCGAGGTGGAAAAGACAAACGAACGCGCCTGCTGGCGAAGCAGCTCGGCCACCGGCGCACTGGTGGCAACCGCAGCGCCCTCCGCCCCGAGCGCCTTGCTCGCAGTGATCAGCTGGATATCGGGGCGCATGCCGTACAGCTCCGGCAGGCCGCGGCCGGTGGGGCCGATGGTGCCGATGGCGTGGGCGTCGTCAAGCATGCTCCACGCGCCGTGGCGCTGACAGACTTCCATGAGCTCGGGCAGCGGCGCGCACACCCCGTCCATGGAAAACAGCCCGTCGGTGACCATGAGCGCGTACTCGGTTGCTCGTTCGGCGAGCGCGCGATCGACCGCCGCGATATCGCGGTGCTCCACGACGCGCACCTCGGCCCCGCTGGCCTTGGCCAGGCGGCAGCCGTCGATGATGCTGGCGTGGTTCTTCACATCCGAGACGATCGTCAGCCCCGGCCCGCGGCATGTGGCGGCGAGCGCCTGGAGGGTGGACACGTTGGCCTGGTAACCGGTGGCAAAGAGCACGGCGTCCGCGTACCCGGTGAAGCGGGCGACGGCGGACTCGGCGCGAAGGTGCAGGTCACTGGTGCCGGTGGTCAGGCGCGACCCACCGGAGCCTGCGCCGAATTCCTCGGTGGCGGCGACCGCGGCGGCCACCACGCGCGGGTCCTCGGCCAGCCCCAGGTAGTTCGAGGAGCTGAACAGGACCGCCTCGCGTGCGTCTGCCGCTGCGCTTGCACGCAGGCGGGCGGTGGGCTCCTGCCCGCTAGCGAAGACGGCGGGGCTGCGCCACAGGCCGCGCTCGCGCCACGCATCCAGGTTCGCGGCGGCGACGCGTGCTAGCGAAGACGCATCGCTCATGCCTGCACCTCAGTCCGGACGAGCACCGGCTGACGCTCCAGGTAGTCGATCAACGCCGGGATGTCGGCACGCTCACGGACAAGGAAGGCGCGCGCCCCAGCTCGCGAGCCGGCAGGTTTGATGTGCGGGATGCGCGTGTACGTGCCTGCGTGGGCGACATACCCGGTGGTGTATTCGGGGTCGTCCGAGATACACAGCTCGGCGATCACGTCCGGGTGCGCGGCAACTTTGCTGGCCAACACGAGCGCTTCACGCGCGGCGTCCTTGCCGGTGGCCTGTGTGTACTCGAGCGCGTCCATGTGACTGACCCGCACGCCGCGCTCGCAGTCCGGCTCCAGACGCGCGCCGGTGCCTGCACACACGAGCATCGCGCCGCGCATGTCGCGGGCGGCAAACGTCTCACGGACGAGTGCGTCCGCGTGCGGGGTCAGCGGCGCAAGCAGCCCGTGGATCACAGCGCGCGCGGCGTCCGGGTCCGCGCACTCAGCGACGTCCACACGCAGCGCTTCGGCGTGCGTGATCGCATCCTCGTCGAGCGCCTCCACGGTCAGGTGCGTCTGCGCTGCCTCGCCCTTCGGGTGGTCGAGCGCGCGTTGTGCGAGCTGCGCGCAGGTTTCAGCGACGTGTGCAGCATCCACGATGCGCTCGGCGCCAGAGATGTGCCGACCCTGGGTGTTGGCGCGCATGCGCACCGAAAAGTAGGTCATGTGACTCAACCTACACTCCCAGTTGTACGGTGTTCAATAAGGTTCCCTACCGCCACTAATAGCAACGAAAGGCCCCCATGACGCCCGAGACACTCGCGGCCATCGACACCGCGCACATCTGGCACCCCTACGCCGCGCCCGGCTCCGGCAACCTGCCCGTCGCCGCCACCCACGGCGTGTATCTCGAACTCGCCGATGGCCGCCTGCTTATCGACGCCATGTCGTCCTGGTGGGCCGCCGCCCACGGCCACGGACACCCCCGCCTGTTGCGTGCCGCCCACGACCAGATCGATGCGATGTCCCACGTCATGTTCGGCGGACTCACCCACGAACCCGCCGCGCGGCTGACCCAAAACCTGTTAGAACTGACCAGCGGCAAGGCGGGGCCGAACTACAGCCGCGTCTTCTTGGCTGACTCCGGTTCCGTCTCAGTCGAGGTGGCCATCAAGATGGCGCTGCAGTACGCCCGCGGCACCGGGCACCCCGAGCGCAACCGGCTGCTGACCTGGCGCTCCGGCTACCACGGCGACACCTTCGCTGCGATGAGCGTGTGCGACCCCGACGGCGGGATGCACTCGATGTGGCAAGGCGTGCTCGCCGCGCAGCACTTCGCCCCTGCACCGCCGGTGCGCGGCGCGAGCGATAAGGAGCGCGCGGCCTACCTCGCCGAGTTCGAAAAACTGATCACCGACGACGTCGCCGCGGTGATCATCGAGCCGGTCGTCCAGGGCGCTGGCGGCATGCGCTTCCACGACGCCGAACTCGTCCGCGGCGTGCGCGAACTGTGCACCACACACGGCGTCCTCTTGCTTGCCGACGAAATCGCCACCGGCTTCGGCCGCACCGGCCAGCTGTTTACCACCCTGGACAACGGTGTGGTCCCCGACATCCTGTGCGTGGGCAAGGCGATCACCGGCGGGTTCATGACGCTCGCCGCCGTGCTCACCACCGACGAAGTCGCCGCAGGCATGGAGCCGGCCGCGATCATGCACGGGCCCACCTTCATGGGCAATCCGCTGGCCTGCGCCGTCGCCGCCGAGGCCACCGCCATGATCAAAGAGGGCGACTGGCGCGAGCAAACCCGCAACATCGAGGGCTGGCTTACCGAGGAGCTCGCGCCCGCCCGCGAGATCCAGGGCGTTGCCGACGTCCGCATCCTCGGCGCTATCGGCGTGGTGGAAATGGCCTCCGACGTGGACATGGCCGCCACCACGCAGGCAGCGGTAGACCAAGGCGTGTGGATCAGGCCGTTCGGGCGCAACATCTACACCATGCCGCCGTTTATCTGCACCGAAGACCAGACTCGCCAAATCGGCCGCGCCGTCGTCGCCGCGGCGCAGGCAGCAAGCAAGGAGCAGTACCAATGATCGTTGTAGTCACCGGCACGAACACGGATGTGGGCAAGACCATCGCCACGGCAGCCCTTGCCGCTGCCTGGCAGGACGCGGGTTTGAGTGTCCGCGTGGCCAAGCCGCTGCAGACCGGCGAGCCTGAAGGCGCAGGCGACGCCAACACCGTCGCGCGACTGACCGGGGTGCGCACTCACGAGCTGACCCGCTTCCCCGAGCCGCTCGCGCCGAACTTATCCGCCCGGCGCGCCGGCATGCAGGTGCCGTCGCTTCAAGCAGTCTGCGAGTGGATCCTTAATCTCGACGCCTCACACAACGGCGTGACTCTCGTCGAGGGTGCGGGCGGGCTGCTCGTGCGCCTTGCCGACGAATACACAATCGCCGAGATCGCCGCGGAGCTGCGCGCGCCGCTTGTCGTCGTTACCTCGCTGGGGCTCGGTAGCCTCAACGCTGCGGAGCTCACGGTCCGCGAGGCGCAGCGCCGTGACGTGCGCGTCGCCGGGCTGATCGGCGGGTCACTGCCAGCAGAGCCGGACCTGGCCACGCGGCTCAACCTGGAAGAACTGCCCCTCGTCACCGGCGTTGATCTGTGGGCGAGCATTCCCGCCGGGGCCGGCTCCTTAGGCCCGGCTGAGTTCACGGAGATGGCGCGCACACTGGGCATCCCTGCCCCGCCGTGCTGAGGTGGCAGAAAAAGTTTTCCGATCATACTCGGAAAACTCCCCGTCTTATAAAAGTTTTCCGACTATAGTCGGAAAACTTTCCAATTCCGCCGCCCGCCGTTGAGTTGTGAACCCCCGCCAACTCGTTTGAATAAAACTTACTATACCTGCTGGTAAACGGCAAGATCACGCCCTATATTAATCCCCACCAACTGCGGTGGGGCCTTATAGGCTGATACCGCCGGACGCCGAGTCGGGTGCGCCTGATAGTAGCGTTGCTCCTTTGCCTGACGCCGTGCAAGGATCTGTTTCCACTTGCCCGTATACACCTCATCAGGCGTGTAATAGTTCAACCCACTGTGACGATCCCGCTTGTTGTACGCCTCAATAATCCTGCCAACCACCTGCTCTGCTTGAGCGATATCACGGTAGGACTCCAACGCGAAGCGATGATGCTTCAAGGTGCGATGTGATGACTCTTCATATGGGTTATCGTTTGAAACATTCGGCCTGATCAGTGAGAGTTTCACACCGTTTTCATCCAGCATCGTGCGCATTGAGTGCGACGTCATCACACCACCATTATCAGTATGAACAACCCGCACATCATGACCATGCAACCGCTGATCTTTGATAACAGCCTTGATTAAGTCCGTGGCAACCGATTTAACCTGACGTGGCTGGATGGTCCAGCCAACAATCTTTCGCGAAAACAAATCCAACACCGTATACAGGTGAAACCCCTTCGACATAAACGATGCTGGCAACCAAGTAATATCCCAACACAACACCTGACCAGGCCCACTTGCTGCCACCACAGGCACACCACGCTTACTATGTCGCGGGGTCGGCACATACGCAAGCGGGTTTTGCGCACGCAGTTCAGCATGTACCCGGTAGAAGGTCCGAAGACTTGCCACCATCTCACCATCGCCATCAAGGTGATCGAAAAAGATCCTGGCAACACTATGATGCTTGCGTTTGCCAGCAACAAGCAGTGAGGCAACCGTCTTGCGCTGCGCAGCAGTTAACTGCTTCGGGCTGACATGACAAGCACTACCATCGTCGCGTTTACGCCGACGTGGGTGATGCCGGTAATGCCAGCTTGATTTGGATAACCCGACAATTTCCAACGCGGCTTTCAGCGTGTACTTGGCAGCAACTAACGCATCAACGATGCTGTTTTCTGCGGCGATAAACGCCTCGTAGTCGTGTTTTTCATCCCCGGTTAAACGTCTGCCACCACGCATTACTTGTCGGTATATTTTTGCATGATGGCGATGGCTTTTCCCAAGGAATCCACCGCTCTAGCATGGGCAGCATTTTGTTCGTCT
The DNA here is from genome assembly GCF_001814825.1 of Corynebacterium sp. HMSC071B10. NCBI lineage: Bacteria > Bacillati > Actinomycetota > Actinomycetes > Mycobacteriales > Corynebacteriaceae > Corynebacterium > Corynebacterium sp. HMSC071B10. Next base: position 49,569 of record NZ_KV817937.1, on the reverse strand, counting down.
TTAATGCTGAGTTGTTTGTCTTTTTCTTCGAGTGCACCTTCAAGTTCGGCTACTCGTTGTTCAAGGGACTTCGTCAGATCCTTCAGGCGGCGGATTTCGTGTATGTCAGAGGTATCCATACGCACATTCTTCTTTGGGGTAAGTCCTGTGTCGATATCACCTGCGATGAACTGTTTGTTCCATCGATTCAACACCTTGTAGGTGATGCCGATTTTGGCGAGGTATTTCTTTTTGCCTCCGTAGGGTATCTGCGCGTAGGTCATGATGATTTCGCGCTTTTGTTCTGTAGTGAACTCCTCCGATGCGCGGCTGGTGGGAGGTATGACTACCGTCATTGCTGTGTGTCCTTCCTACCCGGTGTTACACCGGGTGACCTGGGGAGTTCACAAGTTCAACGGCAGGAGGGGTTCAGCGCGGTTTTCCGACCATACTCGTAACTCTCTGACGCGAAAAAGCCCGGGGACAACCCCGGGCTCAATCACGAAATCGCGAAAAGCTTCCTCTAGTTGCCAGGAACCTCCGGGGCCACGCCGGTCTCCTCGTACTTGGACAGGATGTCAATGCGGCGCTGGTGGCGCTCCTCCTCGCTCCACGGCTGTGCGACAAAGGCGTCGACGATTGCGAGCGCCTCTTCCTCGGTGTGCATACGGCCACCTATGCCGATGAGCTGGGCGTTGTTGTGCTCGCGCGCCAGCTTCGCGGTCTCTACCGACCACGCGAGGGCGCAGCGCGCGCCCTTGACCTTGTTCGCGGCGATCTGCTCGCCGTTGCCGGATCCACCCAGCACGATGCCGAGCGAGCCGGGGTTGGCCACCACGGCTTCGGCGGCGGCGATGCAAAACGCCGGGTAGTCATCTGCGGCGTCGTACTCGTGGGCACCGCAGTCGATCACCTCGTGGCCCGCCTTTTCCAGGTGGGCCTTGATCTGGTTCTTCCGCTCGAAACCGGCGTGGTCTGCTCCTAGATAAATACGCATGCGCCTTAGCCTACCCGCGTACCTGGGGATCTTCGGTGCGGGAGCGCTTGAGTTCGAAGAAGTAGGGGTAGGAGGCGAGGGACACGGAGGCGTCGAAAAGCTTGCCTGCTTCTTCGCCAGTGGGGACCCGGGTGATCACGGGGCCAAAGAAGGCGGTGTCCCCGAGCTTGACCACGGGCGTGCCGACCTCGTCGCCGACGTTGTCCATGGCCTGCTGGTGGTAGGCGCGCAGCTGCTCGTCCACAACTTCGGAGTTGGCCACATCCGCGAACTGCGGCGGCAGGTCGCACGCATCGAGCGCGGCACCGATGATCTCGTCGTAGGCACCGTAGCCCTCCTTGCCGCCCTCGCCTTCGGTGTGGATCATGGTGCCCATCATGGTGTAGAGGGCGTCGATCTTCTCCGGGGCTTCCTCTTTGACCTTGGTAAACACGCGGGCCGGCCCCCAGTTGGCCTCCATCTTGCGCGCGTAGGCCTCCGGCAGGTCGCGCCCCTGGTTCAGCACGCTCAACGACATGGGTACCCACTCGACCTCAATATCGCGGACCTTTTCTACCTCCTTGATCCAGCGGGAGGTCAGCCAGCAAAACGGGCAGGACACGTCGAACCAAAATGTGACGGACTGAGCCATGGTGTTCTCCTTCACTCCTCTTAAAGCAGTTGCCCCCACAGTAGCGATTCTTGCGCGGCGAGTATGTTGGGGCCATGAAAACTAATCTCACTCGCGCCGACGCGCGCCACCGCGTCGGCCTGATTTCCAACGTCCACTACGACATCAACCTCGACGTCACCGGGGCCGAGCAGTTCCGGTCGCGGACCACCATCACCTTCGATTCCACCGCGGGCGAGACCTTCTTCGACCTGGTCGCCGACTCCTTTTCCGCCACGCTCGACGGCGCACCGATCGAGGGTGCGAAGCTCAACCTGAGCGAGGGCGCGCACACCGTGGTCGTCGACGCCACGATCACCTACAACCGCACCGGCGAGGGCCTGCACAAGTTCACCGACCCGGTCGATAACAAGGACTACCTGTACACCCAGTTCGAGCCTGCGATGGCCATGAAGGTCTTTGCCTGCTTCGACCAGCCGGATATCAAGGCCACCTACGACATCCACGTCACCGCCCCGGAGCACTACACCGTGGTGCTCAACGAGGCCGCCACCCGCGAGGGCAACACCTGGTCGGCGAAGGTGGACTACCCGCTGTCCACCTACCTCATCGCCGTGATCGCCGGCGAGTACGAGCACGTCACCGACACCTACTCCGACGCCCACGGTGAGATCCCGCTGGGCCTCTACGCCCGCGCCTCGCTCATGGAGCACCTGGACGCCGAGCGCCTGTTCCGCCAAACCAAGGACGGTTTTGCCTACTACCACGAGAACTTCGGCGTGGCCTACCCCTTTGGCAAGTACGACCAGATCTTCTGCCCCGAGTACAACATGGGCGCGATGGAAAACGCGGGCGCGGTGACCTTCCGCGACGAGTACGTCTTTACCTCCGAGCCGACCCCCTACCGCCTCGAGCGCCGCAACGACACCATCCTGCACGAGATGGCGCACATGTGGTTCGGCGACCTGGTCACCATGGAGTGGTGGGACGACCTGTGGCTCAACGAGTCCTTTGCCACCTGGTCCGCCGCGATCGCGCAGACGGAGATCGGCGAGTACCCGAACGCCTGGACCACCTTCGCCGCGGTGGAAAAGGCCTGGGCTTACCAGCAGGATCAGCTGCCCACTACCCACCCGATCGCCGCAGACGCGCCGGATATTGAGACCGCGGAGCAGAACTTCGACGGCATCACCTACGCCAAGGGCGCCTCCGTGCTCAAGCAGCTGCAGGCCTACGTCGGCCGCGACGAGTTCTTCGCGGGCGTGCAGCAGCACTTCCGCAACCACGCGCACGCAAACGCCACCTTCGCCGACCTGCTCTCCGCGCTCGAGGAGTCCTCCGGCCGCGACCTGTCGAGCTGGTCCGAGCAGTGGCTGCGCACCACCGGCGTATCTATCCTGCGCCCAGATATCACCGCAGACAGCTTCGCCGTGGTCCAAGAGTCCGAGGTCATGCGCACCCACCGCGTCACCGTGGGCCTCTATTCGCTTGTCGACGGCCACGTGCAACGCACCCACCACGTCACCCTCGACGTCGACGGCGCACGCACCGAGGTGCCCGAGCTCGCCGGCGTCGCACACGACCTGGCCCTGGTCAACGACGAGGACCTCACCTACTGCAAGATGGGGCTCACCCCCGAACACAAGCGCTTCGCGCTCGAGCACCTGGGCGAAATCGCCGACCCGCTGGCGCGCACGCTCGTGTGGTCCTCGCTGTGGGAGTCGGTGCGCGACGGGGTCCTCCCGGCCCGCGAGTTCGTCCGCCTTGTGGCCAAGCACGGTGCCGCAGAGGACCAGCCGAGCGTCCAGGAGCGCCTGCTTGCCCAGGCCACGCTGGCCGTCAAGCAGTACGTCGACCCGTCCTGGCAGGACGAGGGCTTCGCGCTGCTCAACGACGCCTTCTGCGGTGCCGAGCCCGCAGCGATCTTCGACCGGGCACTGGCGCGGCTGACCCCGAACGATACGACGGTCGCCTACCTGAAGCAGCTGCTTGCAACTTCGGAGAACCAAGAGGTGCGCTGGCTGGCGCTGACCAGCCTGATTGCCGCGGGCGAGGTGCCGCTTTCGGCCGCAGATGAGGAAAAGGACACCTCCTCGGAGGGTGTGATCTCCCGCCTGCGCTGCCGCGCGACGGTAGAAAAGCAGTGGGCCTGGGACACGCTGGTGAACGAGGATCTGACCAACCTCGAGGCCCGCTACATCATGGACGGGCTCACCTTCAACGCACAGGGCACCGACGTCAACCTGGACTCGTTCACCGACGAGTACTTCCGCATCGCGCCCGCACTGTGGGATCGCCTGACCAACGAGATGGCGCAGCGCACCCTCGAAGGCATGTACCCCACCTGGGCCGTGACCGAGGAAGCGGTGCGCAAGGCCGACGCCCTGCTTCACGACGCCTCCGTGCCCGCAGGCCTCAAGCGCATCCTCGCGGAGGGGCAGGACCGGGTCGCCCGCGCGGTACGCAACCGAGCCTGCGACGCGGCAGCCGACTAGTCGAAACGGGTGATCGCGCGCAGCTGCGCGACATCCGGTCGGATCACGATGCTGGAGTACGCCACGACCACGTCGCGCTCATAGAGCTTGCGGGTCACCCGCTGCAGCGGTGTGTTCGCGGCGAGCCCCAAGCGCTCACGCTCTTTTTCCGTGGCGACGCCGGGGGCGACTAGATCCTCGCGCAGCGTCGTCGCCGCGGGACGGGTCGCCGGGGTAAACGCCAGCCCGCTGGTCGCGTAGTGCGCTTCGTGCCCGGGGCGGACGTAGAGGACCTCGGAGAACGCTGGCACGTCGTCGGCGTAGTGGAGCCGGTCCTGCTTGAGCACTGCAAACGCAGGCTCATCGATCTCGCTCTCCGCGTCAACGCCGAAGGCGGCCTTGACGGCTTGCGGGGCGTCGACGTTGGCGTCGAAAAGCAGCTCGGTGCGGATGCGCACCCCATGGGCTTCCAGCTGGGCGGCGAGCCCGACCGGGCCGTTGAGGTCGACGACCGGGGGCAGCGCGCGCACGAAGGTGCCGCCGCTGCGGCCGCGCTTGCGCTCGATGATGCCTTCCAGCTGGAGGATGTCGAGCGCGTGGCGCACTGTCATTCGCGCCACCCCAAACTGGTCAACAAGGACGCGCTCGGGCGGCAGCTTGTCGCCGGGTTCGAGCTCACGGGCTTCGATCCGGTTGCGCAATGATTCTGCAATACGCAGGTATGCCGGTTTCCTGGACATAGCTACCTTTCCGCTCGCGCGGCGCGACGTCATGCGTTCCTGCACCGTAGCTGCCAGGAACAATCCTTCCCCTCAGGCTAATAAACATGCAGCGAAAATTGGCCATTCTCACAGCTCGAGTTGGGAAAGGCGCGCCATCTTCTGGAAAGGTCTACGCTGTAACTCTGTGCGCTCGCGGTACTGAACCCGGAATGGTACAGCGCGCACACAGACACAGCACCCCCGCGCAACTTCCCCCGTTTAGGGGTGAGGTGCACACTGCAAGCTATGCGCCCAAGTGAATAAATCAGCACCTCACCCAACGCCGCCTACAACGCGGCGATCGCCTGCTCGAGATCCGCGATGAGGTCCTCGACATCCTCGATACCCACCGAGATCCGCACCAGCTCGCGCGGGACCTCCAGCTCCGAACCGTTGACCGCCAGATGCGTCATCGTCGCCGGGTGCTCGAGCAGGCTCTCCACCCCGCCGAGCGACTCCGCCAGGCAGAACAGCTTGGTCGACAGGCAGAACTTCTGCGCCTGCTCCTCGGTCTGGAATTCGACGGACACCATGCCGCCGAAGCGCGTCATCTGACGCTTCGCCACCTCGTGGCTGGGGTGGGTTTCCAGGCCCGGGTAGTGGACCTTGGCCACGCAGTCCTGGCCCTGCAGGAACTCGGCGACCGCCTCCGCATTGTCGCAGTGGCGATCCATGCGCACGGCGAGTGTCTTGAGACCGCGGCCAGTGAGGTAGGTGTCAAACGGCGAGGGAATCGCGCCGACCCAGCCGAAGAAGAAGCGCAGGTCTTCCTCCAGCTTCGCGTCGCGGCCACAGACAATGCCGCCGACCACGTCGGAGTGGCCGCCAATGTACTTGGTGGTCGAGTGCAGCACGACATCCGCGCCCAGTTCGAAGGGCTTCTGCAGGTAGGGGGAGGCAAACGTGTTGTCCACCACCAGCGTCGCCTCGCCCTTGACCTTGGAGATCGCAGTGATGTCGGCGATGTCCAGCAGCGGGTTCGTTGGCGTTTCCACCCACACCACCTTGGTGTTCGGTCGAATCGCCGCGGCGATCTCCTCGGTATTGGTGATGTCGACCACCGTGTTCTCCACACCCCACAGGCTAAAGACCTGCTGGATCAGGCGGTAGGTGCCGCCGTAGGCGTCGTTGCCAATGACGATGTGATCCCCCGGCTTGAGCAGGATACGCAGCAGCGAGTCGATCGCAGCCATGCCCGAGGCGAACGCCACGCCGTAGTCCGCGCCCTCGAGTGCCGCGACCGTCTTCTCCAGCGCGGTCACGGTCGGGTTGCCCACGCGCGTGTACTCGTAGCCGCCGCGCAGCTTGGCCAGCCCGTCCTGGGCGAAGGTGGTCGAGGCGTAAATCGGGGTGTTGATCGGGCCGTACAGACTGTCCGGTTCATAGCCGGCATGGATGGAATCTGTGGAAAAACCAGAGGTCATCGCGTTGCCTTTCGTTGCTTCGTAGTGGGGGTATCGCCCTCAGTAGAAGGAGCTTTCCCCGCAGTGTAGACCAAGCGGTTCAGTTAGTCCGGTTCCCGCGGTATTTATATGCACGCACCCTCCGGCCCCACTGCGGTCACACCTTGCGCACAGCTCGGATGTCTACACTCGCTCTTGATGCATTTTTCAACAACTTCTCCCGTACAGATCCTGTCCGCCGCGCCAGAGGGCACCGAAGAACGCGTGACCGAGGCGGTCTCCGGCCTCAGCGCGTGGTGGAATGACCCAGATACCCAACAGAATTTTGTCACCCGTCCGTTCTGGATCCTGGTCATCATCCTGGTGGCCTGCCTCGCGCAGTGGGGCACCCACCGGCTGATCCGCCGCGCAACAAAGCAGGCCATCGCCAAGCCCAATAGCAACGGCCGCTTCCGTCGCGGCGCGGCACCAGACGACTCCCCGCAGGCGCGCTCCCAGGAGCAGCGTCGCATCGCGCGCTTTAAGACGCTGTCGAACGTGGGCCGCTCGCTTGCCGCCATCGTGATCTGGGTGTGGGCTATCATGGCCATCCTGGATCAGGTGGGCATCAACGTCGCGCCCTTGGTCGCCTCCGCCGGTATCGTCGGCGTTGCCCTCGGTTTTGGCGCGCAGTCGCTGGTCAAGGACTTCTTGTCCGGCATGTTCATCCTGCTGGAGAACCAGTACGGCGTCGGCGATGTGATCGCCGTCAACGACGTCGAGGGCACCGTCGAGGATATGACCATGCGGATCACCACGCTGCGCGATATCGACGGCACCCTCTGGTACATCCGCAACGGCGACATTGAGCAGGTGGGCAACAACTCAGACCGCTACTCCGTTGCCCGCATGGAGGTGCCCGTCTCGCTGTTCGCCGATCCTTCCAAGGCCGCCAACGTGATCATCAACGCCGCCCGCGCCGCCGCGAAGGACGAGCACGTCCGCCGCGACATCATCAGCGAGCCCGAGCTCCTCGGCGTGTCCAACTTCAGCACCGACCACCTCACCTACCGTGTGACTGTGGACACGATGCCGGGTGCCCAGTGGGGAGTGAGCCGCTTCATGTACGAGCAAATCCTCGAAGCCATGCAGGAAGCCGACGTCCGCCTGCCCGGCTCCGAACCGATGCTGATGCGCAATGACCCGCGCGAAAAGATCACCGAAAGGGGCCCTTCCCATGGAAAATAATCCCCCCAGCCAGGAGCAATCGCTTTTCGAGGCCCTGGGGCAGGACTTCTTCGACCGCCTCGTCGAAGGCTTCTACTCCCAAGTCAAAAACGATGACCTCATCGGACCGATGTACCCGGACGACGACTGGGAGGGTGCCCAAGACCGGCTGCGTTGGTTCCTTGTCCAGTACTGGGGCGGACCACGCACGTATCAGGAGGAACGCGGCAACCCGATGCTGCGCCGCCGCCACTTCCCCTTCGCCATCGGCGAGCCGGAAGCGGATCGCTGGCTCAGCCTCATGGAGCGCTCACTCGACCAGTTCAGCGCCGATGAGCTGCCGGAGGCCTACCGCTTCGCGCTGTGGAACCACATGCAGCGCGTCGCCTACATGATGATCAACCAGGGGCCGCGCTCGTACTAGACGAACAGGCCCAGGCCCGTTGCGTGGTAGACGCTGCCAAAAGGCGCGTCCATGCGCACCCACCGGCCGGCGGTGGCGATCCGGAGGTGCCGGGGGACGTCGATAGGCGCGGCAAAGCCCGGGATCAATCCGAGCGCGGTGCAAGTAAAAATCATGCGCATGGGCACCTCAACCGGTTGCGCCGACTCCGCGTCCACGGTGAGCACGGTTGAATCCAAAAGCGACTTCGGTGGGCCAAGCGCCCCGGAGAATTGGCGCGCCAGCTCGCGGCCCTTGTCGGCGAGCTGGCGCGCGACGGATACCGGCACCTCATCGCGGGCGATGAAGCCACCCTTCGGCGGCAGCGCGCCCGGCCAGTTGGCGTCGCGCGCAGTACCGATCTCTTCACGGCCCGCCTGCAGCGCCGCGAGCAGGTCGCTTGCCGCCACCACTGCCCCGTCGCGCGAGGCCTCGCCTGCAACGCGGCGGGCGGCGAGGCAGTCGAAGGGGGTCGTGACGAACACGTCAACGGACGGGTCCTCGCCCTCCTGGGGTGTCCGCGTCTGGAAGCGCGCGGACGCCGTGGCATCCAACCCGGTAGCCCGCCCGACAAGGGCGGTCAGGCCCGGCGCGCCGTCAGTCACTCGAAGCGACTCCATCTACGTTCCTGCTACTCCCCGTCCGCTTCCTCGATGCTGGAGGCCACACGGGTAAGGATGCCGATCTCCTTCTGCGTGATCTGACGCGGCGCAGTCGTCGTCGTATCCACGGTGACCTGCACGGTTTCCACGACACAGCAGATCTTGCCCTGCGCGTCCTTGATCTCCTGGCGGGTGGTAAACGAGGTGTTGCCCAGGCGGACGACTTCGGTTTCTACCCGCAGCTCGGTGGTATTCGGCAGCACCGGGCGGATGTAGTCCGCGTCCACGCGGCGAACGAAGACGACGAATTCGTGGCCCTGCGCCTCGAAGAACTTCTGCGCAAACGCCAGGCGCGCTTCCTGCGCGATCTCGATGTAGGCCGAGTTAGTCACGTGCCCGTAGCGGTCGAAGTCGCCCCAACGCAGCGGGACGGTATGGACGTGCGGGGCCTGCCCAGCGCCTTCCGCCTGGGATTGCGCCTTGCGCTCTTCTTGTTCAGCCATGGTCTCCGCTCCTTGCTCAGTGATTCGCAGTAGTGTGCACCTGCACCCAAGCCTTCCGGGTGCCATACTGCCGACATGCTACCGCAGAACCAACGCCCCGCCACGGGCCCGGCACTTGATCCAAGTGCGGTGGGCCGGCAGCGGGGCGTCGACAAGCGGGCGCGGCTTAGCGGGTGAGCTTGCGGTGAGTGACGCGCGAGGGCTTCGCGGCCTCCTCGCCGAGGCGCTCGACCTTGTTCTTCTCGTAGTCGCCGAAGTTGCCCTCGAACCAGTACCACTTGCCTTCCTCAACGTTGCCCTCCCAGGCGAGGATGTGGGTACAGGTGCGGTCCAGGAACCAGCGGTCGTGCGAGATGACCACGGCGCAACCCGGGAAGGACTGCAGCGCGTTTTCCAGCGAGCCGAGCGTTTCGACGTCCAGGTCGTTGGTCGGCTCATCGAGCAGGATCAGGTTGCCGCCCTGCTTCAGCGTCAGCGCCAGGTTGAGGCGGTTCCGCTCACCACCAGAGAGCACTTTCGACGGCTTCTGCTGATCAGCGCCCTTGAAGCCAAAGGCGGACAGGTAGGCGCGCGAGGGCATCTCGTTCTGACCAACGTGAATGTAATCCAGCCCGTCCGAGACGACCTCCCAGACCGTCTTCTCCGGGTCGATGTTCTCGCGGCCCTGGTCGACGTAGGACAGCTTCACCGTGTCACCGACCACGACGGAACCGGCGTCCGGCTCCTCCAGGCCCACGATCGTCTTGAACAGGGTGGACTTACCCACACCGTTCGGGCCAATCACGCCCACGATGCCGTTGCGCGGCAGGGTAAACGAGAGGTCCTTGATCAGCACGCGGTCGTCGAAGCCCTTGTCCAGGTGCTCGACCTCGACGACCTTGTTGCCCAGGCGCGGCGGGGTCGGGATCTGGATCTCCTCGAAGTCCAGCTTCTTGTACTTCTCCGCCTCTGCGGCCATCTCCTCATAGCGTTCGAGACGCGCCTTGTTCTTCGCCTGCCGCGCCTTCGGCGAGGAGCGGACCCAGTCCAGCTCCTTCTTCAGACGCTTCTGCAGCTTCTGGTCCTTCTTGCCGGCAACCTCGAGGCGCTCCGCCTTCTTCTCCAGGTAGGTGGAGTAGTTGCCCTCGTAAGGGTAGAGCTGACCGCGGTCGACCTCACAGATCCACTCGGCAACGTTGTCCAGGAAGTAGCGGTCGTGGGTAATGGCCAGCACGGCACCCGGGTAGTTCTGCAGGTGCTTCTCCAGCCAGAGGACACTCTCGGCGTCGAGGTGGTTCGTCGGCTCGTCGAGCAGCAGCAGGTCCGGCTCGGACAGCAGCAGCTTCGCCAGCGCAACGCGGCGACGCTCACCACCGGAGAGGTTGGTCACCGGCGAATCCGACGGCGGGCAGCGCAGCGCCTCCATCGCCTGCTCGATCTTGGAGTCGACCTCCCAGGCGTCGGCAGCGTCGAGCTCCTCCTGGAGCTTGCCCATCTCCTCCATCAGCTCGTCGGAGTAGTTGGTGGCCATCTCCTCGGCGATCTGCTCGAAGCGAGCCTTCTTCTCAAAGATATCGCCGAGGCCCTCCTCGACGTTCTCACGCACCGTCTTCTCCTCATTCAGCGGCGGCTCCTGCAGCAGGATGCCCACCGAAGCGCCGGGCTGGAGGAAAGCCTCGCCGTTGTTCGGCTGGTCAATGCCAGCCATGATCTTGAGCAACGACGACTTACCCGCGCCGTTGGGCCCCACGACACCGATCTTGGCGCCGGGGTAGAAGGCCATGGTGACATTGTCCAAAATGACCTTGTCACCGATGGCCCTGCGAACGTTTTTCATCGTGTAGATGAACTCAGCCACGTGAAGTCCCCTCTTGTGAAATTGACTGTGAGATATGCGCAAATGCTTTCCACAGACTACATCATTTCGGCGACTGCACATGGCCCGCCGTGGGTACTAAAAGGGCGGCGTGTCGGTCTCCCCCTTCCCAGCCGCCACCTTTTCACCGCCGGCGGCTGCGCCCACCTTCTCTCGCTCCTTCGCCTTGCTCACCTGCTCGAGGGCGTCTTCCGCGCTGACCCGGTGCTCATCTCCTCCCCCGCCAACGAGGTCCCACTTCGACTTCGGTTCCACCGGCTTCTGCCCCTGCAGCGTGTTGCCGCTCGGCACGGAGCGCACGCTGCTGACCTGGTAGTGCGAGAGCTCAAAGGAGACCTGGTGTGCCTTCAGCACGATCTTGGAGCGCATCTCCTTTTCCTTCTCCGGGTGGAGAGAATCCACCTCCCACGTCTCGGTAACAAGCTTGCCGCAGACGGAAACCGGGAAACCCTTCTTCAGCGAGGCGGCGACGTTGACGGCGAGCTGGCCCCAGCACTCGACGTCGATATACAGCTGGTCGGTGTCCTCCCAGACCTGGTTGGCGTTCGCTCCCTGCGCGCCGTCGGTATCGCCCTTGTGGGTGACGAGCCTGCGGCGCGAGGCGGCAAGCCGGAATTTGGTCAACGAAGCATCCGAGTTCTCAAAGGTGCGGAACACCGGATCATCAATAAGGTTGCCGTGCAGGTGGGTGTGTAGGTGGCTCATGGTTCAAAGTCCTTTTCTTCATGCAGATTCTGTCGTGTAGTTATTGCGGGACGGCAACGAACTAAACAAAACTACCGCCCGGAACACAGATTACACGAATCTAAAGAAAAGGGAAGGGGCAGCGCGAAATATTCGTATTTTCGCAGCTACCTGCCGTTGTACTGCGCCAGCATTTCGTTATACCTGCGCCATTGTTCGTCATCTGTTTCTTCTTCACGCTTGTCAGATTCGACTGCTTCGCGCTTATCCTCCGACAGCCAGGCTCGAAACAACTCCGCAAAAACGATCACGAGCGGGAAGGAACCAGACGCCCAGCCGATACCGCCGCCGACCTTCTGGTCTTGCAGCAGGTCCGGCTCCCACGGCAACAGCAGCGAACGGTAGAAGTCCTCCGCCAACACGAAGTTCAGCTGCATGAGGTAGACGCCCATGAACAGGTGGACCGGCATGGACACCCACAGCCAGGCCAGCCGCACCTTAGCCGAGGCGCGCCCAGGGATCTCGTCAATACCAATCAGCTCCCAGAAATAGAAGTACCCCGAGACCAGGAACACCACATTCATCAGGACGTGGCCCGCATGCTCTGAAATCATCAGCGCGTACAGCGAGGGGAAGACGTACATGACGTAGAACAGCACCAGAAACTGCACCACCGACACCGGCGGGGAGGTCACAATCTGCAGGAACCTCGAGCGCTGGAAGCTCTCCGCCCACAGACGCGGATTGAACTCGCCGGCCGGGTAGGCCTCGCGCACCAGCGTTAAAGGCGCTCCAAGCACCAAAAAGACGGGCACACCCATTGACAGGATCATGTGGACGGTCATGTGCGTCGAGTAAGCGGCTGGCATGTACATCCCCAGCCCCGAGCTCATGGTCACCGCAAGCATGGCGCAGCCTGCCAGCCACCATGCCGTCCGGACGTTGTTCCACCCGTCGACGCGGCGCAGCAGGTGCAGGTAATACGCGGCAAGACAGATGGCGATCACGCTGTAGAGCAACTCCGGACGCCAAAAGGTCAGCCAATTCGTCCAGGTCAGCGGCTCGTACAGGTTGTAGCCCAGCTTGATCTGCATCGGCGTGAGGTTCGGGTCCAGCGGCGGCGGGGGCGGCGTACGCCCCAGCGTGACGGAAATACCCGCGATCGCTGCCATCACGGCGACCTCGACCGCGGCAAACCGGGTAAACGCACCCGGACGCTTTTCCAGCTGCGGCAGCGTGATCTGGCGGTGTGCCAACCCCATCAGACCGAGCACGAGGATGCCGCCGAATTTGATCAGGATCACCCAGCCATAGGCGTAGTCCAGCATGTCCGACAGGCGCACGCGGATCAGCGCATTGACCACGCCGGACACGAGCATGACCACGAGCGCGGCAAAAGCGATCATGGAGTAGCGGCGTGCGGCCATCTCCAGGTTGGGGCCAAGCCTGCGCCCGTGCGCGACCAACGCCATCAGCCCGCCAATCCACAGCAGCATGAATACCAGGTGCCAAATCAGGGAGTTCGTACCGAAGTCGTGGTTCCCGCCAGAAGCAGAGTGCCCGGTCAGGGCCAGCGGCATGATGGTGCAGATCGCACCAAAAAATAGAGCAACCTGCGAGAACCAGCTGCGGGCGAATAGTGCTCCCCCGCCGACCACCGCCGAAAACGCTGCGGTAATCAGCCAGACCTTCGCCTCGGCCACCTGCTCCAGCGCGACCGACCACGCGCTGAGTTGGAAGAAGACGTCTGCGAGTGGTTGGCCGGAGACGTCGGAAAGCACAAGCGGGATCATCACCAGCGAAATCAGCGCCATCGACACCTGCGCCCAGCCGCCGGTACGCGACGCGATCACGCCATCGACGGTCAAACGCGCCCCGTTGAGATCCGCGTTTTCACCCTCGGGCATTCTCGGCGGGATCAACCACGCCGACAGCATGAACGAGCCAGTGGACAACGCCGCAAGCAGCCAGACCACCCCGCGCAACGCAGGCAGCCCGGCGGTCGTGAGCGCGCCTGGATCCGGGATACCCAGCGCGGCAAGGGACGCGCCCGAGAAGGACTGCGCCACCACCCCGGCGATCAATGCGGCGAGAAGAAATGCCACGACATACACGGGCCAGGACGACCGGACGGCTCGCTTGCGAACTCCCACTTCAGACATGCCCCCTACCCTACTTTCGATTGATTGGGGTGCCTAACTGGCCATGCGCTACAATGAGCGGGCCGCAAAGCAAATACACAGCTGACGCGGCATGCCCCCATAGCTCAGTGGATTAGAGCATCCGGTTTCTACCCGGCTGGTCGCGGGTTCGAATCCTGCTGGGGGCGCTTATTTCGTTTAAAGCCACCTAGGAACTGTTTCGCCGCTTTCGCCGCAACATGTCGATCGCCACGGCAGACCCCAGGATCGCGGCGTGCTGACGCTCGTCGAGCCCGGGCGCAAAAGAGATGCGGTACGTGGTCTTGCCCATCATCATCCGGCCCATCCCTGAGTACTCGGCGGTGATGCGGGCGATTTCGCGGCCCATGCTGGTCAGCGTGAAGTCGAAGGCCATGATCTTGCCATCGACTTCCACCTCGGGAAAGCCCGCGATCTCCAAGTTGAGTTTGGTGCGCAGCCAGGCGAAACGGGTGCGCAGGGTGGCCAGCAGCATGTCAGGATTGGCAAGCCGGACCTCGTAGGAATCGTGGATCAGGTTCACCGGGTCAGTCACCCCGAGTACGAGGTTGCCTTCAACATCGCGCACCTCGGTACCGCGAGAGCTAGAGAAGAGGTCACTGAGTTTGAGGGTTTGCCGCGCGGTGCCGACAAGCGTGCCTGCAGCGTCAGTGATCTCAAACTCGTCCGTACCTAGCGCCTTGGTTTGGCTGAAGATGAGTTCGTCGCGATCAAGCATGGCTCAATGCTACCGCGACAACACCGTCCCTCGCGGTCTATACTTTCCACTATGGAAAACATGGATACTGCCGAGGCCCGGGAGGCACTCGCCGCTGTACGCGCAACCGAGGCCCGCGCGACAGCTAGCGCGCAGCGCGTGCCGTGGCTGCACATCACTGCCGCCAGCGTCTGCTTCGGCGCAGGCATGACGCTCACGCTGCTCGGACACGCGTGGGGGCTACTCGTCCTTCTCGTCGGCATCGCCGGCATCGTATGGATTGAGTTCTCCGCGAAACGCGGAGTACGCACTGCCATGAAGCAGGAGGTGCGCGAGGACCCGAAGCTCAATTGGAAGGCCGCCATCGCCCCGCTGCTCGCCTACCCATTGATGATGCTCGCCCAGACCGCCGGCACCACCGCCGTCATCACCCTCGGCGTTCTCTTCACGGTCGGCTTTATCGCCGCGTACGGCCTGACCTGGAGCAAGTACCATGACTAACCCCATCATTCACCCCATCAACCGGCTCAAAATCTGCGCAGCGCTCAACGCCGCCGGCGCCTACGAGGGCGAGGTGCGCTACGAGATGCGCTTCGGCACGCTTCGCGACGCCACGCAGCTTTCCGACGCCACGCTGTCCAAACAACTCACCGCCCTGGAAGAAGCGGGCTATATCACCCGCTTCCGCGAGTACGGGTCCACGAGGCAAAAGGACACGGTGTGGGTCACGCTTACCAGGGAGGGGCGCGCCGCGTTCCTGGCTCATATGGATGCGCTGGAGGCGCTTGCGAGGGGTGAGGCGGGCGTCGAGAAGCAATAGCCCAGGTACCCTGTAAACCATGACTTTTCCAGCCCCCGAAATTGATTCTTATGCCCTGGTGACCGGCGCGTCGCAGGGCATTGGTGAGGCGATGGCGCGCGACCTGGCCAACGCCGGCTACAACCTCATCCTCGTCGCCCGGCGCGAGAACGTGCTGATGAAGCTCGCTCGCAAGCTGAGCGACGCGCACGGCATCAACGTGGAAGTGTTCGCGGCAGACCTAGCCAAGCAGCGCGACGTTGATGCGCTCATCGCACACATTGCGACGCGCAAGGTCACGCTGTGCATCAATTCCGCGGGCATCGCCAGCTTCGGTCCCTTCATGAGACAGGACTGGGAGTACGAGACGAACCAGTTCAACCTCAACGCCACCGGGGTCTTCCGCATCACAAAAGCCGTGCTGGACCAGATGGTGCCGCGTGGCGAGGGTGCGCTGTGCAACGTTGGCTCCGCCGCGGGCAACATCCCCATCCCCAACAACGCGACCTACGTCTTCACCAAGGCCGGGGTCAACGCCTTTACCGAGGCGCTGCACTACGAGCTCAAGGACACCGGCGTACACTGCACGCTGCTCGCCCCGGGTCCGGTGCGCGAGGCGTACGTGCCCGAGGAGGAACAATCCATCGTGGATAAGGTCGTGCCGGACTTTTTGTGGACAACCTACGAGTCCTGCTCGCGCGACACGCTGCGCGCGATGCGCACCAACAAGCGCCGCGTCGTACCTGGCCCGCTGTCCAAGGCGATGGACGTGGTGTCTACCTACGGCCCGCGCGGTGTCATTGCCCCGCTGGTGGGCAGCTTTTACGCAAAGATGGGAGAAGAATAACCGTGGAAATTCAGGCCAAAGACAACCGCATCGTCTGGATCGATCTGGAGATGACGGGCCTGGACCCAAAACGCCACGTAATTGTGGAGGTCGCAGCACTCGTCACTGACGCGGAGCTGAACATCCTCGATGAGGGCCTGGACATTGTCGTCGGCGCAAGCGCTGCGGAGCTTGCCGAGATGGACGACTTTGTCACCAAGATGCACACCGACAACGGGCTACTTGATGAGATCAAGGCCTCGACGGTTTCCGTGCGGGAGGCCGAGGACGCGGTGCTTGAGCTGCTGGAAAAACACTGCGATCCGGCACACCCGGCTCCTTTGGCGGGCAACTCCATTGCCACCGACCGCGCTTTCATCCGCGAGCACATGCCCCGCCTGGACGCGGCACTGCACTACCGCATGATCGACGTTTCCACCGTCAAGGAGCTCACGCGCCGCTGGTTCCCCCGCGCCTACTTCAACCAACCCGATAAGGGCATGGCACACCGCGCGCTGGCGGACATCGTGGAGTCGATCCGGGAGCTGGATTACTACCGACGCGCCGTGTTCGTGGACACCCCGGGACCGGAAACTGCGGCGGCGGAGCAGGCGAAGCGCGACGCTACCGACGCCTACCAGCAGTTTTTGTAAAACATCGTTCGCGTACTAAGGTAGATCCCGCTGCTGAAAACGCAGCGATGGTGGCTGTAGTTCAGCTGGTAGAGCACCAGGTTGTGATCCTGGGTGTCGCGGGTTCGAGTCCCGTCAGCCACCCCGAATAGTACCCCGTAACCTGCACAAACAGGTTACGGGGTACATTGCTTTTTCTGAAAACTTAAACCCCCTTCAGCATTATTGTGTTAGGCTTGCCTAACCGAAGATCCGTGAGCCCCCGCCAGTACGCGGCATACGAGAAGTGTTGAAGGACAGTGATAACCATGGCTGCCCAACCTCAAGCAGCAGCGCCGAAGCGCAAGCCCCGTAAAGCACATGAGGCAACCGTGACCGGGCGCCGCCAGATTTCTCCCGATCTGGTCCGATTGAGCATGCACTCCCCAGCATTGGTTGGCAAGGAACTCGAGTTCACCGACCACTACATCAAGTTATTGTTCGCACCAGAAGGTGCCGATTACGCCTGGCCGTTTGATGTCGCGCAGATTCGCGAGCAACAGCCGCGCGAGAAACACCCCATCACCCGCACCTACACCCTGATCAACCTGGACCCGGAAACCGGGGACTTCGACGTCGACTTCGTCACCCACGGCGATGCCGGCCTGGCCGCCCCTTGGGCACGCGCCGCCGAGGTCGGAGAAAAGCTCGGTTTCCTCGGCCCGGGCGGCGCGTGGAGGCCTACGGCAGTCTACGAGCACTTTGTGCTGGCCGGGGACGAGTCCGCGGCACCAGCCATCTACGCCGGACTGAAGCGCCTCCCAACAGGCGCGACGGCGACCGCTTATATCGAGATCGAGGCCGATGATCGTACGTTCGACCTCCCTACCCGCGAGGGCGTGGAGGTCAACTGGGTGGTCCGCAACGGCGCAACCCACGGCACCGAGTTGTCTCGTGCAGTGCGCGAGGCAGGCACCCCGGAGGGAAAGAAAACCAGCTGGTTCATCCACGGTGTCGCAGAAATGATCAAGGAGATGCGCCGCTTCCTCTTCGTTGAGTCTGAGATTCCCCGAGAAGACGTTTCCATCTCCGGCTACTGGCGCCTCGGTATGACTGAAGACCAGTGGCAATCCTCCAAGCGCGAGTTCAACGCTGAGATTGAGGCCGAAGAAGCACGGGCCAAGGCCTAGAGCGCCTCCTCGCCTCGCTCGCCGGTTCGCACTCGGATGACTTCTTCGATGGGACTGACCCAGATCTTCCCGTCGCCGGCGTTCCCCGTCGATGCGGCCTGCAAGATCGCGTCCACGATCTGGTCTACCTGCCACTCGCCCGCCACGACCTCGATCTTGACCTTAGGCACAAACTCCGCCGAGAATTCCGTGCCGCGGTAGATTTCGGTGCGCCCGCGCTGCTGGCCGTAGCCCTGAGCTTCCGTCACGGTCATCCCGCGCACGCCCTCGCGCTCGAGGTTTTCACGAATCGCAGGTAGAGCGTAGACCTGCACCACTGCGGTAATGAGCTTCATCATGATTTACTCCTTTGTTGCCGCTGCCTGCGGCTGCGCTTGCGGGGAAACTGGTTGTGCGGGACCTGGCTGCTGAGGACCTGATTGCTGGATACCTGGGGCGGCCAAGAGTGCCTCCGGCAGCGGGCGCATAAGCGGCTGTGTCTTACCGCCGGCCTCGCTGATGTCGTAGGCGGACTCGCGGTGCTGGGCGAGGTCGATGCCGTCGTGTTCTTCGGCCTCGCTGACTCGCCAGCCGATCGTGGCACCGATCAGTACTGCGAGCAGCAGCGTCACAAGGCCCGAGACGAGCAGCGCCACCAGCGCGATACACACTTGCACTACCAGCAGCTTCAGTCCCTCACCGGCGTGAACGTTGAGAATCCCGCGGCCATCTGCGAACAGTGCCAGACCGACGGTACCCCACAACCCGGCGCACAGGTGCACGCCAACGACATCGAGCGAGTCGTCAAAACCGAAGCGGTACTTCAGCCCGATGGCCAAGCAAGCGATGACACCGCCGAGCGCGCCAAGCGGGATGGAGGTCACCGGCGTAAGCGCCCCGGCCGCCGGCGTGATCGTGACCAAACCAGCGACCGCGCCGGATGCAGCGCCGAGCGAGGTTGCTGCCTTGTCGCGCACGGCTTCGACAGCCATCCAGCCCAGCATTGCGGCAGCGGTAGCCACGGTGGTGTTCATCCACGCCAGGCCTGCCAGGCCATCAGCCGCAAACGCGGAACCGCCGTTGAACCCGTACCAGCCGAACCACAGCAGTGCGGCACCGAGCATCACCATCGGCAGGTTGTGCGGCTTGTCCACTTTCGTCGGGAAGCCTTTGCGCGCACCGACGTAGAGCGCGAGCACAAGCGCAGCAGCGCCAGCGGAGATGTGCACAACGGTGCCGCCCGCGAAGTCCACGGGTGCGACGGACGCCTCCTCGCCGGTGGTACCGAAGAGCCACGCGGCAATCGAGTTTTCAGATTCAGAAAGCAGCCCGCCGTCCCACACCATGTGCGCGATGGGAAAGCACGCGAGGGTGACCCAGCCGGCGACAAAGGCCAGCCAAGCCCCGAACTTCACGCGCCCGGCCAGTGCACCGGAGATGATCGCCACTGCGATGATGGCGAAGGTGACCTGGAACCCGATATCCACAATCCGCGGGTAGCCACTCTCCCCTGCGATGAAGTCGCCATTAGAGTCCATGATCTCGCCGCGCAGCCCGAAGGTCTGCAGCGGGTTACCAACGATGCCGCCGAGATCGTCTCCCCCGTAGGAGGCCGACCAACCCCACAGGACGTAGATGACGGGGACAACCGCCATCGCGCCAAAAGACATCATCATCATATTCAGCGCACTTCGACGACCCGACATGCCGCCGTAGAACAGCGCGAGCCCCGGCGTCATCAGCAGTACGAGCGAGGCGCTCATGAGCATCCACCCGGCGTTCCCCGAGGCAGCTAGTAGTTGATCGTGTGTCATTTACCTACCCTTTTCTATAGCTCGATAGTTACAGGTGAGATTCTATCTATCGGCCTATAGATTTAAAGAAGGGAGAAAAAACGCCCGGCCACCCGAGCCAAATTTGTGAATAAAAAAGACCCCAAGCACCATCAGTGCCTGGAGGCTTTTGCTTCTCGACGCCCCCTTACGCGTTCGGATCAGCACTCCCACCCGAGCGAGTCTCCCAATCCATATTCCAGTACCCGAGACCATCGGCACCGTTAAGCGTGCCGCCACCGGCGTTTGTCACCGTGACTACATCGCCACGCTTCACGTTTTGCTGGAACCACTGCGCATCCGCGATGGTGGCATTAATGCACCCGTGCGACTGATTCGTATTGCCCAGCGCCCAGACAGCCCACGGCGCCCCATGCAAGTAAATGCCAGAGTAGGACAGCTGCGTCGCATACGAGACTGGCGTGACGTAGCCACCCTGCCCCAAACCAAGGCCGAAGGTGCGCGAGTCCATCACGAGCGACTCGTGCATGTCCCCCACCACGTAGGTGCCGTTTGGCGTGTCGAAGGAGCCGTCCGTGCCCAGCGAGATCGGGAACTCTTTCTCCAACGCATCGTTGCGGTAGAAGCGCAGCATCTTGTCGTTGTTGTCCACCACGGCTTCAACCTTGTCACCGACAGTGAAGCTGTGTTGCACGTCCTCTACACCGTAGATGCCGCCGCCCATATCCTTGCCGTAGACGTTCGCAGACACGGTCACTTCAGTGCCCGGCTCCCACATCTCTTTCGGGCGCCAGCGCAACTCCGTGGCATCGAGCCAGAAGAAGCCGCCCTCCGTATCGTTCGAAGTCTCGACATCAATGAGCTCCTCGACGGCCTTCGTATCCTGAATCGGCACATCAAACTGGAAGGTAATCGCCTGACCGACGCCAACCGTCGCACCGTCAAGCGGACCCATGTACACATTGGTCTGCGCAGCCGGCACCACGGTAGTAAACGTCTTGGTCTTCTCCTGCCCCGCCGTATCGGTCGCTACCACCGTGTAGATACGCCCATAACCAAGCGGTTCAGTCGTGTGCCACTCGGTTTTCTCATCATTCATAGCGGCCTTGATGGTCTTCCCCTCTTCGTTGGTCATCACCACCGACTTCAGACCCGCCTCCGAACTGACAGTCACAGGGTCGCCGGGCGCAACGTCCTCGTCACCGTCAGTGAATGAAAACTCCGGAGGCTCCGGCAGCTTTTCAGTCTCTTGCTCCTCGGTGTGCGCAGCACTTTCCAGCGCCTCGCCACCATCCGTGTCCCCGATCGTGCAGGACGCCAACCCCGCCGCCAACGCGCCCACCGTCAACGCACTGGCGATTCGCCGCATCACTGCAGTTTTACGCATGAGCAAATCCTTGCCTCCACAATCCTTGCGCGCCTCCCTGCGCATTTCCGTCCTACACACCCTATCGGCACCGGGGAAGAAAATGCTACTTCAACAAGGCCAAGAAAGATCACAATTTGGACACTAAGAAAACCGGGGATGACCAGGCGATTTCACAGTTGCCACGAGATGGTGTTATTGTTTTCAACGTTGCCGAGAGCAACAGAGAAAAACAAAATACGCGCCATTAGCTCAATTGGCAGAGCAACTGACTCTTAATCAGTGGGTTCGGGGTTCGATTCCCTGATGGCGCACAAGTAATACCCCTTCACCAGCGGAAGCACTTCCAAGGTGAAGGGGTTTCTTCATGTTTTGCCGCTATGCCCCACCAATTCAGCGCAGTGATGCGAAGTAGTGCGCGCGCTCGGACCGGCATCGCGAATCCAAATGGAGCTAGCTCCTTTTAGAACCACACACGCAGGCACCTTCCACCCAACCCTCGGCCAAACCACCTTCACTCCCCCGCCGCTGGGTTTTATGCCGCCTACACCGGGCTTTCTCACCGCCTCACCCCCTCAGGTTCCTGAGAACACACAGCACCACCAACACAACCATGACCTGCACAATCGTTCAAAAATCCGAATTGTTCAACAATTCCTAAGAACGACAGCCCAACTATTTGCAGCTTTATTGAGTTTTTATTAAGGTTATAAACATGAAAACCGCACTCCTGCTCGTCGACGTGCAAAATGACTTCTGCCCCGGTGGTCCGCTGGCGACTGCCCGCGGGGATGAGGTTGCGTCGAAAATCGCCCAGTTCCTCGACTCCGAGGACAACCGCACCCGCGAGTACGCCTACGTTCTGGCTAGCCAGGACTGGCACATCGACCCGGGCGAGCACTTCTCCGAGACTCCGGATTTCCGCGACACATGGCCGCCGCACTGCGTTGCTGACACCTTTGGTGCGGAGATCCGCGGCCCGATCGACACCTCCGCGATCGACGTCTTCTTCCGCAAAGGCCAGCACTCTGCTTCCTACTCCGCCTTCGAGGGAGCCGACCTGAATGGCACCCCGCTGGCTGATTGGCTGCGCACCCACGAGATTGCGGCGCTCGACGTGTGCGGCATCGCAACGGACCACTGCGTCCGCGCTACCGTCCTCGACGCGCTGAAACAGGGCTGGACGGTGCGCGTGCTGCGCTCGATGGTCGCCCCCGTCGACGACGCCACCGGAGCCCAAGCGCTGCAGGAGATGCTCGACGCCGGCGCGGAACTGGTCTAAGCGCCCGCCAAAGCAAAAGACAAGGCCGTCCACCTGTTCATCAGAACTGGGTGGACGGCCTTTTGCCGTGGGTGCTTAGTCGCGCGAGAGCAGCTTCTGCAGCTCCTTGAGCTCCTTCTTGCGCTTGCGGCCGTTGAGCACCTTGATGCCCACGAGCGCGGCGACGGCAACGCCGACACCGGCGAGCACCTTCTGCACCGTCTCATCCTGCAGCCACTCAGCGACGCCCGCCTTGGCACCATCTGCCAAGGTTGCCGGGCTGGTGCGGTCAGCCAGCTCGTCGAGGGTAGCTGCCAGCTGGCTGCGGGTGCGGGAGATGTCGCGCTCAATATCGTGAATGTCTCGTGCCACGTTGTACTCCTACGTTTTCGTTGTTCAGCGGTTCTTTCAACAACAGTAGTGTAAAACGGGGAGGTATGACCGATCAGATCAGACTAGAAAAGGGCGACACTGCCCCCGCTTTTACCCTGCCCAACGATAAGGGCGAGCAGGTCTCGCTCGCAGACTTCGCCGGACAGCGCGTCATCGTCTATTTCTACCCGCGCGCGAACACCCCCGGCTGCACCACCGAGGCGTGCGATTTCACCGAGAAGCTCGACGAGTTCTCCAACGCCAAGGTCACCGTGATCGGCATTAGCCCCGATCCGACTGAGAAGCTGGCTGACTTCCGCGCCAAGCACGACCTTGGCGTCGAGCTCCTCGGCGACGAGTCGAAGGAGACGCTCACCGCCTACGGCGCGTTCGGTGAGAAGAAGATGTACGGCAAGGTCACCCAGGGCGTCATTCGCTCGACCTTCCTGGTGGACGTGGATGCCGACGGCGTCGGCACGATCACCCAGTGCCAGTACAATGTGCGCGCTTCCGGCCACGTCGGCCGCATCCTGCGCGACTGGGATATCTAAGGCCCTTTTGCTTATCGACGGCACGCCGCCCCATAATGGTCATATCAGTGAACCATGGGCGGTGTTCCCCGCCGAGACGAAGAAGCAAGTGAGGCCACATGACTTCCCCGAACGATCCAACCCCGAACCCCAGCACGCCCAATAACACGGCGCACCCCTACGAACCGCAGCCGCAGGTTGCAAACGAGCGTCCCCGCTCCACGGCAGCGCAGTGGGTCACCGTCGGCTTGCTGGCAGCTTTTGGCTTCGGGTTCCTCGGGTGGCTGCTGCTCAGCAGCAACGACGATGCGCCGGAGGCCCCGCAAGCGGCACAGACCACGCAGGTCACCGAAACCGAGGAGGCATCCGAGCACCACGCGGCCGAAGACGGGGTAGTTGGCCTGCCAGGCACGGAAGACAGCGCGCCGGAAGCCGAAGAGACGGTCCCCGCCGAGTCGCGCGACGCACTGCAGGCAGCCGAGGAGTACCTGGCCGCCCAGCCGCTATCTAAGTCCAACCTGTACAACCAGCTGCGGGATGAGGAGGGCTTCTCCACCGACGCTGCCTCCTACGCCGTCGATACGGTTGAGGCAGATTGGAACGCGCTCGCGCTCCAGGTGGCGCGGCAGATGCACGCGGATGGCACGCCGGAAGAAGCACTACTCGAAGCGCTGACCAAGGGCCCGGAGCACTTTACCCGCGCCCAGGCCGAGCACGCGCTCGAAAACCTCTAGCGCGAAGCTGAGGAAGTGGTGCGCCCGGAGAGACTTGAACTCTCACGTCCGAAGACACTGGAACCTAAATCCAGCGCGTCTGCCAATTCCGCCACGGGCGCGCAATGGGAGACATCCTACATGCCAATGGGCCACAATTTGAAACCGACTCCAACTTTAGTTTGGCCACGGGGGCGGCGTTGGTAGACTGTTCAGGTGTGAACGAGCCCCGCGACCCCCAAACACCCGCACCGGAGAAGCGCTCCCGTGTGAAGGTTCGTGCTTGGCACATTCTTCTGCTCATCGCCGCGGTGATCACCACGTGCCTGCTCGCGTGGTGGCAGTGGACCCGCTACCAGTCGGGCACCGGCACGTTCCAGAACTTGGGCTACGCCTTACAGTGGCCCTTCTTCGGCGCATTCTTCGTCTACGCGTACCGGGCCGGTATCCGGATGGAGAACGAGAAGATTGACGCCCTCAATGCCGGCGAGCAAATGGAGCACCTCTACGAGGCGGACCTGGCACGCTACGGCAACGATCCCAGCGCGCCAACGCAGATCGACGAGGACTTTCTTCCCACCCGCCCGCAGATGGACGTCGAGGAATACAACGATCTGCTGACTCCGCGCAGGCGGGGTACCGCCAGCGAACACACCCCAGAGGAGAAGGACGGTCAATGACCCAGCCCCAACCCCAGCCAACCGAGCCGCAGGCACCGAACCGCATTCACCCGGAGCGCCAGCGTCGCGTCAAGCAGGCGCTGAGCCTGTTTTCCATCGCCGCCTGGGTGACCGGCGTGCTCCTTTTGCTGCTGGTGCTGCGGATGATCCTGGAGTACGGCTTCCACATGGACGTGGCCTACCTGGCCTGGGTGGCCAGGGTCCACGGGATCGCCTACATGCTCTTCCTTGTCACTTCTTTGAACCTGGGCCTCAAAGCTCGCTGGCCCGCGAGCACCTGGGTGGTCACGGCGATCTCCGGCGTGGTGCCGTTCCTCTCCTTTGTAGTGGAGGCAAAGCGCCGCAAGGAAGTCACCGCGACGTTCCAGCTGTAGCGATTAGTTTTCCTCGTCGGTGGTGCGGGTCAGCACCATCACGCCAATCTTTTCCGCCCGGTCATTATCCGGCGTCATGGTCAGCGTATCGCCGTTGATCTGGCCCTTGTACTCCAGATCCCGGCCGCTGAGCGGGTCGGCGAGCTTAAATTCCTCGTCGTCCTGCTCGCAGCGCGCGTCGTTGGTTTCCCCGGTCGGCTCCGTCAGCTCCCAGGAGCAGTCGCCCCCGTCGATGGTAAGCGTGGCCGCCCCGTGGGGCTGGCCCGCCTCGGTCGGGGTCACGTCCCCGGACCAGGCACCGTCCCACTCGGAGGAGGAACCGCACCCGACGAGGGTGGCGCTTGCGAACAGGACACTTGTGCAAAGGGCAATTGTCTTTTTCATGCCCCCACCCTAACCCAGCAGTCGTTTGATGTCCGGGGCCAGCGCACGCAGCGCCTGGCCGCGGTGCGAGCGCGCGTTCTTTTCCTCCGGGGAAAGCTCGGCCGAGGAAAGCGTGGCACCGTTAGCTCGCTGCGGGGCATCGTCCGGGGCAAACAGCGGGTCGTAGCCGAACCCGTTCTGACCTTGCGGGGCGTGCAGAAGCTGCCCGGTCCAGCGGCCCTCCGCGGTAAACTCATCACCCGCCGGGGTCACGAGCGCGCAGCAGGAGACGAAGGCGCAGTCCCGCAGTGCGATGTCCTGCATCTGCGCAAGCAGCAGGCGGTTGTTCGCCTCGTCCACGTCCGGGGCATCATGACCCCCCGACCAGCGCGCCGACAGCACGCCCGGCATGCCATTTAAGGCAACGACGGCGAGCCCGGAGTCATCCGCCACGCACGGCAGGCCGGTGTGAGCGGCCCCGGCGCGCGCCTTGATCAGCGCGTTGTCCTCAAAGGTCAGCCCGTCCTCCTGCGGTTCCGGGTAGGACTCGACGTCGCGCAAGGAGACGAGCTCGATGCCCTCGATGGAAAGCTCGCGCAGCACTTGCTCGAGCTCGCGGAGCTTGCCGGGGTTGTTCGAGGCGACGAGGACTCTTACCATCCCAGGGCCGCCTTCTGGGCGTCGATAAGCGAGTTGAGCCCCAGCTCAGCCACGTCGAGCATCTCGTTGAGTTCCTTGCGGCCAAAGAGGCCCTGCTCGCCGGTGCCCTGGATCTCCACGAAGTTGCCGCCTTCTTGCATCACCACGTTCAGGTCGACCTCGGCGCACGAGTCCTCCTCGTACGGCAGGTCCAGGCTCACCCGGCCGTCGACGATGCCGACGGAGACCGCCGCGACCGGCTTGAGCAGCGGCTCGCCCGGCACGACGCCGCGCTCCTTGAGCACCTCAATCGCGTCCGCGAGCGCCACGTATGCGCCGGTAATCGACGCCGTGCGGGTCCCACCGTCGGCCTGCAGCACATCGCAATCCAGCTGGATCGTGTTCTCCCCCAGCTCGGAAAGATCGACCGCGGCACGCAGGGAGCGGCCAACCAGGCGCGAAATCTCATGCGTGCGGCCCTTGACCTTGCCGCGCATCGACTCGCGCGGCATGCGGTCGTGCGTGGCCGAGGGCAGCATCGCGTACTCGGCGGTAAGCCACCCCTCACCCGAATCCTTCTTGAAGCGGGGCACGCCCTCCTCCACGGAGGCCGTGCACATGACGCGCGTGTTGCCAAACTCGACGAGCACGCTGCCAGCAGGGTTGGAGGTAAAACCGCGGGTGATGCGCACCGGGCGCATCTGCGTCAAACCGCGGCCATCTGCACGTGTGAAATCAGTCATGGGCACCAGCGTACCCGCACGCTAGAGCTCGAAGACATCACCGGCTGCGCCGATGACAATCTCCCCAGAAAACTCGGTGCGGGCCGCGGCCAGCGTGTCCTGCACGCTCGACCAGGGCTGGATGTGCACGATCACTAGTGTGCGCACGCCCGCCTCGCGGGCGATACGGCCCGCCTCTCGGCCCGACATGTGCATCCCCTCCGGGTTGCCCTCCGCGGAGGCACCCCAGGCGGCCTCGCACAGGAAAAGGTCCGCGCCGCGGGCCGCATCCACGAGCGAGGGGGTATACGCGCTGTCGCCCGAATACGTCAGCACCTTGCCGTCATGCTCCAGGCGCAGCGCATGCGACTCGGCCGCGGGGTGGACGACGTCGAAGGGGGTAAGCACAACGTCGCCAAGCGTCTCGGTGTGCCCGGCGCGCAGCGGGGAGAAGTCAAAGGTGTCGGCGATGTCGTCGACCTGGCCGGGGCCGTCGGCGCTCATTCTGCCCACGTGCTCCGGGGTGTAGCTCGGCCCCAGCATGCGGTGGCGTGTGCTCGCTGGCTTGGTGGGGTGGTAGCGGCGCCACACCAAAAGCGAAGCAATATCGGAGCAGTGGTCGGCGTGCAGGTGGCTGAAGCACACGTGCGCATCGGCCGGGTCGAAGTGCTCCTGCATCGCGGCCAGTGCGCCTGGGCCGAAGTCCAGGACGATGTCGCTGTTGCCGGCAACGCTGACAACGTAGGAGGAACCAGGATTTCCGGGGGCGGCGAGGCTCCCGGAACAGCCGAGGATGGTCAACTTCATGGAATCACTGTGCCACGAATTGAGGGGGAATTCTAAACTTCCGGGTATTTTGTCTCATCTGGGTGCCTTCGCTCCAACCGCGTGCACCTGCGGTCCGAGGAAACGTTCCGCAAGCCGATCGAAGACCGCCGGGTCACCAGTAGAGGCGAACACGCGCTCCGGTGCACGGCCACCTTCCTGCGGCGCGGGCGCGAGCATGTCGCGCTCCGTGAGCACCCGCAGCACGTCCTTCGAGGTCTCCTCCGCGGAGGACACCAGCGTGACGTGCTCGCCGATCGCGAGCTGGATCACGCCTGACAACAGCGGGTAGTGGGTACACCCGAGCACCAGGGTGTCCACCCCAGCCGCCTGGAGCGGCTCCAAGTATCCCTGCGCCACCCCGAGGATTTGGCGCCCGGAGGTGATGCCGCGCTCGACGAACTCCACGAACGCGGGGCACGCCGCGGCGCTGACCTCCAGGTCTGACTTGAGCGAAAAGAGGTCCTGGTACGCGCCCGAGGTGATCGTGCCCTGGGTGCCGATCACGCCGACCTTGTTGTTGCGAGTCGCCGAGATCGCGCGGCGCACCGCCGGCTGAATGACTTCGAGCACCGGGATGTCGTAGCGCTCGCGCGCGTCGTGCAAGAAGGCTGCGGTTGCGGTGTTGCAGGCAATCACGAGCATCTTGCAGCCCTGCTCGACCAGCTCGTCGCCGATGCGCTGGGCGTGGCGGCGGACGTCGGCAATCGACTGCGGGCCGTAGGGGGCATTGGCAGTGTCACCGATGTAGCTGATCGACTCGTGCGGCAGCTGATCCATCACCGCGCGCGCCACCGTCAGCCCGCCCACGCCGGAGTCAAAAATCCCAATCGGGGCCGAATTATCCGGACGCATTCGTCTTTCTACCTCCCTGCTTGCTTTCGCGCGTGCTTCGCCTCTCGTTTAGCCACCAGCTCAGGCGGGTCGTCGGAGGTAATGAACATGCCCGCGAGCAGACCGCCGATCGCGCCGCACAGGTGAGCCTGCCAGCTCACCCCAGGAGTACCAGGCAGTACGCCCCAAATCAGACTGGAGTAGAAAAACGCCAGGATAAGTCCCAGGATGATCTGCGGCAAGGAACGGTTAAAGATGCCGCGCAGCAGCAGGTACGTCAGCCACCCGTAGATCACGCCGGAGGCACCAATGTGGTTCGTGCCGATTCCGCCGATCAACCACGTACCCAAGCCGCTGACCAGCATGGCGAAGGTAGTGACCTCCCAGAAGACGCGCTTGCCCGAGTACCCGATGAGGAAGGCGAAGATCGCGCCCGGAATCGAGTTACCCACGATGTGCTCCAGGTTCGCGTGCAGGAGTGGGGAGGTAAAGATGTGCCAGATTGTCGAAAGGTCGAGAGGCTGGATGCCGAAAACCCACAGTGCGCCGTCGAACACCAGGGCGTTCAAGGCGTATACAACCCAGATCACTGCCAGGTACGTCAACGCGAAACGCCACCCTGTGCGCCGCTGCCGCTTCCGCTTGGCGCTCTTGTCCAGCGGCTGCTGGTGGTAAGAGAAGGCCGGTGGCTGGTTCTCCGGGTGGGAGAAAGGGCGGTTGAACGGCTTGCCGTAGCCGGGCTGGCCGGTTTGCCCGTAACCCCAGCCATCGGGGTGGTAAGGACTAGATCCGTAAGGGTTGTGAGTCATCGTTGACCCAGTGTAGCGGCGCACGCGAACCGCGGTCGCGATCAGTCACGTGCGAGATCGCGCCACGCGGTCAGACCGAAACCGCTTCCGGCCGAGCGCACTGCGTCCACGATCGCCGCCTCCACGGCGTCCGCCGCCGCGGCACCCAACTCCGCGAGCGCCTCCGGGCTACACGGCATGACCTCTCGGTCGTGGTCTCGCGGAGCAGACACCGCGAAGAGCGTGTCCCCGTCCAGCGGCGAGTGGGCCGGGCGGATCGCGCGGGCCAAACCGTCGTGACCGGCAATGGCGAGCCGCTTGAGTTGAACCGGGGGCAGCGCCGCGTCGGTGGCCAGCACGCCGATGGTGGTGTTCAGCTGCGGGGCGGGACGCTTGAGCTGGACGAAGCGCTGCGTATCCACCGCG
Source organism: Corynebacterium sp. HMSC071B10 (assembly GCF_001814825.1). Lineage (NCBI taxonomy): Bacteria > Bacillati > Actinomycetota > Actinomycetes > Mycobacteriales > Corynebacteriaceae > Corynebacterium > Corynebacterium sp. HMSC071B10. The sequence goes on along the minus strand of NZ_KV817937.1, from coordinate 20,085 downwards.
GGCGCGCCCGGATCACCGAAAAGCAGGCCGGTGCGTGCGTCCACGACCGCACCCAGCGGGTTCGCTACCACCGCCGCGGTGACCGTGCCTGCGGACGCGGCGCGCGAGGCGGTCCCGAACCCGCCACGCAACACGCCCGCGGTTGCGCCGCAGCCAGCACCAACGCTGCCGGATTCCAGCTGCGCCGGGCTCGTGACAGTCCCGTCGCACGCAGCCGCAACGGCTGCCGCGCCATCCTCGGCACTCGGACGGTGCGCGGGATCGCCCACTGCCAGATCAAAAATGACAGCCGCGGGCACGATCGGCACCCGCGGGCCCGGCGAATCCTCGCCGAAAACCGGGAAGCCCACCCCGCGGGACTCCAGCTCGCGCATCGCCCCGTCGGCTGCCGCCAGCCCGAAGGCAGAGCCGCCGCACAACAGGATGGCATGCACGCGCTCGACCGTGTTGTGCAGGTCTAGCAGGTCGGTTTCGCGGGTTCCCGGCCCGCCGCCGCGCACGTCCACGGCCGCGAGCATCCCCCGCGGGTCGGCGGAGACAAACGCCGTGACGCCGGTATCGCTGAGGGAGAGGTGGGCGCAGGGGAGGTGCACCGCATCGTCGACAAGCAATGGCTCACTCGCTTAAGACATCGAGCAACGAGTCCTGGCAGAAGGCGAGCCACTCCATGAGGCGCTCACGGTCCTGGGCCTGGCCCTCGCCACCGCGATCATCGGCGGAAATGTAGAGACGCATGTCGTTGAGCGCGGCGACGAACTGGTGTGCCTCCTCCTCGTCGATGGTGACCTCCACGCCACCATCGGGGCCAAGCGCGTCGTTGACCACGCGGATGTTCATCAGCTTCGCGCGGATGATGTCGTTTTCGTGCAGGCTGCGCAACAGCCCGTTGTCGCCGTCGAACTCCTCATCGCCCTCCCGCTCAAAATCAGGCAACAGGCGCGCCAACTTCGGATCCTGCGGGGCCTCCGTATGCCCGGTGGACAGACCCATCATCTCGGCGAACTCGTCCTTCGGCGCGGACTGGGCGCGCGCGATCAGCGCCTCGGACACCGTCGCGGTGAGGTCCCCAATCACCTCCCGCTCCAGCGGATCAAACTTGGTGGTGAACTTGGCACCCGAACGCATCAGGGCCTTCTTTCGCCTCCACGGCTGCATGCTTTTTGTCCCCTTCTACCCTGCCTGCTGCATGGTCGCCCACAAGCCGGCGGTGTGCAGCTTCTTCACATCGCCCTCGACCTTGTCCTTCTCGCCCGAGGAGACCACGGCCTTGCCCTCGGTGTGCACCTGCATCATCAGCTCGTTCGCGCGCTTGCGGTCGTAGCCCAGGACAGTCTGGAACACGTAGGTGACATAGCTCATCAGGTTGACCGGGTCGTCCCACACAATGCACATCCATGGCAGGTTCTCGCCGGTGGCAACCTCAAACTTCAGGTCTTCTTCCAGGTCCGGCGTTGCCATCGGCGAGCTCAGCTGCGGGACCTGGCTCGTGGATTCGCAATTCATGCGCCCCAGCCTACCGGTTGGCAGCCAGGCACGTTGCGCGGCCACTTGCTAGGCTGCAATGCATCCTTGCAAGTCCTTGCAAGTCCCCTCCCTTACGACGGAAAGGCGCGCGCCCCATGCAGAAACTCCCGATGAGCAACGAGCAGTTGCTGCGCACCATCCTCGGAGTGCTTGGCCTCATCTCCGCCGTCGCGGTGACCGTCAGCGCCGCGCAACACCAGCCCGCGGGCGGCTCCTCCAACCCGACGGTAGATGATCGCCGGGCAGGTTACGTCGCGCCCGATTTTGAAACCGGCCAGAAGCTCGAAGAGATCCGTCAGGACTTCTTCACCGCGGTGCGCCAGCTGCGTAGCGACGACGCGTTGCCGCCCGTCAGCCTCGACCCCGAACTGCAGCGCCTCGCCCAGCAGCACGCAGAGGGCAACGCGGTGACAAAGACGCAGCTGAACTTGGAGCCAGACGATGGCCGAGACATCGGCCAGGTTTCTGCGAGCATGCCGTTGGAGAACGCGAGCGGGCACGCCTTTTTGGAGCTGATCATCCACTCGCAGAAGCACATGGACGTGCTTTTGAACCCGGAGCACCGCTACATGGGCGTCGGCGTGGCCTACGGCCATGGCGAGGTGTGGGTGGTCGTGGCCTTCTCGCACTAGCAGGGCGTAGTCTGTATCACTATGACTGACTCCGCGTATTCCACCGCATTCCTCACCGACATGTACGAGCTGACAATGCTCGACGCCGCGTTGCAGGACGGTACCGCGCACCGCGAGTGCGCTTTTGAGGTCTTTACCCGCCGGCTGCCCAGCGAGCGCCGCTATGGCGTGGTCGCCGGCACCGCGCGCGTGCTCGACGCGATCGCCAAGTTCCGCTTTACCGAGGACCAGCTCGCCGCGGCCGATTTCCTGTCCGATGAAGCGAAGCGCTACCTGGCCGACTACCGCTTCTCCGGGCAGATCGACGGCTACCGGGAGGGCGATATTTACTTCCCCTACTCCCCCATCATGACGGTGCGCGGCACCTTTGCCGAGTGCGTCATCTTGGAGACCGTGATCCTGTCCATCCTGAATGCCGACTCCGCCGTGGCCTCGGCCGCCTCACGCATGGTCTCTGCCGCGGACGGGCGCCCGATCATCGAGATGGGGTCGCGCCGCACCCACGAGCAGGCCGCCGTCAGCGCCGCCCGCGCCACCTACATCGCGGGCTTCGATGCCACCTCCAACATGGAGGCCGCACTACGCCACGGCATCCCGCCCTCAGGCACCGCCGCGCACTCCTGGACCCTGCTGCACGTGGGCGAAGACGGCGTGCCGGACGAAAAGGCAGCCTTTCAGGCACAGATCGACCGCCTGGGTGTGGATACGACCCTGCTGGTGGACACCTTCGACATCACCAAGGGCGTGGAGCACGCACTCGAGGTCGCCGGCACCGACCTGGGCGCGGTCCGCATCGACTCCGGTGACCTGGGCATCGTCTCGCGTCGCGTGCGCCAACAGCTGGACCAGGCCGGGGCCTTTAACACCCGCATCATCGTCTCCTCCGATCTGGACGAGTTCACCATCGCCGGGCTGCGCGGCGACCCGGTCGACGGCTTCGGCGTCGGCACCTCGGTGGTCACCGGCTCCGGCGCGCCCACCGCCGGGCTGGTGTACAAGCTCGTCGAGGTCGACGGCCACCCCGTGGCGAAGCGCTCCTCGGGCAAGCGCACCTACGGCGGGGCGAAGACGGCGCTGCGCGGCTACCGCGCCTCCGGCGTCGCCGTTGCCGAGATCATCTGCCCGCTGGACGGCGAGATCACCCGCAAGCCCAACCTGGACTACCAGGAGCTGGTCGTGCCGATGATGCGCGACGGCGAACTCGTCACCGACTACGAAGCACAGCACGGTGGCCTGGAAAAGGCCCGCGCACTGCACTCCACCGCGCGCGAGACGCTCCCCTGGGAGGGCCTGGCGCTCTCGCGCGGCGATGCGGCGATCCCGACCCGCTTCGTCGGCTTCCCCGACCCCGGCGAGTAATCCCCTCCCCCGCTTGCCGCTACACTTGCACGATGTGAGCGAACCCGACCTTGTCCCCTCCAGCGCCCCCACCAGCGCCCGCGGCGACGTCTCCTTAAGTCGAGCAACGACTGAGCTTTTGGACGCCGCGGTTGAAGCCCTTGGTGGCGCGCGCCGCGAGGGCCAGCACCGCATGGCGGAGGCAGTGGCGAAGGCACTGGATTCACAGCGCCACCTCGCAGTCCAGGCCGGCACCGGCACGGGTAAGTCGCTCGCCTACCTCGTGCCCGCGGTGCGCTACGCCCAGGCCAACGACACGACGGTGGTCGTCTCCACGGCCACGCTCGCGCTCCAGCGCCAGCTGGTGCAGCGCGACCTGCCGCGGCTCGCGGATGCGCTGGAGCCGCACCTTCCGCAGCGCCCCACGTTTGCAATTCAAAAGGGCCGCAACAACTACCTGTGCTTGAACAAGCTCGCCCAGGATGAGGGCGAAGACTCGCTTATCGACGATGCCGAGCTCTCCTGGACCGGCCGCCACGTCAAGCGCGTCGCCGAGTGGGCCCAGGAGACAGAAACCGGCGACCGCGACGACCTCACCCCGGGCGTCCCGGACCTGGCGTGGCGGCAGGTCTCGGTGACCTCCAACGAATGTCTGGGGGCGGCGCGCTGTCCGCACGGCGAGGAGTGCTTCGCCGAGCTCGCGCGCGAGAAGACCCGCGACGTGGACATCGTGGTGACCAACCACGCGCTGCTGGCTATCGACGCCCTGTCGGACACCAACGTGCTGCCTGAGCACGACGCCGTGATTATCGACGAGGCCCACGAGCTGGACCAGCGCATCACCTCGGTGGCCACCAACGAGATCTCCGCTCGCGCGCTCACCCTTGCCGCGCGCCGCGCCACCAAGATCGGCGGCGATGGCGAAGAGCTCGAGAACGTCAAGGACGACCTCGCAGCGGTGTTGGATCTTGAGCAGCCCGGCCGCTGGGAACGCATCTCGGAGCCGGCCCGTGGTGCCTTCGCCGCGCTGCGCGACGCGCTGTGGAAAACGCGCCTGAGCATCGCGGATAGCCCCGAAGGAGAGTCCGAGAACAACCCGGAGGAGTTCGCCGAGCGCACCAACTTGAAGAACCACCTCGGCGACCTCCACGACGCCATCGTGCGCATCCTCGGCGTCTTCGACGAGGACGACCCGGCCAAGCACACCGACGTGGTGTGGCTCACCCGCAGCGAACGCTTCGGGGATTCCGTTGCCGTGGCTCCCCTGTCCGTGGCCGCCCTTTTGCGTGACAACCTCTTCGGCGAGCAGACGGTCGTGCTCACCTCTGCCACGCTGACCGTCGGCGGCAACTTCGACGCGATGGCCGCCGCCTGGGGCCTTCCCAGCGGCTCCTGGGACAGCCTGGACGCCGGCACCCCCTTCGATCCGGCGAAGTCCGGCATCTTATATACCGCCCGCCACCTGCCCGCACCCGGCCGCGACGGCTTGAGCACGGAAACCTTGGACGAGATCGCCACGCTGATTACCGCCGCGGGCGGGCGCACCCTCGGGCTGTTTTCCTCCCGCCGCGCTGCCGAGCAGGCCGCCGAGGCCATGCGGGCGCGCCTGCCCTTTGACATCCTCCTCCAGGGCGAGGACTCCACCGGCGCGCTGGTCACGGAGTTCAGCAACGCGGAAAACTCCTGCCTCTTCGGCACCCTTTCGCTGTGGCAGGGCGTCGACGTGCCCGGCAGCGCGCTCTCGCTCGTGCTCATCGACCGTATCCCTTTCCCTCGCCCCGACGACCCGCTGCTCCAGGCACGCGCGAACGCAGCCGACGCCGCGGGCCGCTCCGGGTTCATGGAGGTCTCCGCCACCCACGCCGCACTACTCATGGCCCAGGGCGTCGGCCGCCTGCTGCGTTCCGTGGACGACCGCGGCGTCGTCGCTGTGCTGGACAACCGCCTGGTGACCAAGCGCTACGGCGCGTTCCTGCGGCGCTCCCTGCCCCCGTTTTGGCAGACCGACCGCCTGGATGTAGTCACCGGCGCGCTCGAACGCCTGGTCAAACGGGGCTAGTTCCGCTCGGAAATTACGCCCGGCGGCAGCGTGAGCACCGTCGTGGAACCGGGCGCAACTTCGGTAAAGCCCGCATCCCGCACCGGCACGGCGCGCGGATCGGCCGCACAGGCCGCGAACACGTCCGCGTCCATTTCGCGCACGTTCAGCGGGCAGCCCGCCGCCACCCACTCGCGCACTTCCTCCTCCGTCCGTGCTGCCGCATACAGCATCGAGGCGTGCCCCACCTGGGCGGCGGCCTTTCCGGCTGTCATCTCGAGGGAGGCGTCAACGACGATGGTGGGCGCGGTGTCGTCGAAAAGCGGCGGGTGCGTATCCGCTGGCAGGTCGGTGCCGCGGATCTGCAGCTTCGCCACCTCGTGCGGCACCTCGGACACAGCGCACGGTACGAACGCGCGTACGCACCCCACGGTGATCCCTGGCAGCGCCTGCACGTCCTCCCATGCCTTATTTCGGGCGCGCCGCGCGACCTTCCGGATGCGGCGCGAGTACCAGGCGTCGAGCCGCTCGCGCCAAAAGCCCTCGCGGCCTGCCCGCTCGTCGAGGCACACCAGGGCCACGGCCTGCGCCGCGCACACCAGCATGGCGTTACGCGAAGGAGGGTCCTGCTTCGGCAGGTTGATGACCATCTGCATGGCCTGCACCGCTGCGGGGTCGTCAGGGTCGCCCGAGCCCTTGCCTATCGACGCCGCGAGCAACCCATGTGCCGAACTCGTCACAGCGGACGTCGGTCGTCGATGCCAGCGGCCTCGTCGGAAGAGTCGATCTCCTCGCGCGGGATGCCCAGGATGTAAAGCACCTCGTCCAAAAACGGAAAGTTCACCGAGGCGTCCGCGATCTCCTTGAGCGCCGGCTTAGCGTTGAAGGCAATGCCCAGGCCAGCGCGCGAAAGCATGTCGATGTCGTTAGCGCCATCGCCCACGGCCACAGTTTGCGACATGTCCAGTCCGGAGTCCGCGGCGAACTCGGCGAGGAAATCCGCCTTTGCCTTACGGTCAACCACTTTGCCGATGACGCGGCCGGTCAGCTTGCCGTCTTCGATTTCCAGCGTGTTCGCGCGCACGTAGTCGAGTTCCAGGTCCTCTGCAAGGTCTTCGAGTACCTGGATGAACCCGCCCGAAACCACCGCCGTTCGGTACCCCAGGGAGTTCAGCGTGCGGATAGTCGTGCGCGCGCCCGGGGTGAGCTGGATATCCGCGGCGACTTGCTGGATCACCGAGGCGTCTAACCCGGCAAGGGCCTTGACACGCTCGCGCAGCGACTCCTCGAAGTCCAGCTCGCCGCGCATCGCGCGCTCGGTCACCTCGGCGACCTCCGCCTCGCGGCCAGCGTGCGCGGCCAGCATCTCGATGACCTCGCCGGTAATCAGCGTGGAGTCGCAGTCGAAGCACACCAAGCGCTTGGCGCGGCGGTGCAGGCCCGCGTGCTCCATCGCCAGGTCGATCCCCAGCTCCGCCGAGAGCTCTGCCAGGCGCTTTCGCAGTTCCTGGCCATCGCCCGGGGTGTAGTCCGGCATCGTGATACGGAACTCAAGGCCCGTGACCGGGTACTGGGTGATCCCGCGAATGGCGTCAATGTTCGCGCCCACCTTCGCCATCTCGGTACCCACCTTCGAGATCGCCTCGGCGTTGACCGGGTTACCCAGCGCGACAAGGACGTGGGTAGAGCGTGGACGGGACACGGCGCGCGCGGCGGCGTCGGTTTCGATGTTGACGCGCTGACCGTACTCCCACAGGCCCGCGCGCAGCTCCCGCTCAATGTCGGTGAGTTCGAGCGGGTCCATGCCGACGAGCGCGGCGAGCATCATGCGCCCCCGGAAGTCGGTCTGGGTCACGTCGAGGACCTGCACGCCATGGCGCGCGAGCACGGTAAAGAATTCGGCGGACACACCGGGGCGGTCCGGGCCGGAGGTGGAGATGACTGCGGCCTTCAAACCGGGCTGCAGTTCTACTTCAAACGCTGGCTGATCAGTCACAACAGCTGACCATAGCACAGCAAAACCCCTCACCAGCCGGTGAGGGGTTCGCTGTCAGGGGGTTAGCGCCTATCGCGTTACACGGCGACTACTTGGTCGCGGCTGTGGAACCGGTAGTCTCGCCCTTCCACGTTGCGGGACCCTCGGTGCTGTGACCGGTGTGGGCCTCGCGGCGCAGGGTCTCCACCATGTGCGGGTAGTGCAGCTCGAACGCCGGGCGCTCGGAGCGGATACGCGGCAGGGAGGTGAAGTTGTGGCGCGGCGGCGGGCAGGAGGTGGCCCACTCGAGCGAGTTGCCGTAGCCCCACGGGTCGTCCACGGTGACGACCTCGCCGTAACGCCAGGACTTGAAGACGTTCCAGATGAACGGCAGCATACCGATACCCAGGATCAGGGAGCCGACGGTGGAAACCTGGTTCAGGAAGGTGAAACCGTCGGTGTCCAGGTAGTCAGCGTAACGACGCGGCATGCCCATGTTGCCCAGCCAGTGCTGAACCAGGAAGGTCATGTTGAAGCCGATGAAGACCAGCCAGAAGGACCACTTAGCCAGACGCTCATCCAGCATGCGACCCGTCATCTTGGGGAACCAGAAGTGGACGCCAGCGATTGCGGAGAACACCACGGTACCGAACAGGGTGTAGTGGAAGTGCGCGACCACGAAGTAGGAGTCGTGCAGGTGGAAGTCCAGCGGCGGGGAGGCCAGCATAATACCGGTCAGGCCACCGAAGAGGAAGGTGAACAGGAAGCCCATCGCCCACAGCATCGGCGACTCGAAAGTGATGTGACCGTTCCACATGGTACCGACCCAGTTGAAGAACTTCACACCGGTCGGCACGGCGATCAGGAAGGTCATGAAGGAGAAGAACGGAAGCAGCACCGCGCCGGTGGCGAACATGTGGTGCGCCCACACAGCCATGGACAGACCAGCAATAGCCAGCGTTGCGAAGACCAGGCCAATGTAGCCGAAGATCGGCTTGCGGGAGAAGACCGGGATGATCTCCGAGATGATGCCGAAGAACGGCAGAGCCAGGACGTACACCTCAGGGTGACCGAAGAACCAGAACAGGTGCTGCCACAGGATGGTGCCGCCGTTCGCGGTGTCGTAGATGTGCGCGCCGAGCAGACGGTCGTACAGGACGCCGAGCGCAGCAGCGAGCAGCAGCGGGAAAATCATCAGTGCGATGATCGAGGTCACGAAGATGGTCCAGGTGAACACCGGGAGGCGGAACATGGTCATGCCCGGTGCGCGCATGGTGAGCACGGTGGTGAGCATGTTAATCGCCGAGGCGACGGTACCGATACCGGTTGCGCCCACACCGATGATCCACAGGTTTGCGGACACGGACGGGGTGTGGACCGCGTCAGCCAGCGGCATGTACATGGTCCAGCCGAAGTCGGCCGCACCGCCCGGAGTAAGGAAGCCAGCGAGCATGGCGACAACACCAACGCTGGTGAGCCAGAAACCAAAGGCGTTCAGACGCGGGAAGGCCACGTCCGGTGCGCCGATCTGCAGCGGCAGCACGTAGTTGGCAAAGCCCCACACGATCGGGGTACCAAAGGCCAGCAGCATCACCGTGCCGTGCATGGTGAACAGCTGGTTGAACTGCTCGTTGGACAGGAACTGCATGCCGGGGCTGAAAAGCTCCGCACGGATAAGCAGCGCCATAAGTCCGCCCAGGAAGAACCACAGGAAGGACATGATGATGTACATGATGCCCAGTTCTTTATGGTCGGTCGTGGTTAGCTGCATGTAAAACTTGGAGCCACGACGAGCGTTACCCGTCGGCTCCGGACGTGTCGGCGGGACGTGATTGTCCAGCCTTGGCGCCACAGCGGTCATTCGATCCTCCTGACTACGGCTCGCCCCGGTATGGAGCGAGACCTTTGCGATACCGGTTCATCATAGGTGATCGCCTTATGAAATTGCCAGCCCTCCCAGGCCAGCTACAGGTTTAACAATAGGCCCTTGTGCCCCGCTGCGCGCGCGATTGACAGTGGCGAGCAACACACAAAGGCCAGGTCGTCCACGAAGAATCCCGCGCACCCTCATGCGGCCTGCCATCGCCGCTGCAGAAGCGGCATATCGGCCCCGGCTTAGGAAGAGGTGCGCGGGATTGACCCCAAACGTGGTCAACCACTACAAACGACGCCCGCAGGTACCCCGTTGGGGATCAAACTTTAGGATGATCGCGTGTCGGGGACTGCGCGGCGTCGATAAGCATGCTTTAGAAGTCCCAATCCTCATCGGCGGTATCTTCCGCCTTACCAATGACATAGGACGAGCCCGAGCCCGAGAAGAAGTCGTGGTTCTCATCCGCATTCGGGGAGAGGGAAGCGAGGATGGCCGGCGACACCTTCGTCTCATCGGCCGGGAAGAGACCCTCGTAGCCGAGGTTGTTCAGCGCCTTGTTGGCGTTGTAGCGCAGGAAGCGCTTCACGTCCTCGGTCCAGCCCAGCGGATCGTAAATGTCCTCGGTGTACTGCTGCTCGTTCTCGTAGAGGTCGTAGAGCAGGTCGAAGGCGTACTCCTTGAGCTCCTCCTGGCGCTGCGGCGACTCGTCTCGAATGCCCACCTGGTACTTGTAGCCGATGTAGTAGCCGTGCACCGCCTCGTCGCGAATGATCAGGCGGATAATGTCGGCGGTGTTGGTCAGCTTGGAGTGCACCGACCAATTCAGCGGCAGGTAGAAGCCCGAGTAGAAGAGGAAGGACTCCAGCATCACCGAAGCGATCTTCTTCTTCAGCGGGTCGTCGCCGCGGTAGAAGGACTTAATGATCTTCGCCTTGCGCTGCACCTGGACGTTCTCCTCGGTCCAACGGAAGGCGTCGTTAATCTGCGGCGTGGACGCCAGCGTCATGTAAATATTGCTGTACGACTTCGCGTGCACCGACTCCATGAAGGCGATGTTGGTGTACACGGCCTCCTCGTGCATCGTGCGCGCATCCGGAATCAGCGACACCGCGCCGACCGTGCCCTGGATCGTGTCCAGCAGCGTCAAGTTGGCAAACACTCGCATCGTTGCGAGCTGCTCTGCGTCATTGAGGGTGTTCCAGCTCGGGATGTCGTTGGACACGGGGATCTTCTCCGGCAGCCAGAAGTTGCCGGTCAGCCGATCCCACACCTCCTGATCCTTCTCGTCCGGGATCTCGTTCCAGTTGATGGCCTTAATCGGGTTGGGGTGGCTATCCAGATACTCCTGATATTCCTCACTCATGGCTCACATCCTAGCCAATCCGGCGTGAGGTAAGCCAGGCACCCAACGGCCGTGGGCCGAGGTTTGGATTACGCCCGTCCTGGATTAAGATAATGGTAATTCTAATTCCCTTTTACCCACCATATGAGGTCGAATCGCCATGGCGGCACCCCACGAACCTTCAGCAGAGCCACTACTCACATCCATCCTCGACACCCTGGGCGAGCAAATCGTCTCCGGCGCGCTTGAGCCCGGCCACACGTTCACGCTCCAGGACCTGTCCAACCGCTTTGGCATCTCGCGGACCGTGGCGCGCGAGGTCATGCGCGCGCTCGAGCAGCTCGGCCTCGTCTCCTCCTCCCGCCGCGTCGGTATTAAGGTGTTGCCCGCAGAGCACTGGGCCGTGTTTGACCGGTCCGTGATCAACTGGCGCCTGTCGTGCGCCGAGCAGCGGCCTGCGCAGATCACCTCGCTCAACGAGCTGCGCACCGCCGTCGAGCCGATCGCGGCCTCACTCGCCGCAACCCACGCCACCCCGGCGCAGTCGCAGCGCCTGCTGGAGCTCGCCCACCTTTTGGTCGAGCTCTCCGAGGCCGGCGTCGGCAACTCGGACGAATTCCTCGACGCGGATAAGGAATTCCACACGCTGATCCTGCACGCCTCCGGCAACGAAATGTTCTCCACGCTCGCCGACCCGATCATGCACGTGCTGGAAGGCCGCACCCGCTACGGCATCATGCCGGACGAGCCGTCGGTGCCCGCGATGCGGATCCACATCGACTTGGCCCAGGCGATTATCGACGGCAACGCCCCCGACTCCGAACGCGCCTCCCGCAACCTGCTCACCGGTATCAAGGAGTTCCTGGCGATCTAACCGCCTCGCGTAAACCGCCGCAAAAGCCCCGCGCACCGTTTCCGGTGCGGCGGGGCTTCTCTGCTGCTAGGGCCTGAAGGCTAGGTCTAGAGCATGCAGGACACGCAGCCCTCGACCTCGGTGCCCTCCAGCGCCATCTGGCGCAGGCGGATGTAGTACAGCGACTTAATGCCCTTGGTCCACGCGTAGATCTGAGCACGGTTCAGGTCACGGGTGGTCACAGTGTCCTTGAAGAACATGGTCAGCGACAGCCCCTGATCCACGTAGCGGGTGGCCACAGCGTAGGTGTCCACGATCGCTTTGTAGCCGATCTCGTAGGCGTCCTCGAAGTACTCGAGGTTCTCGTTGTCCATGTGCGGCGCCGGGTAGTAGACGCGGCCGATCTTGCCCTCCTTGCGGATCTCAATCTTGGAGGCGATCGGGTGGATCGACGAGGTGGAGTTGTTGATGTACGAGATCGAGCCGGTCGGCGGCACTGCCTGCAGGTAGCGGTTGTAGATGCCGTCGCGGGCGACGTCCTGCTTCAGCTGCTCCCACTCTTCGGCGGTTGGGGCGGCGATGTTGGAGGCGTCGAAAAGCGCCTTGACCTTGTCGGTCTTCGGCTGGAAATCCGCCGGATCGTAGCGGTCGAAGAACTCGCCGCTGGCGTACTCGGACTTGTCAAAGTCAGCGAACCGCTCCCCCTTCTCCACCGCGATTGTGTGCGAGGCGCGGATGGCCTGGTACATCACGGCGGCGAAGTAGGCGTTGGTGAAGTCGAGGGCCTCCTCGGAGCCGTAGCGGATGTGCTCGCGGCCGAGGTAGCCGTGCAGGTTCATCTGGCCCAGGCCGATCGCGTGCGAGGCGTCGTTGCCCTCGCGCACAGACGGCACGGAGTGGATGGCAGTCTTGTCCGCCACCGCGGTCAGGCCTCGGATGGCGGTCTCCACGGTGCGGGCGAAGTTGTCCGAGTCCATCGTCATGGCGATGTTGAGCGAGCCCAGGTTGCAGGAAATGTCGTGGCCGACCTCGGCATAGGTGAGGTCCTCGTTCAGCTCGGACGGCGAGTTGACCTGGAGGATCTCGGAGCAGAGGTTGGACATGTTGATCCGGCCGGTCTTGACCGGGTTCGCGCGGTTCGCGGTGTCCTCGAACATGATGTACGGGTAGCCGGACTCGAACTGGATCTCCGCGACAGTCTGGAAGAACTGGCGCGCGTTGATCTTGGACTTGCGGATACGCGGATCCTCGACCATCTCCTCGTACTTCTCCGTCACCGAGATGTCGGCGAAAGGCTTGCCGTAGACGCGCTCGACGTCGTACGGGCTGAACAGGTACATGTCGTCGTTGCGCTTGGCCAGCTCGAAGGTGATGTCCGGAATGACCACTCCGAGCGAGAGCGTCTTGATGCGGATCTTCTCGTCCGCGTTCTCGCGCTTGGTATCCAGGAACTTCATGATGTCCGGGTGGTGCGCGTTCAGGTACACCGCGCCAGCACCCTGTCGGGCACCGAGCTGGTTGGCATACGAGAAGGAGTCCTCCAGAAGCTTCATCACGGGGATCACACCGGAGGACTGGTTCTCGATGTGCTTGATCGGCGCGCCGGACTCGCGAATGTTGGAGAGCAGGAGCGCCACGCCGCCGCCGCGCTTGGACAGCTGCAGCGAGGAGTTAATCGCGCGCCCGATGGACTCCATGTTGTCCTCGATGCGCAGCAGGAAGCAGGACACGAGCTCTCCGCGCTGCGCCTTGCCCGCATTCAGGAAGGTCGGGGTAGCGGGCTGGAAGCGCCCGGTCATAATCTCGTCCACCAGCGCGGAGGCGAGCTCCTCGTTGCCGTCGGCGAGGAACAGCGCCGTCATGGCCACGCGGTCTTCGAAGCGCTCGAGGTAGCGGCGCCCGTCGAAGGTCTTCAGCGTGTACGAGGTGTAGTACTTGTACGCGCCGAGGAAGGACTTAAAGCGGAACTTAAAGGCGTAGGCGCGCTTGAAGGTGTCCTTGACAAACTCCCAGTCGTAAGCCTCGATCACCTCGGGCTCGTAGTACTTGTTGTCCACCAGGTACTTCATCTTCTCTTCCAGGTCGTGGAAGTACACGGTGTTCTGGTTGACGTGCTGGAGGAAGAACTGGTTGGCGGCCTCGCGGTCCTTGTCGAACTGGATCTTGCCGTTCTCGTCGTACAGGTTCAGCAGCGCGTTGAGAGCGTGGTAATCCAGCTGGTCAGCGGCGTTGACCGGCTCGGGGACGACTTTTCCGTGCATTTCAGAGGTAGACACAGCGGGGCCTTTCATGTTCCAAGTATGTCGGTTGTCTAGGTTACAAGTTTGTGGTTTGCCGCGTCAGGCGGTGCGGTATTTGCCCTGGTATTTGGCGCGCAGTGCAGTCAGCCGGTCGCTATTGTCTGCCGGCAGCGGGGCAAGCGCCTCGCGTGCTTCTTCACTCAAGGGGGTCAGGCCGAGGGTGTGCGCGCCGTCGAGAAGCGAGGTGCGCACACGCGCAACATCCTCGGCGGTGCCCATCAGCTCGACCCGGTAGAGGTAAGGCACGCCGCACTTTTCGGAGATGATGTCGCCGGCGATGCAGTAGTCGGGCCCGAAGTTCGAGTTGCCCGCGGCAATCACCCCACGGATCAGCCCGCAGTTGCGCGGGTTGTTCAAAAAGCGGATGACCTGCGGTGGCACGGGGCGAGAGTAGCCATTGCTTATCGACGCCCCGCCCCCGTACGTCGGGCACACCAGCACATAGGGCTCGTCCACCTCGAGCGGGGCGTCGCCGCGCCGCAGCGGGATCCGCGCGCTGGGCAACCCCACCTTGTCTACGAAGCGCTTCGTATTTTCGGTAGTGGAGGAAAAGTACACGACGAGCATGAGTGCCTACTTATTTCATTCTTGTCAAGAGCGGGTGCAGATAAACGTGAAGCCGCCAACCACAGGAATTGACGGCTCTGGGTGAAGCGTGCTGCTTTTTAAGCTGCGGACTGGATGCCGCGGATGCGGTCCGGGCGGAAGCCGGACCAGTGTTCCCCGTCGACCTCCACGATCGGGGCCTGCAGGTAGCCAAGGGCCATCACGTAGTCACGTGCCTCTTCGTCCACGGAAATGTCCACGAGGGAGTACTCCAGGCCAGCCTTGTCGAGGGCCTTGGTGGTCGCCTTGCACTGCATGCAAGCGGGCTTGGTGTACACGGTGATAGAAGACATAACCTGTGGGCTCTTTCTGTAGCGTTTGCGGGAAACTGAACCAAAAATCTTGGGCGCCGACGTTCTCGGCGCGACACCAACAAACACTATACCTTGGGGGAATATATGGCAACCGCTACTACATGTAGTAGTTACAGGCATGGTATTCCCAGGATGACGCCCCCGGCTTACCTACATGTAGTTCGCTATAACCACTTCCATGTAAGTTCCGGGGCGAAAACCGGCTCACAACGGTGGTATTTAATTTCACTAGACGCCGTGAAACAGCTGCTGCCCCGCCACCGCCCGGGGTATCACGGGGCGGTGGCGGGGCAGCAGAACGGCGCACGGTATCGCACCCTTGAAGGTGCGACGCCGTGCGCCGAGTAAGGGAACTAGCCCTGGCGAGCCTTGAAGCGCGGCTCCTTCTTGTTGATCACGTAGACCTTGCCGCGGCGACGCACAACCTGGGCGCCCGGCTTGTTCTTCAGCGACCGAAGCGACTTGCGGACCTTCATCGGGCGCTCCTTTCTTCTCGAAGTTGCATTGCTCTGACGACCTGCGGACTCACCACCCCACACTCGCAGCACGTTGTGTGAGTGTTGGGCATGCCGGGTCGCGACACGTCGGTTAAGGTTACACGCTCTTTGCCTGGTTACCAAACCCGGGATCAAAGCGCTCGCGCATCTCATCGGCCACCTCGTCCAGACTGCGCCCCATTGTCTCAGGCACCTGGCGGCGCACGAAGAGCGCGGCCACCACGCCGAAGACGGCGAACAGCAGGAAGGTGAAGGTGGCGGAGGTGACGTCGACAAGCGGGAGGAAGAACTGGGCGACGATCCAGTTCATCACCCACAGCGCCAGGCCCGCCAGACCCATGCCCACGCCGCGAACCTGCGGCGGCACAAGCTCGGAGATGAGCAACCACGTCGTCGGCGAGACCGCCGCCTGCTGGGAGGCGATAAACCCGGCCATGCACGCCAGCGCCACTAGCGCCAGGCCCGCGTTATTCTCAGCCGCGCGGTACATCACAGCGAGCGCCACCAGGAAGATCACGTTGCCTGTCAGGCCGATGAGCAGGAGGCGGCGCCGCCCAATCTTGTCCACCACCTGCAGCCCGACCCAGCAGGCCACAACGGAAACAAGGCCGATCACGATCGAAGTGTAAATAGCGTTTTCGGTCGACAGCCCCACCGTGTTCATCATCGTCGGCGCGAAGTAGACGATTGCATTAACGCCCGTGACCTGCTGGGTAATGCCCAACAGCGCCGCGACGATCACGGTGGAGCGCAGCCACTTGGTCTTGCGCAGCGTACGCCATTCGCCGCGGGAGGCGGCCTGGCGCGTGCGGGCGTCGTTAGCCAGCAGCTCCTCGAGCTCCGCCGCGCTCATACCGATGCGCGCCGCGGTGGCCTCCGCCTTCGCGCGTGCGCCGCGGCGAGCCTGCCACAGCGGCGTCTCCGGCAGCAGGAACATGCCGATAGCCAGCGCCGCGCCCGGCACGGCGGCCAGGCCGAGCATCCACTCCCAGCTACCCGTGCGCGCAAGCAGAGAGTTAACCAGGTACGCGAGCAGTTGGCCCACCACGATCATCAGCGTATTCAGCGAGACCAGCTTGCCGCGGACCTTCGCGGGCGACATCTCCGCGATGTACATCGGGGTGACGATGGACACGCCACCCACGCCCACGCCGAGGAAGGTACGCGCCGCGGCGAGCGCGCCGACCCCGTCGGCCATCGCGCACCAAATTGAACCGAGGATGAACAGCACGCCGCCGACGATGAGCGTGCGGCGCCTGCCGAGTGCGTCGGCGACCGCGCCGCCGACGATTGCACCAATGGCCGCGCCCACGAGCAGCATGGAGGTGACCAGGCCCTCCTGGCTGGGCGTCATGCCGAACTCGGGCGTGATGTAGAGCAGCGCGCCGCTCATCACGCCGGTGTCATAACCAAAAAGGAGGCCGCCAAGGGCGGCGATCGCGGCGACAGTGCGCACGTAACGCTGCGTGTCACCGGCACGGGAACGTGTGTTTTGAACCATGAAAACTCATCTTGGCGGCCGCTACGATGAATGTCATGTCTTACCAGCCCGAAAACCTGCAGTCAGAGATCATAAAAGCCCTGGGTACCCGCCCCTTGATCGATACAGATGCGGAGGTGCGCACCCGCGTGGACTTCCTCGTCGATTACCTCGCCGCCACGGGAGCGAAAGGCTTCGTGCTGGGCATTTCCGGCGGGCAGGACTCCACGCTCGCAGGCAGACTCGCCCAGCTCGCGGTTGAACAGCGCCGAGCCGACGGCGCGGAGGCGACGTTTACCGCCGTACGCCTGCCGTATGGGGTGCAGGCGGATGAGGACGACGCGCAGCTCGCCCTCAAATTCATCCAACCGGACGAAACGGTCACCGTGGACATCAAACCCGCCACGGACGCGCTGGGGGCGCAAGTGGCGGACGCGCTCGGGGCGCCTGGCCTCGGCGACTTCAATAAGGGCAACGTGAAGGCGCGCGTGCGGATGGTCGCCCAGTACGCCATCGCCGGCGAGCGCGGCAGCCTAGTCATCGGCACCGACCACGCGGCAGAAAACGTCACCGGGTTCTTTACCAAGTTCGGCGACGGCGCGGCCGACCTCCTCCCCCTTGCCGGTCTGAACAAGCGCCAGGGTGCCGCCCTGCTTAAGCACCTGGGAGCGAACCCACGGCTGTGGGAGAAGGTGCCCACCGCGGACCTGGAGGAGGATCGCCCGGCGCTGCCTGACGAGGAGGCGCTCGGCGTGAGCTATCCGCTTATCGACGACTACCTGGAAGGCAAGCCCGTCCCCGCAGAGGCAGCGGCGCGCCTGGCGCACCTGTGGCACGTCGGCCAGCACAAGCGCCACCTGCCACCGGGCCCGCGAGAAACCTGGTGGCGCAACACCGCCGACTAAAGGTCCTCGAAGGGGTGGATGACGCGTGCGCCGATGCCCTGTGCCGCCGCGGCGAGGCGCCGGTCCGCTGTGACGAAATCGCAGTCGAGCCCGAACGCGCGCGCCTGCACCCACGTGCCGAGGTGGATGGCGTCGAGCGTCTTAACTTTGCCGATAATGAGTTTTGCAGCCTGCAACACTCTCGAATCAATCGCGAGCGTCAGAAGGCCCTCCGCCACCTCATCTGCACTCTTCGGATCCATCCCCGCACGGTACGTGTACCTAGTCAGCTCAACTTCGGTCAGCACAGAGCTCACCAACCCATGCCCGTCAAGTACGTCCTTGGCCCATTTCGTATAGACTTCGCTGCTCATCGTGGGAATGATCGCCGAGGTGTCCACATACAGTTGGCGCATCACAGCTCCGCCTCCTCCCGCTCCTCAGCGAGAAATTGCTCAAGCGTCAGCCCGTTGTTGGGCGCAAGCTCCCACGTGATCTTGAAAGGCCTGCCACGGCGCACGACCAAGCCGGCCTCTTCCATCAGGTCGATGGGGCTGCGCTCGCCCACCGGCCGGATCTCCGCCACAGGTTCGCCCCTATCAGTCACCGTCAAGGTCTCGCCGCCATTGCGCACCCGCGCAATCACGTCCCTGGTTTTCTGATTCAGCTCTCGCATCGACACGGTCGCTCCCGCCTTCCGCTTTTCTTGCAGAAGTTGCTCAAGACGCTTTTCTACCTCGCTCATCACCAACAACCTCCTGCACCTACATTGATGTATTACATGTAATACATGAGAGTAATACAGGTATTACATTGCGTCAAGAGTGTCGTGCGCGGCGCGGACCAGCGCGGATGCGTAGCTGGGCCCGTGCGTGGTGGCATGCACCGCCAACGGGTGGAGCTGGTGGATCGGGATGCGGGCCCGCCAGGCGTCTGCGATCTCAGCACTGCCGAGCACCCCACCGGCGCGCACGTAGCCGTCCACGATCGCGTCAAAGTAGGGCGCGCCAAACAGCTCCAGCATCGCGATATCGGTGAGCGGGTGCCCGCCGTGCGCAGCTGGGTCGATAAAACGGGGACCTTCCGGGCTAAACAGGAGGTTGCCGACCCATAGGTCGCCGTGGATGCGCGCAAGCGGGGCATCCTCGTCTTCTTCAAGCAGCGCATCGCAAGCACGGGCGACCTCCTCCAACCCCCGCGCGTCGAGATTGCCCACTTCGTGCGCGGAGTGGGCGAATGGCAGAACCCGTTGGTGCACGTAGAAGTCCGCCCAACGTTCCGTTGGTGTGCACTCCTGCTCGAGGCGGCCAATGAAGTTGGGGCCGTCCCACCCGGTCGGCGGGGCACCGAAGGCGGGAGCGCCTGCCGCGTGGACTGCCGCCAGCTCGCGTCCGGCCTGAGCCGCGGACTCAGCGGTGGGGCGTGCAGGGTTGACGGTCTCGATGGTGAGGGTATTTGCGGCGTCGTCAAGCGAAAGCACCTCGACCACCGCCGACGACCCCTCGCGCAGCCAGCGAAGACCCGCGGCCTCGGCGGCGGCTGAGCCCGGCGCGCTGCCCCGTTTGAGAAAACCATCAGACATTGTTGCCCTCCAGATTCAATAGAAAACGTTTTGCCTGCTTACCGCCACGATAACCGCCGAGCGAACCGTCGGCACGCAGCACGCGGTGGCAGGGCACGAGCAGGGGCAGCGGGTTGCGTGCGCACGCGCTGCCCACAGCGCGCACTGCCTTGGGGTTGCCGACGCGCTCCGCGAGCGCCTTGTACGTCGTGGTGTCGCCGAAATGCACGCGGGCGAGCTCCTCAAGAACCTGGCGGTGGAAATCGGTGGCGAAGCGGAAGTCAAGCGGCACCGTAAACTGCTGCCGCCTGCCCGCGAAATACTCCTCGAGCTGGTGCGCAGCGAGGGGGATCTCAGCATATTCGGCGACGCGGGCACGCTCCGTCTCAATGTCGTCGGCCTCAAGCAGGACCTTGGCCACTCCCCTGCTCGATATCACCAGGCCAAGGCGACCGATCGGGGAATCGATGTCGTGGAACTGCAAACCGTCCATGCGCCCCACCGTAATGGGCAAATGACAAGCTTGCTGGGGAGGCATTGAGTAAACTCCATGCTATGTCCAAGAGAACTACAAGCTTCGCCCTTGCCGTTACCACCGCCGCTTTGGCCCTCGTCGGGTGCGGGGACTCATCCTCCGACCCGATCCCCGGCACCAGCCCCGCGATTGCGACAGCCGTGTGCGACGGGGACGCGGGCTGCGAATCCGACACACACGCATTCTCACCGTCACCACGGGAAAGAAAAACAATCAAAAATAAACCTCTCCCCAACTTCGACAACCTGACACATCCACACCCAACCGCATACGCTCTCACAGAAGTCTTGTTCCGAGACTAGGCACTTCAGTCTCTCCTATCCATCTTCACAC
>NZ_KV817936.1:0-1816 GCF_001814825.1 Corynebacterium sp. HMSC071B10 | reverse complement strand
CCACACGCGAACCTGCGGCACTAGCCGTCTCCAGCACGCGAGCCATATCCGGGTTAGACACCATGCCGGCTTCATCTACGACTAGGACGGTGTCCTGGCCCCACCCCAACTTCGCCGCTGTTTGCTCCGGTGTCAGCTCGTCGGTGCCAACATATGCGCGGGCAATCGTCATGGATTCATCAGCCACATTCTCGCCCACCATCACATCAGCAGCCTTACCAGTCGGCGCTAGACCCACGACGTGTTTACCAGACTGGTTCCATGCCTTGTGCGCGGCTTTA
Source organism: Corynebacterium sp. HMSC071B10 (assembly GCF_001814825.1). Taxonomy (NCBI): domain Bacteria; kingdom Bacillati; phylum Actinomycetota; class Actinomycetes; order Mycobacteriales; family Corynebacteriaceae; genus Corynebacterium; species Corynebacterium sp. HMSC071B10. The sequence continues at coordinate 1,535 of NZ_KV817936.1, read as the reverse complement.
AGTGAAGACGTCTTACCAGCACCGGCAGGCGCGACTACCACAGAAGCCAGATAGTCAGAACTGACAACCGCGCGCATAGCGTCCGCCTGAGCAGGAGATAGTTCGTCTTCAACCGGCTGAATCGACTCGGCATTAACCCCGCGCTCAACCCGTGCAGTAGCCATATCAACTACTCGTTCAACCTCGTCGACAACCTCGACGGTGGTGTACTTCTGCGAGCCTTCGCGCTGGGTATTATCCAGCTGCCGGGCCTTCTCCGGAGTCACCGACCACGTTCCTTTTTCACCCAACGCGGCATCAACAAAACGCTCCACAGTGGCAGTCATATCCTGCGGAGAAACTGCGCCAGGGCGGATAAGTTCCGCTGCTTTTTCAGCCACATCGGCACGAGTAAACGTGGAGCGTTCTGCGATAACCTCGGCCAAAACCTGGGCAGGTTTCGGCAAGAAATCCTCCCCCAATTCACGCGAGTCCTCTTTACCTCTTGGCTCCAGTCCGTCCACAAACGCACGCACCGTTGCGCCATGTTCGGCACTAGCCCACTCGGTTTCAAGCTCGTCTAATGGAGTCTCGGTGTCCTTAGTGCGGCGGGTGACTTTCTGTGCGATGCGCTCATACGCCGCCCGCGTCTCCAGACCATTCTCGGCCTGCCACTGGTCAATCTCACGCGCCCTAGTCGAATACGACGCAAGCACATCTGGGTCATCAAGCCCGACAATTTCCGCGCAACCATTGACCACATGACCGAACTCCACGCCAAGTTTTCGACTCAAAATCTCGCGCACCGTAGCCTGATACACCATGCCCGCCGCGCGCGCCTCGTGGTACAAACTGACTCCATCAAGAGTGCGAACCCTGCCGTCCTGGCACAACTGCTTATTCGCCAACAACACGTGCGAGTGAACGTGCGGGTCGCCCGCACGCGAGGTTCGGTGCTCGTATTTCACGCCAGAAATACCCGCCAGCTTTTCAATAATCAAACGCTTCTGAGACACAGTCGGGTCTTGCTTTCGCGTATAGCCAGCATGCTCTGACAGATAATCCAGCGCCTGATTTACTGCCGCCTGGTGGGCTTCATCGACGATGCCACGAACGTCAGAATCATCCCCCATAGCCCACAACAGCGACACCGATTTCGGCGCACAAAACGTCAGATCGAAACCCGGAACCCCTTTATCCCCGAGAGCTTTTCCAAGCTTTACACCACTCGGGGCAACCGCCTTATTGAACCAATTCTCAACCGTTTTCCCGGACACAACAGCGCCGTTTTCGGCACCCAAAAACGCCGAAACCTCAGCCACATTCTCACCCCGAAGCCACACCGAAGCAGGCTGCTTCCCGTCCTCAGAATAATACGAATCCGGCCCCCGATTCTCATCCACCGTGGACTGATAATAGGCCACGGAATGCGCACCCATCTTCGCGATAGTCAGCACACACGCCACCTCCTCTAACCAGCACGGTGAGCATCGGAACACCCCTAGGCACTTCTAGTGCAAATGTACCAGAGAGATTTCACAGAGAGATTTCACAGA